>CAIYEN010000090.1 GCA_903925205.1 uncultured Opitutia bacterium | reverse complement strand
TGAGCGAGGGTCCAGGCGCCAGACCCCGCCGTCGGTGGTCATGATCATGGTCTCCTGACGGCCGCCCATGCGGGTGACGCAGGCCCCGGAGAGCTTGACGCCAGGCATGGGCCAGAGGCCGGACCACATCTTGGTCTCGGTATTGAAGGCCAGGAGCGTCGAAGGCTCGGCCTCGTTGTCACGGAGAGCGGCGAGCAGGTAGTGCTGGCGCCAGACGCCGGCGAATGAGCCGGTCGTCTGCGACCAGTTAATGCGGTCGATGTCGGCGCGAACCGGAGCGGAAACGCTCGAGGCCGTGCTGACGGAGTCGCTACGGGAGAGCGCCGACAGGCTCATCACCCCGAGGCGGGAAAGAAAGAGGACGTCCTGGCCGAGCTGCACGGCGGTGCGGCCGGCGATGCAACCGGCGAGGCCGGTGAGCTTGCGCACGGCCCAGAGGGACGGGTCGGCGCCGGAGGCGTCCAGAAGCCAAGCGGAATGCTCCTTGAGGACAAGCAGGCCCTGCTCCTGGAACGGGAGGATGGCGGTGATCGGGTCGCCCTCCCCAGTGCCGATGCGCACGGTCCGCAGCGGGCTCCAGGCCAGAGACACGTCGGCCGAGAGGATGTCCGAGACCCAGAGCGTGTCCGTGCCAGCCTCCACGCCGAAGAGACGGAAGGCGTGAGTCGAAATCACGCTGAAGCGAGGAAGGTCGCCTTGGGAGTCGTGAGCGATGACCCTGTCGGTTACCCAGGCGCCCTCCGAGAACCTCGCCCATGAAAGGCCGCCTTCGGGACGGGCGACGAAGAGCGTATTGACGAGCTGCGCGACCTGGATGCGGCCGGAGCCGAGGCCGTTGAGTCCGATCGCGGTTTCCTCAAAGCCCTCGGTGTCGCCCGGATAACTGAAGAGAGAACCGCCGCGGCAAAGGATGAGCGTCTCGAGCTCAGGCGTATCGAACCAGTGGGCGGAAACGGCGGCGGGCTTGCCCGGGGCGACGACGCGCACGAAGCCAGGACGACGACGGCAGGCGCCGTCCCCTTCCAGGACCATGCCGCTTGCGGCCCGGAGGGTTGTCGGATCGATGACCGAAGGGTTCACGGCCGAGTTCACGGCGGTGAAGGCCTTGGCGCCCGCGTCGAGTAGCGGGTCGTCCAGCGAATCGACGAAGAAATCAGGCATAGGGCTCCTCCCAGCGGACTGATTCGTGAGGGATGAGGGTCGCCGAGCTGCTACGCTGGCCGACCTCGACCGACTTCATGCGCTCGAGCAAGGCCGCGGCTTCCTGCATCTTAGCCTGGGACTTGGCGAGCTGGCGCATGTACTCGTAAAGGTCCGCGGTGACGAAGGCCAGGAGGCACTCGGCGCCGCCGGACAGAGGGATGAGCGTGGTCTCGGCGAGCTCGGCAGCGGGAGCCTTATAGCGCACGAAGGCGGAGGCTCCGGGCGGCAACGGCGGAAAGAGCATGACGGTCGGACCGCTCACCGTGAACCTGGGCGTGTTCGGACGCGCGTCCGACTCGGGCAGGTATTGCGTGTCGTCGGTGGAGACCTCGGCGACCAGCTCAGGGATCGAGGGAAGCGTCAGGAACTCCCGATAATAATCCGGGCCGAAGGTCGCGGTCTTGAGTCCCGTGCGCCAGAGGTAAGCGTTCCAGACCAGGGACCAGCGGTTACGAAGGAAGTCCCAGGCGATCTCTCGGGTAGGATCGTCCTCCATGCCGGCGAGCCGGCAGGCGTGGTCGACTATCTGTCCTGCGTCCATGGTCAGCGTACGCGGATGATCCAGCGGATGGTGGCGAACGGCGGCATGTTGTCATGCGAGCCGCCCGACCCGACGGCCGTCGTGTTGGTCGCCGGGATGTCGAGGGTATGGGTGTGACCCGGATCGGTCGTGGTGAAGCGGTCAGGGTCGTCGGCCGGGAAGGCGTAGGCAGGCGTCTGGTTGTAGCCGTTGCCCCAGATGTCCTCGTCGGGATAGCCGACCTGGGCCTTCTGGAGCACGACGTTCGCCGAGATGCCGTGACGGTGAGAACCGGAGGTGGAGGTCGTGGCTATGGCCGGGTCGACGACGTGGTTATGGCTCGGCATCTGGGCCGTCGTCAGCGTGACCGAGGAAGTGCCGGCGGTCGCGCCGATGGTAGCGGCGCCCGGAGTACGGGTCGCGCCGGTGTCCAGGCCGAGCAGCGTACGGCCACGGAGGTCAGGGATACCGAAGGTCGTCAAACCGTCCCCTGCTCCCCAGGAGGTGCCGATGGCGGCGAAGAGCGCGGCGTAGCTCGTACGGGAGAGCAGTTGGCCGTCGCAGGCCCACCAGTTGGCTGGGATGGACGTCCCTGCGAAAGGCACGACCGAGCCGACGGGCACGAGCACCAGGGAAGTGATCGAACTGTTGAGGCTGTTCGTCGCCTGGGTCTTGTAGGCGTTGAACTCGTCCGAGGCCACGGCGCCGGCGACGGTGACGTTTACCGCCGTCATGGCGGCAAGCGCGGCCGCGTCGAGGACGTCGCCGTCGACGAGGTTAGGCCTCTGGATGGTTACCGTGACAGGCATGGATCAGGTCGAGGGCTCCTGCGAGGGAGGCGGCGGAGGTTCCTGCCAGGCCTGGTTCACCTCGTCCTTGGAGAAGAGGTCGCCGGTCTCGCGGTAGCGGGAGCCCTGGCTGTCTTCCAGCTTGGCGTAACCGGCCATGATGTCCTTATCGAGGGAAGGAGCCTTGGCGCGGCCGGTGTCGGTGTTGGCGAGCGAGATACCCGTGGGCACCTGGATTCGGGTGAGGATGATCGGCTTGTCGCGGTCGGCGACCGAGCGGACGCAGATGACGCGCAGGCGCGGCTCCTCGGATTCGTATTCGTAGGTAGGCATGTTCGTCAGCCGGTGACCCACCAGTTGCCGGGGTCCCCGCCCGTCTGAATGGCGGTGACGCGGAGGATCTGGCCGGAGGTGCGGGAATGGACCGCGGTGCCGCGTCCGTTGAAGAGCGCCTTGTTGGCGGCCGCGAAGGTGACCGAGTTGCAACCGCGGTTGACGACGTCGATGGTCGCGTTGCGCGGGAAGTCGTCCGGGACCCGGATGGTCCAGGAGCGGGCGTCGTCGGGCAGCACGACGCGGGTCGTGGCCTGCACGGTGGGGATGCTGATCGTACCGCTGTCGCCGAAGGCCATGAGCATCAGTCGGCGGATATTGACCGGCTGCGTGATCAGGGTGGCCGGGCGGGTATGCACGCCGACGACGCCGGTGAAGAACTCGTCGATGTACTGCCAGTTGTTGAGCGTGGCGATGAGCGTGCCGCCGGCGTAGAGGTCGAGCCTGGAAGAAACGGCGGTGACCTTGACCTCGAGGTCGACGGACTGCGTCGTCGTGGACGCGACGGTGCCGATCTTGATGTCGCTGTTGAACCAGAAGAGGTCGAAGCCGGTGGCCGTGCGCTTGATGGTCACGGCGCAACCGATGTACGGCATGTAGTTGGAGCCGGCCGGTACCCATCCGCGGGAAGCGGTGATGGGAGCTCCGAAACCGACGGTGCAACAATCCCCGGCGACGGTCAGCTGGCTGCCGAAGCGAAAGTAAAGGCGGCCGCCGTAGACCCAGAGGTCGTTCCAAAGATCCTCAGGGACGAGGCCGGCGATGGACGGGCGGTCCATCGAAGTCGAGTCCGACATCTGGACCGACAGCGCGGTATCATAGTCGTTGACCGTGGTGATACTCGTGCTGCCGGGAGCCGTGAAGGTCCAGCCCGGGTCGGTAAGCACGGAGGAAGAGGCGACCAGGTCGACGCGCTTCGGGACGGCGGCGAGGATCTCGGTGACGGCGCCGGCGCCGGGGTTTTCGACTCCGATCATGTCAGTAGACCTCCTGCACGGTGAGCGTGGTGGTGCCGGTCTGCGCGACCGCCTGGACCTGCATCCGGGCGGCGCGGGCCGTGTCGACGGACATGGTGCCGCCGGGCTGCAGGACGCAGACGCCATTGGCCCAGGTGAGCGTGCCGCCGGCCTCGCCGATCTTGAAGACGGCGGGCTGGAGGCCGCGGTTGCTCACGATGAGCGCCGTGCGCCGCCCCTCGGCCGCGATGGACACGGGGGCGGTGCCGACGGTGAAGGCCTGGCCCATCAGGCCAGCCCTCCCATGTCGGCCTGCTCGGCGGCGCGCATCATGTCGGCGTCGTCCTTGGCGTTGGGTTCGCCCTCGGCCGCCTCGGTGTCGGCGGACTCGGTCATGGGCTGGCCGTTGGCGGTGGCGAGCTCGAGCGTGACGCCGGACTTGCCGACGGAGCGCACGGTGGCGACGACCTGGAGGTCCACGGTCTCGCCCTCGGAGGGGAGCTGGCCGTCGACCTGGAGGGCCTTGGCGGGGACGTTGACGATGCAGCGGTTGCCCGCGGCGGGCTTCTTGGCGGAGGCGCCGGAGGGAGCCATGCCGATCAGGAGGGCGAGGCCGTCGGCGGCCTGGGATTCAGGGGATTTGGGCATGTTGGATTTGTGAATGATTTGTAAAAAGGGGTCCCCAGGACCGCCCGGATGGACGGCCCTAGGGATTGGATCAGGAGGCGCGGAACTCCGTCTTGGACTTGAGCGTGATGCCGAACTTCGGGTTCAGCACGGTGCTGCCCCAGTACGACTTCCAGCCGACGGTCATGTACTGAGCCAGCGGGTTGAGACTGTCGGGCTTGTCGTTGATGATGATCGACGGCTTGAACGGCGAACCGCCCAGGCTGGTCATCTTCGTCACGCCGAAGGCCTCGGAAGCCAGGCAGTAGGACGAGAACACGGCGTCCGCGTCCGAGTGGTTGGTCGTGTAGGTGCCTTCCGTGGCGCCTTCGACGAACGGATTGGTGTGGGACACCAGGCGAACGCAATGGAGGTCGCCGATCTCAGTATTGAAGAGCTTATCGGCGTACTGGTAGCGGACCATGTTCTGCCACTCGGGGTTATTGCGGATGTCGCGTTCGACCTGCGGCGGCACCACGAGCACGAAAGCCTTGCCCTGGATCGGGACGGCCTTGTTAACGCGGAGTTGAGTCGCGGCGTCCAGGACGTCCTGCGGG
>CAIYEN010000089.1 GCA_903925205.1 uncultured Opitutia bacterium | reverse complement strand
GTTCATGCAGCACGAAGACCGGCATACGCTTGGTCTCGGCTTCGAACCGCTCCACGTTCGTGAACTCGACGGCCTTCGCCAAGGCGATCTCGCGACCGGACTGCTTGATCCATTCCAAGCCGCCATGGTACTCGGCAGTCGTGCGGACACCGGGATAGGGCAACGTGAAGTTGAGCGGGACTTTCTTCAGCTCAGTCACGGCTTTCGCTGGCACGAGCCGGATGATCATCTCGAGATGCTTGTCGAGCAGCCCGACGGCCTTCTCGACGGCCGCCGATTCCTTGGCGATCAGGCGCTCATCGATGCGCAGGGTCCATCCGCGGATCTCACGCACCTGACGGTCGCGACCGGCCATCTGCACGGCGGCCTTCCCTAGGGCGTCGCCAACGAGAAAGTAGGTCTCAGCGTTACCGAACTCGTGATGGCCGTGGCTCGGATTAGGGGAGTCCTCCGCCTTGCGCACGAAATCGCGAGTGGGCACGAAGACGACGTTATCCTTGAATTCAGGGCGTTTCGCGACGGCGGCCTGCGCATTGCGCAAGGCCGTCCATTCCTTCGGGGCGTCGACCCAAGCGCCCGTCAGCTCGCCGACGATCACGGGGAGCTTCGGTGCGCCGAACTCCTTGCGCACATCGTGGATCAGATGCACCAGGTTCTGCTCATACTCGGGGACAGCGGTCTTGGGATTCACGCCATCGTTCCAGCCCTGATACCAGATGAAGCCCGCCAACTCGACCGGAGAACCGTCATAGGACGGAAAGTCTTTCTTCAGATTCGCCAAGGCCTCACGAACCTCAGCGACCATCTTGAGATAATACGGACCGACCGCGCCGCCGGCGCTCGGCGGGCGGAAATCGCGGAAGAGGCTCTTACCTCCCCAAGATGTCTTAATGAGTAACACCTGATCTCGATAAGCCTCACCGACCACGTGTCCGAACTGGAATTCCGGACCGAAATGGTGCTTGTCGCCATAGACGGAGTAGCCGACCGATAATCCTCCGGCCAGGAGCGGCTGCTTCTCGCGCTGGTAGCGCACCCAGACGTCCTGACGCACGACCCACTTGCCATCCTTGTCCTTTAGATGGGCGTAGCGCTCGGCGTTGCCCGGACGGGCCATCACTTCGACCAAGGTGCCCTTCCCTTGGTTATAATCGCGGCCGGTCAGATCGACGACCGCCTGTCCTTCCATATTGGACTGCCCGGCCAGGATGAAGACCTTCAGTTTCTTGGCCGGCTCAGCCGCGGCGCACAAGAGGGTCCAGCAGAGCAAGATCGGGGTGAATCTCATATGGAAGTTATCCGCCCATTACTTCGCTCCCGCAAGCCGAACCCCTGTCCCGTTTTCAATTCAGACCTCGATTCAGCCCTCGATTAAGCCATCAATTCAGTCCTCCACTCTCCCATGTTCTCCGCCCCCTTCCCCCTCTCCGGACTCGCCGACGAAGCCGCCGATGACATCGATGGCCAGATCGCCGCACATCAGGCCCTCGGCTGGACCGCCCTCGAGCTCCGACTCCTCAACGGCAAGCAGTTCTCCGGCCCAGCCGTGAGCGACGATGAATTCAAGCAGGCCGTCGATAAGATCGAAGCCGCCGGTATGCGCGTCAGCAGCTACGCCTCCGCCATCGGCAACTGGAGCCGCCCCATCACGGGCGATTTCACGACCGATCTCGCCGATCTCAAGGTACTCATCCCACGTATGCAGCGCACCCGCACGAAGTTCGTCCGCACGATGAGCTGGGTCCGCGGCGACGTCACCGAAGACAGCTGGCGCGACGAAGGCGTCCGTCGCTACAAGGAAATGGCGAAACTCGCCGCCGACGGC
>CAIYEN010000088.1 GCA_903925205.1 uncultured Opitutia bacterium | reverse complement strand
TAACGGTTGAACTGGGGCGTGGGCTTGACTGGCAGGCATAAGGGCTAAAATTAGCCACCTGGCAAACCACCCGTTCCTCGTCGACGCCGCTCCCGTGGAGGAGCGCGTTAGCTTCTACCGCCGTACATACCTGCACGTCGCGGGAGCCTTACTGGGCTTCGCAGCGCTCTTGGCGTTCTTCTTCGCGGGCTTTGACCAGAAAACCGGCATCGCCTTTACCTTAGCGTCCAGCCTCTTCGGCTTGATGAATTCTCTGGGTTCATGGAGTTGGCTACTCGTCATGGTCGCCTTCTGGGGTGGCACCATGGTTGCCCAAGGCTTGGCTTCGAACCGTGCCTCCGTGGCCTCCCAGTATTCTGGCCTGGGTCTCTATGTGCTTCTGCAGGCCCTCATGTTCATTCCGCTCTTAGCTATCGTGCACATTTCGACTGGCGGCCAGATGGCGCAAATCTTGGTGCCGGCCTGTAGCCTGACGGGTGCCTTGGTCGTTGGCCTGACCTTGTCGGTCTTCATGACCAACGCGGACTTTTCCTTCCTCCGTACGGTCATCGTCATCGGCTCGGTCGTCGCCCTCGCCGTGGTACTACTTTCGTTCTTCGTTCCGATGGTTCTCGGGACGTGGTTCGCTTTGGCGATGATTCTGCTCATGGCCACCGCCATTCTTTATCAGACCTGGGTGATTAAGACGCAGCTCACGACCGGTGACTATATCATCGCTGCGTTCATGCTCTTCTCGTCGATCGTCACGCTCCTCTGGTACGTGATCTCGTTCTTCCTCGGTCGTCGCAGCGAATAAGCGCTGCGCTTCGGTCCACAAAAAGGCCCCGGGAGTTTCCTCCGCGGGGCCTTTTTGTTGGCTGCGCCCCGCCTTAGCGGTTCGGGTCCGTCGTCGTCAGGGTGAGTTGATCGAGGAAGAAGGCGGACGGCTCGTTGGCATTGCTAACGAAGCCGATCCAGTTGACCGTGCGCAGGGCTTTACTGCGGAAGGGCAGAGCCGTGAAGGCCTTCGTGGTGCCGCCCGTGGGCGTGACCTTGAGCGTCCACGTGCTGGTGGCCTCGGCCCCGATGGTCGCGGTGACTTCATAATGGACCCACTGATCGGTGGGAATGTCCATGAGCGGTCCCGCCGGGCCGACGAGTTTACCATCCTTCAGGGTGAAGGTGGGGCCGGTGTGGTAAGGTGTGGCTTGATCGCGCCATTCGTGGATGAAGTAGGCCTTCGGTTCGAGCCACACGTCGAAGCTGCACGTCGTGACACCGGTCGCATGGTTGGGGGCGACCGTGAGCATCGGGAAGTAATGCGCCGGTAGGTTGGCCGCATCGGTGAACTTGAGGCTTTGCAGGCCACCGCTGCTATGTTCCTGGGAGAAGGTTAGGCTATCGCCTTTGCCGCTGAGGGCACCCTTGGTATAGGCCGTTGGGGCTTTGGGGTTGCGGAGGGCGCCTTCAAAACTGGTGCGGAAGGCCAACGCTGGTGGGGCATTCTTTTCTGGGCGGGTGCCTTCCGTCGGGCGGTTAAACGTACGGGCTAGCGTCCGCCACGCTTCATCGCCGGTCACGCCCATGACGCTCACGTCGATTGGCTTAAAGCCAAGGGCGAGGGCGGGGGAACCTGGGCGGAGGCGGAAGTCGCGTTTAGCCGCATCCACGAAGAGCGGGTCGGCGATGACAGTGCCGACGTCTTGGCCGGTCTTTTGCCAGTCCGCGAGGGTCAGTTTCTTGCTGGTGAACGTCACTGGTCGACCGGAGTAGTCCCAGTAGAGATTGCCCTGCAGCAGGTAGTTGGCGGTCGTGCCTGTCCACACGCCGCCCATCGTGTCGCCGCGGTCAAAGACGACGAGGTTCTGGGCGAACGTGAAGGAGCGGTGATCTTCGGCCCGGCTGCGCTTGAATTGGTAGAGGTCGGCGAAGGCGAAGATGTTGTTCCGGACCACGTTTTCCTTGCCGTAGTGTTGGTGGTAGCCGCCGTCGGTGGTGTCGTGGCACACGTTGCCTTCCATCGTGATGCCCGTGCTGCCTTCGTCATTGTAGAGCCCCCAGCCACCGTAGCTGAAGCACCGGACGTCATGGATGTGGTTATGGCTGACGGTGGTTCCTTCCGACGGCCCGAGCGTGTAGACGCCGCCCATGTCGCTGAGCAGCCCTTTGCCGAGGTGGTGGAGGTGATTGTATTCGATGTGGTTGCGCTTGGCGGAACTGGGCGCGTAGCCCCAGCGCCAGCCGACGGAGATGGCCGAATAGAACAGGTCAGAGATCTCGTTGTGCGTCACGGCGTTATCGGAAGCGAAGCCAATCCAGACCCCGACGGCGCAAGGGTAGATATGACCGCCGTCGCGCAGGATGCAGTTATGAATCGTGTTCTCAGCCGTCAGGTCAGCGGGGTTCGCCGGTTCGGCGAGGTTACCGATGCGGATGGCCCCCGCCCCCATGTCGGTGACGAGGCAACGCTCGACGCGGATTTGATGGCAACCTTTGCGGAGCGAGAGTCCGTAGCTGCCGAAATGGGCGAATTCGCAGTCCAGGAACGTCACCATCTGGGCGTGGTCGAGCGTTACGACGCCATCGACCGTGGAGACTGCCGCTTGGTTCGGGTTGAAGAGGTCGGTGTTTTCGACGCCTTTAGCGTGGCGGAATTTCAGGCCCTGGAAGCGGAGGTGACGCACCGGGTTCTGGGGCTCGCCGGCGAAACTCAGGAACTTCGTCGTCACGGGAATGACCGCGACGGCCTGGTCGGGCTTTTCGCCCGGGCGGGGCAGGTAGGTCAGTTGGCCGGCGCGGTCGAGGAACCACTCACCAGGGGCGTCGAGAAAGGACGGCAGGTTCTCAACGATAAACCCCGTGTTATGGTCGAGTGTGTTCCAAGGCTTGGTCGGGCCACCGACGACGGTGATCGCGCCTTCGGCTGCGTCGACGGATTCGATCCGTCGGCGGGTGTTGTCCCACTTATGGTAGAAATTGATGACCGCATCGGAGACCTCGGTGGCGCTGGCCTTTTGGAACAGCGCAAGGTCGGCGGGAGCGAGGCGCACCTTTTGGCGAAAGAGGCCTGGCCCGACCGGAGTCTCGTCCTCGAGTTGACGGACGAAATGGTAGCCCTCGTTAAACGATTTGGCGCGCGGCGCACGTTGTCCGCCGACCCAGAGCTGTTGGGCGCGACCGCTGGCGGTGGGGGCCGTCGTCGTCCAGCGGCCGTGGGCGGCCACCGTGAAGGCGGGAAGCGGTTGCCCACCGTCGAGGATGACCGCTGCACCGGGCGCGGCCTGATAAGTGATGGGGGCATTGGCTTCGCCCGAATCTTCGCCCGTGAAGCGGATTTCTTCGGTGAGACGGTAGGTGCCGGCGGCGAGCGTCACTTGAATCGGCTCCGTGAGCGGGTGCGGCAGTTTGCGAATCGCGAGGCGTGCGCCGTTGAGCGTGGCGAACGGGCCGTCGGTGTGCGACGCGTTCGGCTGGGTCAGTTTACCCGACCAGTCGTCGTTGCCGTTTGGGGCGACGTGGAGTTCGAGTGCCCAAGCCAAGGGGCCGGCGAGGCAGGTGCAGAGCCAGGCCGTGACGGTGGAAAATCTCATAGAAAGGAGGACAATGCCCCGTCTGGGGTGGTTCCCTCAAACCCTTTCTGCCAAGTAGAAGCGCGTTTCGCCGGCGAAGGCTCGCACCGCGGCATTCTCGGCCGCCACTTCCGATCGTAACGGGCACTTCCGCACGCGGAAGCCGGCCGCCGTCAGTTCCGCGCGCGTCTCTGCTTCGGTGCTGCTGTGCATGAAGACGGGCGTCGAGTCGGTTTCGTGCCAGCGGTCGCCCGGTTGACCGCCCGGGAGGGTCGGTTCCTTGGCCCAGAGCTCGCGGTGTTCGCCGGCGGCTCGGTCGTTGGCCGTGAAGAGAAAGATACCACCGGGTTTTAGGACGCGGCGAATCTCTGGTAGCGCACGTTCGCGGTCCGCTTGGCCACGCATGCACATCAGCCCGTTGAAAGCGAAGATGACACCATCCCAAGACTCAGCCGCGTAGGGGAGGGCGCAGGCATCAGCGACCGCGACGCGATGGGCCCAACTGGGCTCAACCGCACCCAACACGCCCTTCGCCATGTCGACCATCGTCGGGGAAAAGTCGGTGACCGTCACTTCGCGGTAGCCTCGTTGCAGTAGCCCAAGTCCCACGCGCCCCGCTCCACAGCCCAGTTCGAGGAGGCGGGCGTCTTTCGGCCAGGTTTCTTCAATCAAGCGCTGTTCGGAGGCCCAGAGGCCGACCTGGACGGCGGCCCGGGCATAGTGCAGGGCTGTGCCGGGGTGGCGCCAGTGGGCTTGGCGGTCGGATTCCATGGTGTCGTTCCCACCTCAAGGGAAACTTGCCTTGGACGCAACAGCGGGAACACTGCCGCCATGCTTCGTCTCAGCCTTTTGCTTGGCGTCTTCGCCTTGACCGCCTGCGATCGCCAGCCTGCGCCGGCGCCCGTCGCCACGAGCGAAGAAGCCAGCATCGAGGTGCGTTTCCCTGTGCGGCAAGGCACCCTAGCTACCCGGCTGCGCTTGGCCGTGACCGACCTTGAGAAATCGCGCGGACTCATGGGCACGCCGAAACTGCCTGAGAATGAAGGCATGGCGTTCATATATGAGTCCGATACCCAGATGCGTTTCTGGATGAAGGACACCCCGCTCGACCTCGATATCGCATTCGTCTCCGCCGATGGCGTCATCTTGGAAGTCAAAACCATGCGGGCTGGCGACACCGAGACCACCACTTCCAGTTCGGATAAAGTCCGTTTCACGGTCGAGATGGCCTCCGGTTGGTATGCGCGTGCCGGCGTGAAAGTCGGCGACAAGGTCGACCTCGTCGCTCTCCGTGCCGGCCTCACCGCCCGCGGTTTTCAGGCCCAGCGTTACGTTCCCTGAGGGCTTAGAGCGACCACCAGAACCACGTCAGCGTCGTTGCTAGGCCGAGTAGGCTAAGCACGAGCGCGAGTGCCAGACGTTCCGAACGCGTCGTCAGGAAGAGCTTCACGCGGACGGCGCCAACTTTGCGGCGGCTTGGCGGAGGAAGCCCGTCAAACGGAGTAAGTAGAAAGGCGAAGGCGAGCCCTCGATGGCGGCCAGGGCTTGTTCGGCCGAAGCCACTTCGGCGTCGAGCATGCGGAAGCACTCGCGCCACGTTTCGGCGGAGATTGCCTCCCGGGCGGAGCGGCCTTGCCGGAGTTCCGCGAGGATATCGACCTTCCGGCGATCGCGTTCGAGCAGCATCGGCAACGTCAGTTTACCGCTGGCGGCGTCGGTCCCGAGCGTCTTGCCGGCCTTGACGTCGTCCTGCAGCAGGTCGACGAAATCATCGTACATCTGGTAGGCGATGCCGAGGTGCAGGCCGAACGCCGCGCAGGCGTCGATGTGCACCTGCGGGTAGCCCGCGACCAAGGCGCCGACGCGGCAGGCCGCCTCGAAGAGCACCGCCGTCTTCATGCGGATTTGGCGTTGGTAGTCGGCCAGGCTAAGTGCGTGGTTGTCGCGCGAGAACGTCTGGCAGACCTCGCCCGAGCAGACATCGCGCGAGGCCCGAGCGACAATCGAGCACAACGTCGAGGACGTGTGTTCACTGGCGAGGACGAGGGCGTGGGCAAAGAGTGCATCCCCGAAGAGCACGGCCGCGTGCGCCCCGTGGGTGTGGTTGGGAGTATCGGCGCCGTGGCGCGTGTCAGCCCCGTCCAGGACGTCGTCATGCACGAGTGTGGCGAGGTGGACGAGCTCGACGATGGCCGCCCCTCGGACCAGGTCGATGGAGGGACCGATGCCGGCACCAGAGCCGAACGCGAGGAGTGGGCGGAGGCGCTTGCCGGGGTGGGCGAGGACTTCGCGCACCATGGGCCGGACTTCGGGTTCGAAGCTAGCCTCCTGTTCCGCGAGGAAAGACTCGAGGGCCGCGAAGTGCGGTTCTAGTCCGAGATGCAGGGGGGAGCTCACGTCCGCACCTTGCCAATCCCGTAGCCGGGGCGCAAGCGCAGGATGGCCTCAAGCGGCCTTAGGGGGCGAACTTCGTCTCCGTCGCCGTCGTCAGCTTGCCGGTGCCGTCACAGACGGTGCAGGGGATACGCTTATCCTCCAACTTGCCCTTTTGGGGCTCACGCGTGTAGCCGAGGCTATTGCAGGTCTTACAACCCACCCGCTCGGTCGTCGTCACGCTGAACTCGCCCCCTTGGGCGACTTGCTCGGCGAACTTGGTCAAGTTGGCGTTGGATTCCTCGATAGGTTTGCACTCCACGAACGCCTCGCGACGGATCGTCAGCGTCTTGCCGTCGATGGGGCTGAACTTGGCGGTGAATTCGAGGGCAACCGTGCCGGCGTGCGTGCCAGTCATGCGCCCCGTGGCGCCGACCTTGACTTCGGAGTCGAGGAGCAGGATGGCCCAGGCGTCGGTGGTGGCTGGCAGTGCTTCGCCGACCGCGGGCCAGGAGGCCTTGGCTACGTAGCGGTGTTCACCGAGGTCTTGCAGGATAGTGTAGCTGATGGCGGTAACTGGGCCCGGGGCCTTGGCAAAAGTCGTCCCGTCAGTCACGTACTGGGTGGTGAGCACGCCGAAGAGACGCTGGAGCTCGCGGGTGGTCTCAAAGGACAGCGGCTTGTTGAGGTTGGAGAACTTGAACGTGCGCGTTTCTTTGGCGGCCAGCGTCTTGGCGGCGCGGAAGGGCGTGATGGCTGGCTCAGCGTCTTCCTTGGGCTTATCGGCCTCATCCTTTTTCATCTCGGGCTCGCCTTTCTTAGCGTCCGTCTCCGCCATGGGCTTCTTCGGCGCTTCCGCCTCCTCGGTCATCTTCGGCTTCGTCGCGGGCTTGGCCTCTTCAACCATTTCCATCTTCGGTTTCAGGCCATCCTTGGGGGTCTCCGCTTCTTTTTCCATGGCTGGCTTACCGGCGGCGGGGGTCATTTTTTCGGCGGGGGCCTTATCGGCCTCGACGACCTGGGTGACGACAACCTTCTCGGTCTCACCGGCTTTCTTGCCGAACAACGTCGTGTCCGATTTCGCCGCGTGGGCGAAGGGCAAGGCGGCCAACAGCAGCAGGGAGATCGGGAGGCGCATGGTGGAGGGGGAGATTAGTCGAGTGAACTCAGGTCGCCTTCGGCGGGCGGCGGGGTGGTCTTGGGCTTGGCCGGAACGGCTTTGGGCTCAGCGGACACCGTGCTGCTGGCGGCGGAACTGGAATAGGAGCTGCTGGTGGGCGAGTCGTAGTGCGACGCATCATCCGGGCTATCCGGATCTGGCTCATCATCGTCATCATCGCTGATATCGTCATCCTCAGGGTTTGGCTTGTCGCCGCGAGCGATGCGCTTGCGACGGACGATGGCTCCGCCGACGCCCACCGCGATGAGGTAGAAGCAGAAGAGGATACCCGTGAGGACGAAGAGCGAGAGTGGGTCGCCAATCGGCGTGATCAGGCCGACCAGTATGAGGATCCCGAAGAGCATCCCGCGCCAGGATTTGAGTAAGGTGCTCGGGCGGACGAGCTCGAGCCACATCAGGACAATGAGCGCGAGGGGGAACTGGAACGTCAGGCCCGTCAGCAGGCTCATCATCGTCACGAACGAGTAATAATCGGAGGCCTGCCAAGTCACCTCGATGCCCATCCCGTGGGCGAAGTGGTGCCAAATCTGGACGGACATTGGCGTCAGCCAGAGGAAGGCCAGGGAGGCCCCGCAGAAGAAGAGGATGAGCGCTGCGACGCAGAACGGAATGAGCCCACGCTTTTCCTTGTTGTTCAGCGCTGGGCCAACGAAACGAACCACTTCATAAAGGAAGATGGGGGAGGCCAAGGCGATGCCGGCGGCGAAGGCGGCGTACATGAGCACCGACCAGACGCCCATGAAGGTGAACTCCTTGAGCTCGCCGAGGGTCGCGAGCGATGGTTCGGCCTTACCGATGAGGAAACTGATTGGTGAGGTTTCCGGGTGTTTTGCCCATTCGAGTGGCAGGTTGAGGAAGGAAGGAATCTTTTCGTAGAAAATCAGGGATGCCACCAAGCCAACCATGAAGACCGCCAGCACGCGGATCAATGAGACGCGGAGGTCGTCGATATGCTCCAGGAACGACATCTCGCTTCGGGGGCGGTTACGGCGAATGAGGCTGGAAAGCATGGGGAAGGTTAGACCGTCAGGAGGGCTTTAATGTCGTCGAGGCTAAGGGCAGACGAGACGGAGTCTGATTCCGTAAGGAGCTTACGCAACATCTCAGACTTAGACTTTTGGAGGTCCATGACCCGTTCTTCGATGGTTCCGGCGGCGATTAGCTTGATACTAGTGACCGTCCGGGTCTGGCCGATGCGGTGGGCACGGTCGGTGGCCTGGGCCTCGGCGGCAGGGTTCCACCATGGGTCGTAGTGGACGACGGTATCGGCCCCCGTGAGGTTGAGGCCGGTGCCGCCCGCCTTGAGGGACATGAGCATGACCGGGATGGTCGGCGTGGAATTGAACGTATCGCAGACCCCTTGGCGGTCGTTGGTCGAGCCGTCCAAGTAGCAGTAAGGGATGCCGCGGGCTTCTAGGGCCTTGCGGATGATGGTGAGCGCCGACACGAAGGTCGAGAACACCAGCATGCGGTGGTTCGCGTCGATGGATTCTTCGAGGAGTTCGAGGAAGGCCTGGAGTTTGGCGGAATCGGCCTCGTCCATCTTCGGGTCGAGGATGCGCGGGTCGGCGCAAATCTGGCGGAGACGGAGGAGTTGGTTGAAGGCCGCCATGCGGATGGCGTTGTCCTTCGCGCCGCTCATCTCCATATCGAAGATCTCCTGCCGCGTCGTTTCCTGCATCTCGTCGTAGAACTTCTTCTGGTTCTCTTCGAAGTCGCAGTAGATGATCTGCTCAATCTTCGGCGGTAGCTCGGGGGCGACCGCGAGCTTCGCACGGCGGAGGATGTATGGCGCCGCCATCTGGAGCAGACGGTCGTCGTGCCACTTGCGATCTTCGGACGCGAGGCGCTCCTCCGGCTTGGGGAGGTAGCCCGGCATGAGGTAGCCGAAGAGCGAGCGCAGGTCTTCGAGTGAATTCTCGACCGGCGTGCCGGTGAGGATGTAGCGGCCCTTGGCGATGATCTGCTTCACCGCCTTGGTGGCCTGGGCACGCGGGTTCTTAATATTCTGGCCTTCATCGCACGTCGCCGTGCTCCAATTGACCAGGGCGAAGGAACCCACGTCGCGGGCCAAGGTGCCGTAGGACGTGATGACGAGGTCGAAGCGCTTTAGGTATTCCGGCGAGGATTCGCGGGACTGGCCGTGGTGGGCGAGGACCTTGAGAGAGGGCGTGAAGCGGCGGGCTTCGCGGCGCCAGTTCTCGACCAGCGAGGCCGGACAGACGACGAGGCAGGGACCCTCGTCGGGGCGTTCGCGGCGGACGACTTCCATGAAGGCCAAGGCTTGGACCGTCTTGCCGAGGCCCATTTCGTCGGCCAGCAGGCCACCGAGGTGGTTGTTGTGCAGGTGCCAGAGCCACGCCACGCCGACCTGTTGGTAGAGGCGGAGCATCTGGGCGAGCTCGGGGCGGATGGGCGCGGGCTGCAGCTTCGAAAGGTTGCGGATGGCGTCCGAGCGCTTGGCCCAAGCCTCGGGCGGGGCGAAGGCCGCCTGGAGTTCTTCGGCGATGGCATCAGCGCTGGCGAGGTCGGCGAAGCCAATCTTCAGGTTGAGGTCGAGGTCGACGTCGCGCTTGGATTCTCCGGTGATGCGGCGCTGGGCATTGCGGATGGACTCCATTAACTCCGGCGTGATGAGGCGCGGGCCACGGTCCGTGTAGAAGAACATGCGACCGCTCTTGAGCGCTTCTTGGACAACCTTGGAGCTCTTGCCTTCGGGGTCGATGCCGATGGCGAAACGGAAACCGCCGGTCTCTTCCGCCGCATCACACTTGGCCTTCGCAAAGTCGACGTTGCGCAGGGAGTGCTTCAGGTTGTGCGTGAAGTACGAGTCGTTATCGATGCAGAGGACCTTGTGCTGGCGGGCGAGGAAGTTGAGGACTTGGATCGTGCCGTTGAGGTACCATTCGCGGGTGGCGGTCTCGAGGACGAAGCCGTTACGCTGCAGGACTTCGCGGAGCTCGGAAACTGGGCCGCTCGATTTCTGCGGGAGGCGGATGCGCAGCCACTTCATCGAGCCGTCGACCCATGGCGCATCTTCTTCGCCGCGGTCCTGGGAGCGGATTTCTTCCTTCTCTTCGTCTAAGGGCTCGCCGCTGTGCGTCGTTTGCGGGGTGGTTTCTGGTTCCTGTAGGTGCGGGTGCACACCCGCGAGGCTGTCGCCGGTCCAAGGCAGCGGCACCTCGGGCGCGTTGGCCATGCGGAAGATGGCCAGGCCTTTGCCGACGCCGAGGAGCTGGCGCAGGTGACGGCGGGAAAGCGGGAGCAGACCCTGCAGTTTACCGCTGCAGAGGTTCTCGAGAATGGCCAAGAAGAAGACCGTGTCGGGCTCGATGGTCCATGCCTTGGTGCGATCAATGTTTTCGGGAGCCGTCTGGATGCCGTCGATGCGGAGTTCCAAGCGGCAGATGATTTCGTCGCGCTGCGCCGCCGTGGCGATGTTGGGCGGAATGATAAACCGGACCTCGATTGGCGTGCCGCGTTTCGGGGAGAGGTTGAGGGATTTGAGCTTGGGCCCCTGGGCGGCGGCGGTCGGCTCGGTCTTGGCGGTCTTGGACTTTTCTTTAACGTCGGTCTTGCTAGCGGTAGGCGAGGCGGCGGTCGGTTTAGGCGGGGCTTCGTCCTCGAGCTTTATCGTGCCTTCCTTGGCGGCGAGGGCAAGGTAGGCGGCGGCCGAGTGCACGCAGAGCTTTCTTTGCCGGACGGAAACCTCGCAGGCGCATTCGTTGCGCTGGAAGGTGATGGACCGGAGATTCCAGCGGGCTTCGCGGGATTCGGTGCCGTCATCGACCAAGGCCTCCACATTAGGGAAGGCCCAGACCGCTTTCTTGACCTTCCCTTTAAGGACCAACTGCTTGGCGAGGAGCACAGTCGCCCCGCCGGCCAGATCGATGAGATCGTCCTCGGTAAGTGCGGGCAACGGCTGACGCGGCGCCATGGGTGGTTCGTGCGGGAAGGCGGTGTGGCCAGGATTGGGCACACCGAAAATGAATGCTGGTAAAGACTAACCGCCTTAGAGGGCGACGTCTTGGACCGGAACCCCAGGGTGCATCTCGAAGACGCCTACCGGGGTGGTCGGACCTGTCATCACGATGGAGAAGTCCGCCCCAATGCCAATAATAATCTTACCTCCGGGCATATGGACGGTCAAATCCGCGTCCACGAGGCCCATTTTACGGGCGACCGCGGCCGAAGCCGACGAAGAGGACCCTGACGCTAGGGTGTAGCCGGCACCGCGTTCCCAGATCTCAATCTGGACGTTCTGGCGGTCGACAATCTTCATAAACTGCACGTTCGTGCGGTTCGGGAAATTCGGATGCGTCTCGAGGGCCGGGCCGTAGGTTTTGGCGAGGTCGGGCGAGAGGTCGTCGACCGGGATGACGCAGTGCGGGTTGCCGACGGTGGCGGCCCAATACTTAAACGTCTTGCCGTTGACGGTGATGCTTTCGCCAAGGACTTCGCGATCGGCACCGATGTGCGGAATCACGGGAGCGCTAAAGGAGACCTTGCCCATCTCGACGCGGATGCGGTTGCCGCCTTCGAAAACCTCACAGCGGACGACGCCGCCGATAGTGTGCAGGCGGAACTCCTCGCCTTCCTTAATGCGCTTGGTCTCGAGGAGGTGGCGGCAGAAGATGCGGATGCCGTTGCCGGACTTCTCCGCTTCGGAGCCGTCGGGGTTCAGGATGCGTAGGCCGAAGGCGCCATCCGCGCGTTCGATTGGACCGTAGAGGATGCCGTCGGAGCCGAGCCCATAGTGGCGATGGCAGACCTTGCGGATGGCGTCCGGCGAGAAGAGGGGGGCGCAGTCCTGAGGCTCGAGGACGAGGTAGTCGTTGCCGAGGGCGTGGTACTTGAAAAAGCGCATGAGTTCTGGATTGGGAGGTTTACGGGCTTTTGCAAGTCAGCCCTATCGACTGCGGGCTTGGAAATCCTCACGGGCCTGCTTAGACCCTTGCTTATGCGCCTGACCCCCTTGCTGGCATTGTTCTCCGTTGCCTTGGCCTGCGCCGCCGAGCCAGCGAAGCGTCCGCCGAACATTGTCCTGCTGTATTCCGATGACATCGGCTGGGGTGACCTCGGCTGCTATGGGGCCAAAGTCATCCCCACCCCGAACCTCGATCGGCTCGCCGCGCAAGGGACTCGGTTCACGGCCGGCTATTGCACTTCGGCGACGTGCACGCCTTCGCGCTATTCCCTCCTGACCGGAGAGTATGCCTGGCGCCGACAGGGGACGGGCGTCCTCCCTGGCGACGCTAACATGATTATTAGGCCTGGTCGGCCAACCTTGCCGGCAAGTCTCGCCAAACTGGGTTACGCCACGGGTGTCGTCGGCAAGTGGCACCTCGGTTTGGGCGGCGAGTCGGTCGATTGGAATAAGCCGATCAACCCTTGCCCGAACCAAATCGGCTTTTCTTATTCTTACATCATGGCCGCCACGGGTGACCGCGTCCCGACCGTCTTCGTCGAGGATGGTACTGTGGTAGGGCTCGACCCAAAGGATCCGATTGAAGTCAGCTACAAGCAGCCGTTTCCGGGCGACCCCGACCTCACGACGGCGGCCGAGCGCGCTAAGTTAAAGATGGATTGGTCGCACGGCCATAACATGGCCTTGGTGAACGGGGTCGGTCGCATCGGTTGGATGAAAGGCGGTAAGGCGGCCCTGTGGAATGACGAGACCATGGGCGACGTATTCGCCGACAAGGCCTGTGCGTTCATCGCGGCCAACAAGGCTAAGCCATTCTTCCTCTACTACGCTTCGCACGAAAACCATGTACCGCGTGTGCATAATCCGCGTTATGCGGGCCGCACGCCCTTGGGCCCGCGCGGCGATGCGGTCGTGGCTTTCGATGATCAGGTGGGCCGTATCTTGGCCGAGCTCGAG
>CAIYEN010000087.1 GCA_903925205.1 uncultured Opitutia bacterium | reverse complement strand
TTCTATCCGCGCCTGCCCAAGGGCGCGACGACCAATCGCTACGCCAAGTATTCGGATTATATGGCAGCGTTCATTCGTGCCGTCCGCAAAGACCTCGGGGTGCCCAAGATGCCCTTCGTCATCGGCGTCATGGGCGTGGGCGGTAAGGATCCCGGCGAAGATAACCTCGCCTTCCGCGAAGCCATGGCGGCCCCGGCGAGCTTGCCGGAATTTAAAGGTAATGTCACCGCGGTGCGGACCGGACCTTTCTGGGACGAAGCCTTGGGCGCCATCCAAGCCAAGCGGGATAAGGTCCGCCAGATGGCCTACGAATTGAAGAATAAGAACGCCAAATCAGCGAACGCCGATGGCAAGATGACCGAAGCCCAGCAGCGTGATTACCTCAAGGAGTATGAAGCCAAGTTGATCACCGCGGAAGAGGCGGGCCAGTGGAAGCGGGGGGCCTCGAACGCCGGCTACCATTACCTCGGCTGCGCCAAGACGTTTGCCTTGATGGGCGAAGCCTTTGCCGAAGCGAACCTGGTGATGTTGAAGGACGCAAAGTAAGATGGGGTTAGGGCGCGCGATCTTGGTTGCGCTATTGGCAGCTTGGTTGACGGGTTGTGACTCTCAGCCGACGTCGGTGGAGCAAGCTTCGGCCCAAGCACGGACGCATCTCCAGGCCCTGGGTGCGGCTGGCTTGCTTGGTGAGGCACGTACGGCGGTGCAGGTCGCTTCGCTTCGTCCAGTTAAGCCGGTGGCCACGCGGTGGGCGTCGGCGGGCCAGCCCTACTGGTGGGCAGAATTGAAAACCCCGACCGGTGCGGCCGCGGGCTATTTAGCCTGGCGGGCGGAGGGGCGGCATGAACTCTTGGACTTCTCGCTGGAAGGCCTGACGGAGTGCGAAGGTGCGGCCGCTAAGGCCCTCGCAGGGGTGCCGCCCATCCAGCAGTTTCCAATCAAGGGCGCCGATGGCCTGCCGGTAGCTTCAGGGTGCGTGCCAACGGCGGGCGGTAGTCTCATGGCATTCTGGTCCAACCGCGGGACGTTTGATTGGCAGGCTGACGACAGTCATGAAGGCCTCGTACGGCGGATCCGCGACCGTTTGCCGATGATGGTCATGGCGGATGCGGAAGGATACACGGACGGCAAGATGGCGTTAGCAGGCGCGTTTCCGGATGCCTTAGTCGCTGGCCTACGGGCTGATGCCGCCCAGTATCGTATCCCCGTCGACATTGCGTTGGTTCGTTATAGCGACCCAGTGCTGCGTACCGAAATCTCCGCCGGTCGGCCAGCGCTCTTGCTGTGTAATGTCTTAGTGCCGCAGAAACCCGAACTCAGCTGGGGGCATGCCGTCGTCGCGGTTGGCTACGCGGAGGTCGCGGGGCAGCCCTTCGTGGGCGTCATCGATAACTTCTATGTTTGTAAGCAGCCGGGGACCGTGCGGTGGATTGCGGCGGACCGCTGCTCGGACCTCGTCCTCGTCCGGCCGACGAAATAAGGTCAACGAGGCGAGCCCACGACCGGGGGGCCGTGGGCTGTGACTGCGTTTTTAAATGGTGGAGGTGGCGGGAGTCGAACCCGCGTCTTCCTATCCTTACGTCACATCTTCTACATGCTTAGCGTCATTGTTGATCTCGACCGCGTTTGGGAATGCGCACCCGTGCGGCCTATCTTCATTCTCACTTACCCCGGAGA
>CAIYEN010000086.1 GCA_903925205.1 uncultured Opitutia bacterium | reverse complement strand
CTCAAAGGTGTGATCTACAAAGGCATGAAGCCTCCGGTTACTGGTGTGAACGACAAGGATATCGCCGACGTCGTGACCTACGTCAACAATTCCTTCGGTAATGCCGGCAACGTCTAGACGGAAGCCGAAGTGGCCGCCATCAAGAAGAAGTACGCTGACCGCAAGACCCCTTGGACCGCGGCCGAGTACGAGAAGGAAGGTAAGTAAGGCCCGGTTTCGGCCCACCCCGTCCAAAGGGCAGGGTGGCTTGACCCGTGGGGACCTCTGCCGCACCTTGGTGTCTAACACGCACCAGGGTGCTTCGGCATCCGCCCCCCATGTCCGACTCCAACCCCCTCGCCGGCACGCCTCGCCGGACCCGCGACCAAGTGGCTGACCTCCACTTCATGGACGCGCGTTTCAAGCTCCTCGACCTCGCGGCCTTCCTCGATCGTCTCGAAAAGGCCAGCGGCCCCGAAGACCATCGCGTCCGCGGGCTCCGCGCTGCGCTCCCGCTCTTGCTGCAGTCCGGCGATGACCGCGTCGCCCAGATCCTCCACCTCTGGAGCGACCCTTCCGTCGCCCCGATCGAAAAAGCCGACACCAAAGCCGCCTCCGGCGTTTGGCCTGGCCTCAAGTAAGCCCCGACCATGCGTTACATCGAACCCCACGGCCACATGGTGAGCCGCACCACCGACGACTACCAAGCGATGGCCTTGGCGGGTTGCGCGGCCATCTGCGAACCGGCCTTCTGGGCGGGCTTCGACCGCAAGACAGCGGACGGTTTCTACGATTACTTCTGCCAGCTCACGCAGCATGAGCCTAAGCGCGCGGCCAAGTACGGCCTCCCGCATTATTGCTGGCTCTGCATCAACCCCAAGGAATCCGAGGACATGAAGCTCGCCGACGACGTCCTCGCGCTTATCCCGGAATTCCTGAAGGCCAAGACGGTGCTCGGCATCGGCGAGATCGGCCTGAACAAGAACACGCGTAACGAGATGCGCATCCTCGAGAAGCACGTCGAACTCGCGGTGAAGCATGACCAGCTGATCCTCGTCCACACCCCGCACCTCGAAGACAAACGCAAGGGCACGCGCCTCATCATGGACGTCCTCAAGGCCGCCGGGAAGGTGAAGCCCGAGCGCGTCATCATCGACCACGTCGAAGAACACACCATCGGTGAGGTCCTCGACCAAGGCTTCTGGGCCGGTATCACGCTTTACCCGGAATCGAAGGCCACGCCCGTGCGCGCGGTCGATATGCTGGAGAATTTTGCTTCGCAGCGCGTCTGGTTGAACAGCGCGTGTGATTGGGGCCACAGCGATCCGCTCGCCGTGCCGAAGGCCATGCAGGAGATGCGTCGCCGCGGTCACTCCGCCGCCGCCATCGACAGCCTCGTCTACGGTAACCCCGTGCGCTTCCTGTCGCAGTCGCCGAATTTCCAGGACCCGCAGGCCCTGCGCTGAACGTGAAGCTCTCGTCCGGCCTCAGCCTCGCCTATTGTACCAACGTCCATCGCGGCGAAGGGTGGGTGGAGACTTTCGCGGGTTTGCGCGACCACGCCCTGCGTGTGCGCGACCGCGTTGCGCCTGGCCAGACGTACGTCCTCGGCCTGCGCCTTGGCGACCGGGCCGCGGCCGAACTCGCCGAGCCGGCGACGTTGACGGCCTTCCGGCATTGGCTGGATAAGGAGAACTGCGTCGTCGCGGGCATCAATGGGTTCCCGTTCGGCCCGTTCCACGGCCAGGCCGTGAAGGACAACGTGTTCGCGCCCGACTGGTGCGAGCCCGCGCGCCTCGAGTACACCAACCGACTCTTCGACCTCCTCGCCGCGTTTGGTCCGCCGGACAAGGTCGGCACCGTCAGCACGCTGCCGGGTTCCTTCAAGGGTTTCGGCCGCAACGCCGATGAGCTCAAGGTCATGCGCCGCAACCTGCTCGCGTGTGGCGAACACCTCGACCGCCTGCGCGACCGCACCGGTATCACGTTGCGCCTCGCGCTCGAGCCCGAGCCGATCGGCCACGCCGAGAACACGCCCGAAGCCCTTCGCCTCTTTGAACAACTCCGCGCCGATGAGCCGTCGCAGGGCCTCGTCGATCGCACGCTCGGCATCGCGTACGACACCTGCCACTTCGCGCTCCAGTATGAGCAGGCCCATGAGGCCATCGCGCGGCTCGATGCCGGTGGTGCGCCCGTGCTTAAGTTCCACCTCAGCTCCGCGCTGCGGCTCAAGCCCACCGAGGTCGCGCTCGCGCGGCTCGCGAAGATGCACGAGCCCGTGTACCTCCACCAGACCATGGGGCGGGCAAAGGACGGCTCCATCGTGCGCTTCAAGGACATCCCGTTGGCCATGGCCGCTATCGATCAGCTCCGCACGCTCGAGGAACTCCGCGTGCATTTCCATGTGCCCGTGAACGCTGATCACCTCTCCGACGAACTCTCGACCACGAACGACCACCTACGTGACGCCATCGCCGTCATCGGCAAGAACCCCGGACGTTGCCGCGAACTCGAGATCGAAACGTACACATGGGAAGTCCTCCCGCCGGAAGTCCGCACCGCGGACGTCGCGGACATGATCGCCGCCGAGTACCGCTGGACCCTCGCCGAGCTGGCGAAGGCCGGCGTGAAGCCGCTTTGATTTCCGCATGAACCTGCGCCCTTGGCTCATCCTCTCCCGCGGCTCAAACCTACCCACCGTCTGGTCCTCGGTCATGGTCGGTTGGCTCGCCGCCACTTATTGGGACGGGATGTCGTCTTCGCTGTCCTTGTACCCACAGATGGTCGACTACAGCAAGCCAGCCATCGGAACCATCGTCTACTGGACCTTGCCGTGGCTCCTGCTGGGCGTCTCGGCGATCTACATCGGAGGGATGATTCTCAACGACGCCTTTGATGCCGCGTGGGATGCCCAGCATCGTCCGTCGCGGCCGATTCCTTCCGGAGTCGTCGCCCGCTCCGCGGCTTTGGTTGTTGGCTTCGGCCTCTTGTTCGCCGGCGCGGCGGGCGTAATCGCGGTCCGCGTGCTCAGCGTGCCTGACTTGCCCGGTGTCGTGGCGGTCGCGGTCCTCGCGCTCACGCTCGTCGCGGGTGTGCTCGTCTATAACCGCTGGCATAAAGGCGTCGTCTGGGCTCCGGTCGTCATGGGGCTCTGCCGCGCCTTGTTGCCGGTGATCGGTGCGGCCATCGCGGGCGAAGGTTTCGTCCACACCCTCGCCACTAAGCAAGGCTTCGCCCTTTTCCTCGGAGCGGCGACGCTCTGGGCGCATACCTTCGGACTCACTTGGGTCGCGCGCCATGAGGCCACCGATGGCACCCCGCCGGGCTGGACCGCTTGGGCGCTCTTCGTCATCCCCTTGCCCTTGGCCTTGTTCGCCGGCTACGACTCCATGGGTTGCGGAGTCTGGGCCTGGGTGGCGCTGGGCTTGTTCCTCGTTTGGCTCTGGAATTCTAACCGCCGCAACCCTTTGCCGGCCGGCGTGCCCGGACGCGTGTCCGACCAGCTCGCGGCTTTCCCGTTTCTTGATTATCTCGTCTTAGGACGGCCTTTGCTTTGGACGATCTTGCTGTTGGGCGCGCCCGCCTCGGTCGTCTTCCATCCGACCCATGTAGATAACTTGGTCCCGTTCGGTGCGCTGGCATTGCTCGGGCCACTCGTCTGTTTCGGCCTGACGTTGCTGTTCCGTCGCTGGATTCCGCAGACCTAAGCCTTTTTGGCGGGAATTGGCGGGG
>CAIYEN010000085.1 GCA_903925205.1 uncultured Opitutia bacterium | reverse complement strand
GCGGACGTCGCCGACGTCCCAGTTCTCGAGGTTCTCGCGGGCCCAGGGGGTCTTACGCAGGAAGGTGAGCGACGATTTGATCGTCGGGTCGAACATGGAGCAGCGGAGCGGGATGCGATGGGCGAGTTCCTGCCAGCCGTATTTCGCGACCATCGATTCGAGGAGCTTCTGCAGGGTGACGCCGTGCAGGGGGTCGCGGTGAGGGGGGCGTTCGTCGGGCATGGCGTTCAGGCAGCGCAGCGCTTGAGGAAGACCAGCTGGGCGATCGCCACGATCTTCGGGGGCATCAGCCGGGGACGGATGATCGCCGGGTCGGTCGTGTGGCTCGTCACTTCAAAGAGACCGTTGTAGAACCATTTGCCGCCGTCGGTGCGACGGACGTAGACAGGCAGAGGGCCACGGGTCTCGGCGAGACGGATGCCCCACTTGGCCTGGTCGCCCTTACGGCCGACCCAGACTTCGCACGGTTCGCTGTCGGCACGCGGATTCCAGCCGAGGCCCAGGCAGACACCGATGACCTCGGTGCCCTTGTGAATCACGAAGTTCGGGGGCTTCGGGTCGCCGCCGAGGAACGCACGCACTTCGTCGAACTCGTAACCTTCGCCGACGACAGGCGGGGCGGGGGTGGGAGAAGGCGAAGCGTCGGACATGGCTGAAGGCAATAGGCTGACCCTCGGGGCGGGGGAAGGCTAAATCCCGGTCCAACAAAAAGGCACGCTTGCGCGTGCCTTTCGTCGGGAGCCTGCGAGGGCTTAGGCCTTCGGCTCGTCTTCCACGAGGCGGATGCGCAGGTCGCGCAGCTGCTTAGGGGCGACGGGGCTCGGGCAGTCGGCCATCAGGTCGCGACCGTTCTGGTTCTTCGGGAAGGCCAGAATGTCGCGGATCGAGGAGCGGCCGGCGAGCATGGCGACCACGCGGTCGAAACCGAGGGCGATGCCGCCGTGGGGCGGGGCACCGTAGGAGAAGGCCTGGAGCATGTAACCGAAGCGGCTTTCCACGAGGTCCTGAGGGATCTTGAGGATGTCCTCGAAGACGCGCTTCTGGACGGCCGGGTTATGGATGCGGATTGAGCCGCCGCCGAGTTCGACGCCGTTAAGGACGATGTCGTAGTGCTGGCCGCGTACCTTGGCGGGATCGGTGGCGAGCAGAGGCTCGTCTTCGACGACCGGGGCGGTGAACGGGTGGTGGGCGGAAAGGTAGCGCTTCTCTTCTTCGTCCCAGAGCATCAGCGGGAATTCGATGACCCAGAGGAAGTTGTACTGGTTGGCCGGGAGGTTCATGCGACCGCGGGCCTTGAGGAGGAAAGAGGATTCGAGGCGGATACGGCCGAGGATGGTCGAAGCCTGTGACCAGGGAGCGGCGGCGAAGAAGACAATGTCGCCGTCCTCGATGTTGAGCTGCTGCTTCAGCGCGGCCTTCTCTTCGTCGGAGAAGAACTTCACGATCGGGGACTTCCATTCGCCCGCTTCACACTTGATGAACGCGAGGCCCTTGGCGCCTTGGCTCTTGGCGATGGTTTCGAAGTTGGTGAGCTCGCCCTGGGTGATGTCGGCGAGGCCCTTGGCGTTGATCGCGCGGACCACGGAGCCCGGGGTGTTGGCGGCGCCGTTGAAGACCTTGAAGGAGGAGTTCTTGAACAGGGCCGTCAGGTCCTGGATCTCCATGCCGAAACGGGTGTCCGGCTTGTCGATGCCGAAGCGGTCCATCGCTTCCTGGTAGGCCATACGCGGGAAGGGCGTCGGGATGTCGATGCCGAGGGTTTCCTTCCAGGTGCGCTTGAGG
>CAIYEN010000084.1 GCA_903925205.1 uncultured Opitutia bacterium | reverse complement strand
GCGGCGAATGGACGCGACGCAGTCGCGCCCCTACTTACGTGAGCAAGGCTCACGAGGGGACCGGGGGACTAGGTGACGTGGTGACATGGGGAGATTACAGAGTAGTAAAGATGCCAGCGTCGGAGGGCGCGGCGAAGCCACGCCCCTACCCGAGGCAACAAGCACAAGCGGCGAAGCCGCCGCACAACCCCTTCTCACCGTGTCCCCTTGTCAACTTGTCCCCCAGGGCAGCACCCGGTGCTGCCCCTGCCTCGTGCGGAAAACGATTGAGAGGTATCGGGGATAGTCACAATTCGAACGCATGGAACACCCCATCCAACGTCGCGACTTCGTAACCACCATGGCCCTTGGCGGACTCGCCCTGGCCGCAGCCCCGAGCATCCTGAGCGCTCAAGGGGCCATGCCCGCTAAGGTTAAGGTCGCCCTCATCGGGTGCGGTGGTCGTGGTACTGGCGCTCTCTCGCAGTTCATCGCGGCCTGTAAGATCCTCGGCATCGAGCCCGAGGTCGTCGCGCTGGCGGACGCCTTTGATGACCGCCTTCAGAAGATCAATCAGACCTACAAGCTGCCTGCAACGAAGCTCTTCGTGGGCTACGACGCCTACCAGAAGGTGATGGCCACGGATTGCGCGTTCGTCCTCATGGCGACGCCGCCCGCGTTCCGTCCGGTGCATTTCGCCGCCGCGGTCGAAGCCGGTAAGCACTGCTTCGTCGAGAAGCCCGTCGCCGTCGACCCCGTCGGCGCTCGTGCCATCATCGCCACGGGCGAGAAGGCCAAAGCCAAGGGGCTGGCCGTCGTCGCCGGGACGCAGCGCCGTCATGATGCCTCATACTTGAAGAACAAGGCCCTCATCGAGGCTGGTGCCATCGGCGCCATCCGCGGTGGGGTCGTGCAGTGGAACGGCACCGTCCCTTGGGTGCGTCGTCGCGTGGCGGGTGAATCCGATGGCGTTTACATGAACCGCAACTGGGTGAACTTCGCGGAACTCTCGGGCGACCACATCGTCGAGCAGCACATCCATAACGTCGACGTTGCCATCTGGTTCCTCGGCCGTCCACCCGTCAGCGCCTTAGGCTTCGGTGGTCGTGCCCGGCGCGACTCCGGCAACATGTTCGACTTCTTCAGCGTCGATTATGACTTCGGTGATGCCGTCCACATCCACAGCCAGTGCCGCCAGATCACCGACACGGCCAGCCGCGTGGGTGAGTTCTTCACCGGTGCCGAGGGTTCGTGCTACGGCGGCGGCAAGGTCTTCACCAAGAAGGACGTCCAGGTGCCCGACATCAAACTCGATACCGGTGACGCCATGGTGCAGGAACACGTCGACCTGATTCGCAGCGCGTTCAACGGCAAGCCCCTCAATGACGCCCGCCAGATCGCCGAGACTAACCTCGCGGTCATCATGGGCCGCATGTCTGCCTACACCGGCGAGCTCGTGCGTTTCGCCGACCTACTGACCAACGACAAGTCGCCGCATTATAACTTCAAGTTCGCTATCGGCCCGAAGGATTTCGAAACCGGCAACGTCAAGCTCCCGGCCGAAGTCCCGCCGATTCCGGGCAAGGCGTGAGGCAGGGACAGCACCACGGGCTGTCCTACCTATAGGGGATAGGGGATGGGGGATAGG
>CAIYEN010000083.1 GCA_903925205.1 uncultured Opitutia bacterium | reverse complement strand
TTCCCTGGACGCAGCATGCAACGCCACTCGTTGGGCGTACCCGCGGGATTGAGCAAGAGGCACTCGACCTTACCGCCCGTCGGACGGACCCCAGCCAAGCGGGCCTTCAGCACCCGGACGTTATTGCGGAAAAGCGTTGTCCCGGGAGGCAGTAGTGTGGGCAAATCGGCGAAGCGGTGGTGTTCCACCGTGCGTGTCGCCCGGCGCACCACCAGCAGGCGCGAGCCATCGCGCCGTGCGGCGGGCTCGGCGGCAATCCGTTCCGGAGGCAGGTCGAAATCCAGCTCCGCGACGTCCATCGCTTAGCGACCGGTCTTCGGCGGCGTGATCAAGAGCTGGCCGTCGATAGCACGCAACTGCATGAACTCCACCCCGGGCGGGGCCTTGCGGAGTTCTTCTTCGATGGCCGAGAGCTTGGCGTCGAGGTCGTCGATGCGGGCCACGAAGACGGCTTCGGGCGTCGAAGGGATGGCCGCGGCACCGTATTCGCGCATCGTGTGGTGCGAGAGTAAAATGTGCTCGAGGCGTTCGAGGAGCGAGGCCTCAAGGCCGACCTTGGTGCCATGCGTCCGCACGATGAAAGCGCCCAAGACGAGGTGGCCGTGCAGGTTGCCGGCGCGGGTAAACCCTGCCTTCGCCATCCCGGGCTCGAGGCGGGAATATTCCTGCACCTTACCCAGATCATGCAAAATGGTGCCCGCGACCGCGAGGGAGTGGTCGACCTTCGTATAAAGCGGTAGCAAAGCCTCAGCGCACTTGGCCATGCGGAGTGTGTGCTCGAGCAGGCCGTGGCGATAGGCGTGGTGCATGCCGAGCGCAGCGACGGCTTCGTAGAAACGCTCGCCATGCTCTTCGAGGACGGATTCCACCGTGGCACGGAGGCCATCGTGCGGGATACGGCTGATGATGCCGGCCAAGTCGGCGCGCATCTTCAACGGGTCATGCTGGGAGACCGGCGTCAAGCGACCCATCACCGCAGGGTCGGACTTCTCGGCGTCGGTGATGGCCGCGAGCGATTCCAACTTTAGGTCGGGGCGACCCATGTATTCGCCGACGGTACCGGTGACGCGCAAGATTGAGCCGGGCTTGAGTGCGAGGAGGATTGGCTTATTGGGCGAATCGCTAAAGACGCGGGCCTTGAAGTCGTCCGTCGCATCGGCGAGCGTGACCTCATGGTAGGCCGTGCCGGTCTTGGCCGTCTTCGTGGAGACTTCGCCCATAGCGCAGATAGCCTGGAAACGGGAGCCCACGGGCAGGGATTTACTTTCGCGGAGAGTCTGGAGCGAATCGGACATGCGGGGAGGTTGGACGGAGAAACAGTCGTGAGAAAGCGAAAAGAACGCTGGGTGCAAAGGATTATGCGGTGCGGCCTGCTCTTTACTCCTTTCGTCCCAGCCCTAACTTGCCCCTACGCCCCATGCGCTTCCTCCCTGCCCTCCTCCTGTTCGGCGCCATCGCTGGTGCCGCCGAAACCTCCACGCTCGACCACGCCAAATACACCGAAGCGTTAAGGTCGTTCCGGCAAGGGAAGGCTTCCGCGCTCACCGCCCTCGCCGACCCCAGCGTAGAAGTGCGCCGGGCCGCCATCGATGACCTCCGGGAACGCGTGGTGGACGAACCCAGCGCCCCCTTGGCGGCACAGGTCGGTGCGGTGCTTGGCAAGGTTGACCACGAAACCGCACGCCTTCTCCTCGCGGCCCTGGCGGAAGCGAAAGCGACGAGCACCGCTCCGCAAGTTGCCGCCCTGGCAGCGCAGAAAGATTCGCCGCTCCGGGCGGAAGCCGCCCTCGCCTTGGCTGAGATCGGCGGGGCCAAAGCCGTGCCGATTCTGGCCGAGCTCGCACAGGATGAAACCCTGAACGAGAACATCATCGCCGCCCTCGCGAAGGTCTCCGGCCCGGGCGTGACCGACGCCTTCAACGCCGGTATCTTGAATCGCCAGCTCGACCTCGCGGGCCGGACTGCTCTGATCAAGGCCGCCATCGCCCGCAACAACCGCGCGGTGAGCCCAAGCCTCTGCACGCTGGTCGCCGAGGAAGCCCTCCGCCTCGAAGCCCAAAAGGCCCTCCTCAAGCTCGCGCGCCCCGAAGATGTTCCGGCCTTGAAGGCCGCGACCGCGAAAGTCACGAACGCGGCGACGAAGGCCGCACTGGAACGGCTGATCGTAAAACTCGAGAAACCCTCGGACAAATAAACAGGGGTGTCGACGCTCCCGCCCAGCCTGCCCGACGAACGTCGGCACGACTACGACGCCCTCCGGGGCTTTGCGATGCTCCTCGGCATCGTGCTGCACGCGTGCCTCGCTTACACGGGGCCCTACTGGGTTGTCCAAGACCGCAGCGAAAGCGTCCTCCTGACGGCGGTGTGGGGCTTCATCCACGGCTGGCGCATGGAGCTCTTCTTCGTACTCGCGGGCTATTTCACGGCCATGGTGCTCCGCCGCGAAGGGGCCGTGGGCATGGTGAAACGTCGACTCCGTCGCCTCTTCATCCCCTTTGCTTTGGCCGCCGTCGCCATCCTGCCGCTTAACCACTGGGTTTCGAGTGTGGGCCTTGAACAAAAATGGCGGCGCTCCCTCGGCACCATCCAGTTGACGGACGGCCTCTATGCAGCCGTCCGGCAAGGCGACCTCGCCGCCCTGCAAAAAATCGCGCCCGATGATCCCGACCTCGGTAATGCCCAATACCTCGCCGCCGCGCTCGGGCAGACCGAGGCCCTAAAAGTTTTACTCAAACGCAACAATGGTCGACCCGCCGAGACGATGCTGGCGCGGCTGCATGGCGAACACGCCCTCCATGCGGCCGCGCGCTTCGGTCAACCTGAGGCCGCTCAGGTCATCATTGAATCCGCGCGCGGCCATGCTTGGGCCACCGAGGTCCTGCAGGCTAAAAACGATAACGGGCAGTCACCCGCCCAACTCACGACGGGGGATGAAAACGAATCTTGGAAAATCTACGGTCGGCTGAGTTTAAAGCACACCGAAGTGCAAATGAAACAAGGGCGCGGGGAAGTCCTCGCCTTACTCGAACCCGGCCAGAAACTCGCGCAACGCTGGGGCCGACTCACGGCCGCCCTTCATTACCCCTCACTCAGCCACCTGTGGTTCATGTGGGTACTCATCATCCTGACCGTATTCTTCGGGGTGTGGGCCTGGGCCAACGAGCGGTGGCACCTACCGACCATGCCGCGCTGGATGCTCGCCGAATGGACGCGTCTGCTCTGGCTGCTGCCGGTCACGACCTTACTCTTCTGGTGGGCCCGCAAGGACAGCGGCTTCGGCGTCGACGGCGAGATGTCTGTGCTCGAGAAGCCCGCTACCTTGGTCTTCTACGGCTTCTTCTTTGCCTTCGGGGCGGCGCTGCGGATTCGCGGCTGCGAGCCGGCGCGCTACCCTTGGCTGGCGTGGCTTCAACTCCCCTTCCTGACGTTTATCATTCTACCGCTCGCGTTCTTCTCCGCGTGGTCGAGCGCACCCGCCATCCATTTCCTGAGCTGTGCACTCCAAGCCTGCGTGGCTTGGGGCATGACCTTCACCCTGCTGGATATTTTTACGGCGCACTGCGCCAAGCCCATCAAAACGGTGCGCGCCCTGGCCGACGTGTCGCTGTGGATGTATGTCGCGCACCTGCCACTCGTCATCGCCCTCCAACTCTGGATGGTGAACTGGAAGCTCTGGCCGATCGTTAAATGCGGCCTCATCTGCACCATCACCTTTAGCTCACTGCTCCTCATCGACCACTTCCTCATCCGCCGCACCT
>CAIYEN010000082.1 GCA_903925205.1 uncultured Opitutia bacterium | reverse complement strand
GGGGAGGCGCGGGCGCTTACTTCTTGGCGACGTCGAAGCGGTCGAGATTCATGACCTTCGTCCAGGCGGCGACGAAATCATGGACGAGCTTCGTCTTGCCGTCGGCGCTGGCGTAGACCTCGGAGAGGGCGCGGAGCTGCGAGTTAGAGCCGAAGACGAGGTCGACGGCGGTCGCGTTCCACTTCACCTGGCCGGACGCGCGGTCGCGGCCTTCGAAGAAGTGCTCGCAGATCTTGGCCTTCTCCCAGACCACGGATTGGTCGAGCAGGTGGACGAAGAAGTCGTTGGTCAGGACGCCGGGTTGCTTGGTCAGCACGCCGAGGCCTGGGAAGAGCACCGTCGTGTCGAGCACGCGCATGCCGCCGACGAGCACGGTCATCTCGGGCGGCGTGAGCGTGAGGAGCTGGGCGCGGTCGAGGAGGTTCTCCGCCGCGGGGCGGTCGAGCTTACGGCCGAGGTAGTTGCGGAAGCCGTCATGCTTCGGTTCGAGCACGGCGACGGATTCGGCGTCGGTCATCGCTTGGGTCGCGTCGGTGCGGCCGGCGGTGAATGGAACCTTGACCGGCACGCCGGCCTTGGTGGCGGCGGCTTCGACGGCGGCGGAACCGCCGAGCACGATGAGGTCGGCGAGGGAGACCTTCTTGCCACCCGTTTGCGCGGCATTGAAGGACGCCTGCACCTTCTCGAGGACGGCGAGGACCTTAGCGAGTTCAGCGGGCTGATTGACTTCCCAGTCCTTTTGCGGGGCGAGGCGGATGCGGGCACCGTTGGCGCCGCCGCGCTTATCGCTGCCGCGGAAGGTTGCGGCCGAAGCCCACGCTGTGCTGACCAGCTGGGCCGTGGTGAGGCCGGAGTTGAGCAGCGTCTGCTTGAGCGACTCCGTGTCCTGCGCGTTGATCAACGCATGGTCGACCGCGGGGACGGGGTCCTGCCAGAGCTGGGCGGGCGGCACGTGCGGGCCGAGGCAACGGGCGTGTGGGCCCATGTCGCGGTGCGTGAGCTTATACCAAGCCTTGGCGAAGGCCTCGGCGAATTCGGCGGGGTGATCGAGCCAGCGCTTCGTGATCTTGGCGTAGGCGGGGTCAGTGCGCAGGGCGATGTCCGACGTGAACATCATCGGGGCATGGCGCTTCGACGAATCGTGCGCATCGGGCACGGTGTCCTTGGCGGCGCCGCCCTTAGGCGTCCACTGATGAGCACCGGCCGGGGACTTCGTGAGTTCCCATTCGTAGTTCCAGAGGTTCTTCAGGTATTCGTGGGACCAGCGGGTCGGCGAATTCGTCCAAGCGCCTTCGAGTCCGCTGGTGATTGTGTCGACACCATTGCCCTGGCCGAAGGTATTCTTCCAGCCGAGACCCATCTCTTCAAGTGGAGCGCCTTCGGGTTCGGCACCGACGTGACCGACCGGAGAGGCGGCACCGTGGGCCTTACCGAACGTGTGTCCACCGGCAATGAGCGCGACGGTTTCTTCGTCGTTCATGGCCATGCGGGCGAAGGTCTCGCGGATGTCGCGGGCCGAGGCGAGCGGGTCGGGCTTGCCGTTCGGGCCTTCGGGGTTGACGTAGATGAGACCCATCTGGACCGCGCCGAGCGGGTCGGTCAGTTGGCGGTCGCCGGTGTAGCGCTTGTCGCCGAGCCATTCCGTTTCTGGACCCCAGTAGATGTCTTCCTGTGGTTCCCAGACGTCGGGGCGGCCACCCGCGAAACCGAAGGTCTGGAAGCCCATGGTCTCGAGGGCGACGTTGCCAGTGAGGACCATGAGGTCGGCCCAGGAGATCTTCTGGCCGTACTTTTGCTTGAGCGGCCAGAGCAGGCGCCGGGCCTTGTCGAGGTTGGCGTTGTCCGGCCAGCTGTTCAGCGGGGCGAAGCGCAGCGTGCCGTAACCGGCACCGCCCCGACCGTCCGTCACGCGGTAGGTACCCGCGCTGTGCCAGGCCATGCGGATGAAGAAGGGGCCGTAGTGACCGTAGTCGGCGGGCCACCAAGCTTGCGAATCCGTCATGAGCGCCGCGAGGTCCTTGCGCAGCGCTTCGAGGTCGAGCTTCTTGAACTCCTCGGCGTAGTTAAAGTCCGGCGCGAGCGGATCGCTCTTGGCAGAGTTCTGCCGGAGGATGTTTAGGTTGAGCTGATTTGGCCACCAATCGCCGTTATTCATCGCGGCGGCGGCCGTGTGGCGGTTTTGGGGGGCTAGGTGGCCCATCACGGGGCATTTGGAGATGTCGGACATTGGATCAGTGGGCTAGGGTTTGGAGTGTGGAGTTAAGTGAAAGTTAGCGCTGCTGCTGGCAGGTGGGGCAGGTGCCCCAGTAGATGACTTCGGCTTCATCGATTTTGAAGCCATGGTGCGCATGGGCGGTGAGGCAGGGCGCTTCACCGATGGCGCAGCAGACATCCTCGGTCTTCCCGCAGGTCCGGCAGACGAGGTGGTGATGGTTGTCGCCGATGCGGTCTTCGAAGCGGGCCGCGGAGTCCGCCGGTTGAATCCGACGGATGATACCTTTGTCGGTGAGGACGTTCAGGACGTTATAGACGGACTGACGCGAGATGGAGCCGAGTTCAGCGCGGACCTCCTCGGTAAGTTCATCGGCGGTGGCGTGGGGATGCTGGGAAACGGCCCGCAGAACAGAGACACGCTGGGCCGTGACCGGCAGGTCATGTTGGCGCAGGGTGGCTTCAGGGTCTCGCATCGCCTCAGAGCGAAACCGAGATTTGGACTTTGTCAAAAACTCGCCACGCTTATTTTTTAGCGGGCGTGGCCTTAGTCGCGGCTGGCGCGGTCCATTGCACGGGAAGGTTGGCGGCTTTAAGGAGGTCGCGGACCTGTGCGTAGGGCACGGCTTGGACGGTCAGCCCCTCCTTGATGGCAATGCCGGCGGCCATGGCCGTAGCTTGCCCCAGCTGCATGAAGACCGGTTCCATCCGGATGGAACCATGGGCCGCATGCGTGGCGGAGAGACAGACGGGGACAAGGAGGTTGGTGCACTGCTCCGGCTTGGGGGTCAGGCTGCGGTAGGAGACTCCATAGGGGCGGGGCGGCACGTTCCAGATCACGCCATCGCGTTCCAAGAAACCGCGTTTCGTGACGAAGTAGCGGACGGCGTGCGAGTCCAAGCCAAAGCTCGCAAGGGCGACGGGGTCGTCGACGGGGCGCTTACCTTTGCAGTCCAGTTCGGTCATCACGTAGACGCCTTGCAGGCGGCGCGCCTCGCGAATGTAAATCATTGGGGAGAAGCCGCCCAGCGCCGGGAACTCATCCTTGCAGAGTCCATAGGCCGCGGCTTGCGTGCGAATCTCCGCGGGGACGCGGGGATGATTCGCGAGCGTCCAGAGGTGGCCGCGAATATAGAGCTCATGCGCTTGCTCGATCTTCCGGCGGGTCGCGTAGTCGGCTTCGGGGTAGTCCCAGTTGGCACCGACATAGTCCGTTCCGACCGCGTGCATGGAGTTCCAGTCGGTTTTGCCATTGGGCAGCTTGTGGAGCAGGGCGGGGAAGCGCACGTCACCTGCCTCGAGGTTGCGCAGCAGCATCTCGTGGTCGAGTTCGCGGTAGCCGGCTGGCTTGGCGAAGGGCAAGCGGTTGGCCGGGTCCGTCGTGACGCAGAGTCGGTAGTTATAGGCTTGGATGCGGCGGTCGCCCTCGCCTGGTACCGGGTCTTCAGCAAAGACGAACGGCAGCAGGCCGCTCGTGGGGTCGCCGGGTTTTACGTACGGGTCGACGTCCTTGATGAAGTGGTCTTTATCCTTTTGTGTATAGTGTTTACGGGGCTTGGTGTCGCCGCGTTGCGCACCATTCAACGTCTCGGCGAAAAGCGTATTCGGCTCGCGGCCCACCGCGTAAGAAACTCCCGCGGCCGCCATGAGGTCGCCCACGTAGCTGGCATCGATGAAGACCTTGGCCGCGAAGACTTGCCCTGAGAGTGTCCGGAAGGATTTTACTTGGGTGCCTTCTTTGCTCACACCGCCGGCGCTCCGATCGAGCTGTTCATTGAGGAAGACTTTGACGCCGGCGTCCTTGACCATCGCGTTCATCGCGGCTTGGGCCACATGGGGTTCGAAATAATCCACGTACTCCTTGCCATAATGTTGGCCGATGCGGCCGTAGAGTTCACGAGCGACGCCGCCGACCGCGTCGCGGTGGAAGATGTCGCTCGCGGATAACCCGCTGCACGTCATGCCGCCGAGGAAGTCGGTGGAATTGACCAGCACCACGTCGAGGCCTTGACGTTTCGCTTGGATGGCAGCGGCGACGGCGGCGGCGGAATCCCCATAGACAACGACGTCATGCGTGACGGGCGTCTGGGCGTAGAGCACGCCGACGCAAGCGGACCACGCCAACAGCCAGAGGGGTCTCATGAGGGAGGCAGTTTCTATTGGAAAGCTGCGTGGCACCCCAAGCCCTTAATGCTTCGCTGCCCTGGCCGCCCGAGGCTGGGGGAGGGGGCTGATTTCCGGACAAAGTGTTCCAGAGCTCTAGCTACGGAGCTCTGGGGTCGGGTACGGAGAGTTGTTAATCCTAGTTCCGTTAGTCGCCCTCGCGACTTTTGGCGTCCTTTATAAGGGAGGCGTTACCTGAGTTGAAATTGACTGGGCGAACTATTCGCCGAAGTGCGGGGACTGTCAAGGGTTGGCATGAAAATACCACAAATAATCACGGTTAGCCTCGTTTGGCGCCCGAAAGTGCCAGATTTCAGCCCTAAGCTGAGGTAAGGCTCCCCTCGGGGCTGGGAATTAAAGCGCCTTACCGTTGGCGATCGCGATGGCGCGGATCTCGCCGAGGGTACGTTCGTAGTCCTTCAAGGCAGCGACGTATTTATCCTGCGCGAGCTGCACCTTGTCGTTGTAAGGTGCGACCGCCTTCTGTGCCTCGGATAGTTTGATCTGCGCTTTCTCTTCCAGGTCTTCGTAGCGGGCGAGGTTGAGCGTCTCGTTGGTAATCGCGCTGTCCATGCGGAGGAGTTCTTGCAGGTCGACGCGATCGCTGGAGCGGTAGGTGTTTCGTAATTGCTTCAGGCTGTCGAGGGTAGCCCGGCTTTTCTCAACCTTAGCGGTCGCCAGGTTAAGAGCCGTCTGCGCTCGGGTCACGGCACCTTCAATCGGGGCACGTTCAGCGATGGTCCGCTTCAACGCGTCGAAGAGGGCTTTGGTCTGCGCGTAGTTGGCGCTCCCCAAGAGCTGAGCGACGGAGTCCTTGAATATGTTATCGAGCTCATAGCGTCGGTTATCGATGCGCAGGAGGAAACAATGCGCGACCGGCTGTGGGTAGACGAGGGGGAGGGTCTGCGGGGCCATGAGCGGCTCCTCGGCGCAGAGAATCCCTGCGGCCAGTAGCAGGAGGCAGGGGAGGGTCCTCATAGGGAAGGGGATAGCAGGCTCTGAGGCAGGGTCAACCTTCCGTGCGGTTGACTTCTGGATAGTGCCTCTAAAGTTATCCCCATGACAAAAAGCCTCCTGCCGCTGTTGGTCTTTGCTTGGGTTCAGGCCGAAGCCCCGCGGCCTCGGCCGGGCTTTGAGGGCGTCAACGTCCGCCTCACGGCGGCGACGGCGACGAGCTCCAGCGAGGCTCAGGACCGTTCAACGGGGCTCGAGGTCACCGGTAATTTCGCCCTGACCCAGGTCGGTGCGTGGCGGTATGATTGGGGCTTCCGTGCGGCGGAGGTTCGCCATGATTGGACGAATGCCCCCGTGGACTTCTCCGCGGTGCGCGGCTTCTCCTTGAATCTGAGTGGTTACGCCGCGAGCGAGGCTGGGCGGACGCGTTACGCGGTGTTGCAGCTCAATGCGGATGCCGCGAAGGGGGCGGCCCTTGGCGATGCGTTAACCGTGCAGGCCCTTTACGGTGCCGACTGGCGTCTCTCCGAAACCTGGACGCTTGGTTACCTTTTTCTCGCCGAGTCCCGCGCCGTCCGTTCCCCCATGGTCTTGGTCGTCCCAACCTTTCGCTGGCAGTTCGCGCCGGACTGGTCCCTCGGGACTGGCCGGAAGTCCCTCGTGCTCGAACGTCGTCTGGATGAGGCTTGGCGGGCTTCGCTGACTTTGGCGTTCCAGCAGGAGGAAGCCCGCTTGGCCGATCTGGGTGGGCTCGCGCAGGCCTATGAAAGCGAACGCGTCGCTGCCGTCTTGGGGTTGCGGCGTACGGGGGCGGAGCGCAGTGATGAATTAACCATCGGTTGGGCTTTCCGCGCCCGCGCCCGGCGTGATCTCGGTGGCGTCGAGACGAGCTACGACCTCGCGCCTGGCGCCTTGTTTAGCTACGCTTCGCGCTGGCGGTTTTAAGGCGGACTGCTCGGCGGCAAAGCACATGTTGCGTGATGGCCGCGGCGGCCTGTCGGCGGCAAAGTTTGCCCGTCGGGTCCGCTAGCCAGATTTTCAGTATGCCGGTGTAAAAGCAGAGTGTCTCGAGCGCCGCCACTGCGGGGTCTAGCCAAAGAGGGAGGAGCTTGGCCCCCTTCGCTTCTTGGTAAAGGTGCAAGGTGTCGGCCAAGAAGGCGGCCCCCGCCCCCATCAAGTCGTCGCGGACGGCCGAGAATTCGCCGACATACTCACACTTCCAGAGCATCACCTCATACGAGGCGCGGGCCTCGGCGTCTTCCTCGAGTCGATGTAACGCCGCGAGTAGGCCTCGCTCCAAGCGTTGCAAGGCATCGCCTGGCCCCGTGCGTTCGAGTTTAAGTAAACGACCCGTCTCCGCGCGCACGGCGAGGAAAAGGTCGGCCTTGTTCTTAAAGTGCCAATAGACCGCACCCCGCGTCACGCCCGCTTCTTGGGCGACCTCTTCGAGGGAAGTGTTGGTCACGCCGGCACGACTGAAGACCTGCCGACTGCAGGTGATGATACGGTGACGAGTCTGTTCCGCTTCTGCTTTCGTCTTGCGAGCCATGGTGGTCTAGATACCTTTACATACATGTCTGTATGTAAAACTTTGCGTGTCGAGGTCCTTCTCCTTGGCGTCCTGGGCCTCGCCGTCAGTGCCTGCAAGCCGGTCGAGGCACCGACGATGCCCCCTTTGCCAGTGAATACCCAGCTGGTAGAGGTTCGCCCGTTCCCGCAGACGGTTGAGGTCACTGCTCAGGTTGAGGGGACTCGTGAAGTCGAGGTCCGCGCCCGCGTGACCGGTATCCTTTTGGCCCAATCCTATCAAGAAGGCGCCCTCGTGAAGGCCGGTGACCTCCTTTTCAAGATCGACCCCGCGCCCTATGAGGTCGCGCTGGCCTTGGCGAAGGCACAGCTCTCCCAGGAGCAAGCCAAGTTCGACCAATATGAGGCCGAGTCGGTCCGCCAAGACAAGCTGCTGGGTCAGCGGGCGACTAGCCCCAAGGAAGCCGCCGATGCCAAGGCTGTCGCCATGGCGGCGCGTTTTGCTCGTGACGTGGCCGCGGCCAAGGTTCGGGGTGCTGACTTGGATCTCTCTTATTGCGAAGTGCGCGCCCCCATCGCGGGTTACACGGGCCGCCTGGCTCGTTCCGAAGGCTCGCTCGTCAGTCCTGGCGCCGATGGCCTTTTGACCACCGTGGTCCAGCGTGAACAAGTCTGGGCGCGCTTCGGCGTCTCGGAGCAGGACTTTGCCCGTCTCTTTCAGGGTGATGCCGCCCAAGCGACGCGGGCCAAGGTCGAGGTTCTCGATGGCACCGGCAAGCCGCTCCCGTTCGCTGGCAAGGTCAACTTCGTTGCCGCGCAGGTGGAAGCCCGCCTCGGCACGATTCAGATGCGCGCTGAGTTTGTGAATCCCGACAGCCGTCTGATGCCGGGACAATTCGTTCGTCTCCGGCTCGAGGGTCGACCGATTGAAGGCGCCGTCACCGTGCCGGCCGCTTGCCTCATGCAATCGGCGCAGGGTCGCTTCGTTTATGTTCTTGGCGAAGGTAACGTCGCCACCATGCGCCCCGTCCAGATCGAAGTCATCGTCGGCCCCTTGGCCGTCGTCTCGGGCGGTTTGAAGTCGGGTGATCGCGTCATCTTAGATAACCTCGTGAAGATCCGCCCCGGCGCTCCGCTGGCCCCGCGTGCTCCGGCCGCTAAGTAACGCCAATGTCCTGGGAATTCTTTATTCGTCGGCCCATCTTCGGGACCGTCCTTTCGTTGGTCGTGGTGATGGCGGGCCTCATGGCCTTCCGCTTGCTGCCGGTCGCGCAGTACCCGCAAATCGCTCCGCCGACTGCGACCATTGCGATTTCCTATCCGGGTGCCTCGGCCGAGACGCTGATGCGTACGGTGGCTGCCCCGATTGAAGACGAGATCAACGGCACCGATAACCTCCTGTACTTTTCGTCTAACTCTTCGTCGAACGGCCTGCTGACGATTACCGTCACCTTTGAGCCGGGGACCGATCCCGACCTTGCCGTCATCAACCTGACGAACCGCGTCAAGATTGCCGAACCCCGCTTGCCTGAAGAAGCCCGCCGCCTCGGGGTGGTGGTGAAGAAGCGGACGAACGACATCCTGATGTCGATCTCGATCATTTCGAAAGACGGGAGCCGGGACTCCGTCTTCTTGAGCAACTACGCCTCCGTCAATATCGTCGAGGAGATCAAACGCGTGCCAGGCGTCAGTGATGCTGGCATTTTTGGCGCGCGCGACTACTCCATGCGCGTCTGGTTGCGGCCTGATAAGATGGCACAGCTGGGCGTGACCCCGGGCGATATCGCCCGCGCGATTCGCGTCTCGAATAATCAGTATGCCGCGGGCCGCCTTGGGCAGGAGCCCTCCACGGATGGCCAGGCCGTCGTCATTCCCATCATTACCCCGAGCCGTCTCGCCACCCCCGAGCAGTTCGGCAATATCGTCATCCGCGCCGATGGCGCCAAGGGCGTCCTGCGCTTGCGGGATGTTGCGACGGTTGAACTGGGTGCCCAGAGCTACGAACAGCGTGCGAGCCTAGATAATCAGACGGCGGTCGGCACGCGAATCTTCTTGGCCCCGGGGGCGAACGCCTTGGACGTCGCCGCCGCCGTCAAAGCCCGTGTTGCGGAACTCGCGAAGCGTTTCCCTGCCGGCATCGACTACGAAATCCCCTTTGACACGACGCTCTTCGTCGCGGCCTCCATTCGTGAAGTCGAGCACACGCTCTTAGAGGCAGGGCTGCTGGTGATCTTAGTCGTCTTCCTCTTTCTCGGCAGCTGGCGTGCGACGCTTATCCCCATTATCGCGGTGCCGGTTTCGCTCATTGGGACCTTTGCCGGTCTCTGGGTCTTTGGTTTTGGCATTAACACGCTAACCCTCTTTGCGATGGTCATCGCCATCGGCATCGTCGTCGACGATGCCATCGTCGTGCTGGAGAATGTGGAGCGCCTCATGGAAGAGAAGGGGCTCACCCCATTCGAAGCAGCCTTGGCCTCGGTCCATGAAGTCTCGGGCGCCATCGTCGCTATCGTGCTGGTGCTCGTGTCGGTCTTTCTACCCGTGGCCTTCCTTGGCGGCATCGCCGGGACCCTCTACCGTCAATTCGCCGTGACGGTGGCGATTTCGGTGACCATCTCGGGCTTCGTGGCTTTGACGCTCACGCCAGCGCTCTGTGCGATGATCCTGAAGCCTCGCACGCATGCCCCGACCACGGGATTGTTGGGTTGGTTTGAGCGTGGCTTCCAAGCGTTGGCCGCTTGGCATGGTCGGGCGGTGCGTTGGTTGCTGGAACGGCCCAAGGCCGCCGGCCTCATATTCTTAGGTATCCTGGGCGCCAATGCCGCGCTCCTGTGGGAGCGTCCGCGTGGCTTCCTGCCATCCGAGGACCAAGGCTACGTCCTTGCCATGGTCTCCCTGCCGGATGGTGCCAGCGTCACGCGTACGCGCGATTACATGACGAAGATTGTCCCGTCTTTGCTGCAGGTGCCGGCGGAGAAGCCAGCCGTCTTCCATGCCTTTGCGATTAGCGGCTTTGACCTGATTGGTGGCGGTGAAAAGACCAATGCGGGCACCATCTTCCTGCCGTTGAAAGACTGGTCCAAGCGCGATGTGGGCGCGGAACAGCTGACGGGCGTCCTCATGGCATCGACGGCGCACGCCACCGAAGGCATGTGTTTCATTGTGAACCCGCCGCCGATTCGTGGCATCGGGACCGCCGGTGGCTTTGAATTCTACCTCCAGGCGCGTGATGACGATGATCCCGTGCGCTTGGGGAAGGTGACGGATGAACTCATCGCGGCCCTCGCCAAGGAGACGAAGGACGGCAAGCCCCTCATCGTCGGGTTGCGCTCTTTCCTGCGGACCACGGTGCCACAGTATGCCGCCGAAGTGGACGAAGTGCGTGCCATGACCTTAGGGGTGCCGCTGCCAGAAATCTATGAAGCGCTGCAGGCCACCATTGGCGCGGCCTACATCAACGACTTCAACCGCTCGGGGCGTACTTACCGTGTGCTCATGCAGGCGGAGCCTTCGGAGCGGATGGATCCCTCCGACGTGGGGCGCATCCATGTCCGCGCGGCGGACGGTCGGATGATTCCGCTCTCCACTTTGGTTCGCATTAAGCCGTCCTCTGGTCCGGAGCAGGTTGAGCGCTACAACGGCTTCGTGGCTGCTCGGGTGATGGGGAGTGGCGCGACCGGCCTGAGCTCGAGCGAGGCCCTGCGCGTTGTTGAAGAGGTCGCCGAACGCACCTTGCCCGACGGCTACCAACTTGATTGGACCGCGCAGGCGCTCCAAGAGAAGCGCTCTGCCACCTCGGCCTTACCGGCTTTCTTGATGGCCCTCACCATGGTCTTCCTGATTCTGGCGGCGCTTTATGAGAAGTGGTCGTTGCCGATCGGCGTCATCCTGACCGTACCGTTTGCGTTGCTCGGTGCCCTGGTCGCGATTTGGGTGCGTGGCACGCCCAATGACCTCTACTTCCAGATTGGCCTCGTGACGCTCATCGGGCTTGCGGCGAAGAATGCTATCTTGATTGTCGAGTTCGCCGTCAAGGCGCGTGATGCGGGTAAGTCTGCCGCAGAAGCGGCCGTCGAAGCGGCCCGCGTCCGTTTCCGTCCGCTCGTCATGACCTCGATGGCCTTCGTCCTCGGTGTCGTCCCGCTCGTCCTCGCGGCGGGTGCGGGTGCGGGTGCCCGCCGTTCGATGGGGACAGGTGTCTTCGGCGGCATGCTCTTCGATACCTTTGTGGCCACGCTCTTCATCCCTCTCTTCTTCAAGGTTCTGACGGGCGACCGCAAGGAGCCCCGCGCATGAAAACTCCCTTCTCTTTGCTCCTGCCGGTGTGTTGCCTGCTCTCCGCTTGTGCGGTCGGCCCGGATTACGTCCGGCCCGAGACGCCGACCGCCGCCGCTTTTCCCGAGGCGACGCCGGGCGGCGTGGCCGTCGGCGAAAAATGGTGGCAAGGTTTCGGCGATAACCAGCTGAACGCCTTCGTTGAGCAAGCCTTGGCCGCGAACGTGGATGTCCGGGTGGCTGCTGGTCGCGTCGAGGAAGCCGCCGCGGGCTTGGCGGATGTCTCCGGGGCACAGTTGCCGCAGGTCGATGCTTCGGCGGGTGCAGCGAAGAGTAAGGTTAGTGACAACGGCTACACGCCGATTAATTCGACGAACGGGCGCAACCGCACCGTTTACCGGGCGGGTCTGGCGACCTCATTCGAGCTCGATTTCTGGGGCAAGCTCCGTCGGGCCACCGAAGCGGCGCGGGCCCAACTCTTGGCGACTTCCGAAGCGCGCGCCCAGGTGGAGCTCGCCGTGGCCACCTCGGTGGTGCGCACTTACGCTTTAGCGCAGTCTGCCGCTGTGCAGCAACGCTCCGCGGAGGAACTTGTCGCGATCCGCACCGAAGAGCGCCGGATTGTCGGCTTCCGGTTTGCTGTCGGGTCGGCCAATGCTTCGGACCGTGCGCTGACCGAAGTAAACCTGTCCGCCGCGGTGGCGTCCCTGTCGGACGCTCGCCGGGCACGGGCTTCCGCCGAGCACCTGCTGGGTTTCCTCGTGGGTCGCCCGGACCTTGTCCTGCCGGCCAAAGCCTCGGAGGCGTTAGCG
>CAIYEN010000081.1 GCA_903925205.1 uncultured Opitutia bacterium | reverse complement strand
TGCGGATGAACTCGACGTGCGGGATGGCCCGCAGGCGCCCGAGCAGCGCGTCGATTTTCGCATCGGACAACAGCAACGGATCGCCGCCAGAAATCAGGACGTCGCGGACTTCGGGATGGGCGGCGATGTACTGCAGGCCTTGTTCCAGCTCGGGGTGAAAATCGTAGGCTTGGGCGTTGGAGACCAAGCGACTGCGTGTGCAGTAGCGGCAGTACGAAGCACAACGATCAGTCACCAAAAAGAGCACGCGATCGGGGTAGCGGTGCACGATGCCTGGGACCGGCATGGTCCCCTCTTCACCCACCGGGTCGGAAGATTCGCCGGGGGCCACCACGGACTCATCGATATGCGGGATGACCTGTCGGCGCACCGGGCAGTTCGGGTCCTTCGGGTCAATCAGGTTGAAGAAGTGCGGTGTGATCGCCAAGGCCAGCTTATGGGCGGCGAAGAGGCAGCCGGCGCGTTCCTGCGGGGACAGCTCGAGGAGCGTCTCCAGTTGGGCCAAGGTCGTAATCCGATTACGCAGCTGCCAATGCCAATCATTCCAATCGGACGCAGGCACGTCGGCCCAGCGGCCTTGTCCGGCATACCAATTGTCGCGTCGATCAGCGGGATACATTCGTGGAAGGTCCGACCGTACCACGAACCGCGTCCCTTGCAAACGGGTAAGTCGAATCCGTCGATAATACTGGTCGCGGGATTAGCCCAAAACAAACGCCCCGGCAAGCCGGGGCGTCGTCAGGAACTGCACGGTCAGCTTACTTCTTTTCCAGCACCCACATATTACGGAACTCGACGGGGTCACCGTGGAACTGCAGGCCAATGGGCAACTTGTCGTCGTGCTTCTTGTAGGGCGGATTCACCTTGTGACTGCTCGGGCCAATATACTCGGAATTATCCTGCACCTTGACGCCATTCATCACAACCGTGATGCGGGCCTTCGAGACGACCTTGCCTTCTTTATCGAAACGTGGAGCGGTCCATTCGATATCATAGCTATTCCACTCACGGGAAGGGTTACAGGCGTTAAAGAGCGGCGGGAGCTGGCCGTAGATCGCGGCCGTCATGCCATCAGCGTAGGTCTCCGTCTTGGAGCAATCGAGCACCTGCAATTCGTAGGTCCGCATGAAGAAGATGCCACTATTGGAGTTCCCCTGGCCCTTCTTCTTTTCGTTCTTATCGTAGCCTTCGGCTGAACGCCATTCGGTGTGCAGGGTGAGGTCGCCGAAAGACTTCTTCGTGTGGATGCCGTTCTTGCGGGCGACCATCGCGCCGTCCTTCACTTCCCAAGTCACACCCTTTTCACCGTTATCGGCTACCCATTCGGCGGCGGCGTCCTTGCCATCAAAGAGCACCACGGCACCCGCGGGGGCGGCGGTCGTCGTGACCATCAACTTTTCCTTGTCCGCCCGCGGGGGCTGGGGACGGGTGGAGTCATGGACGTGCCACTGGGTGCCCGGGATGAGGGGGGTGTCGAGGTAGCCTTCAGCCAAGAGACTGGAGGCGGCCAAAGTCAGGAGAAACAAGTTACGCATGGTTGGGGTGAGGGTTCTGACAGCCTGACCGAGGCTTGGTTCGGGGAAAAGAGTGAAAAACGGCGTTTTGGCCCCTTGGCAGAACCCCCTGGCCCCCTATTCCCGTTGCCCTGCGGCCTAAAAATCCCCTATTTAGTCCCCCATGTCTGTCACGAAGCCCCGCTTCACGCTCGAGTTTGAGAAGCCCATCCGCGAATTGGAGGATAAGATTGCCGCCCTGCGCGCCTCCTCCGAGTCCGCGGGCATGGACGTCACCAAGGAAGCCGTCTCCATGGAGGCCAAGCTCGCCCAGACCCGTCGGGAGGTCTACGGCAACTTAACCCCCTGGCAGCGCGTCCAACTGGCCCGCCACCCGCGTCGTCCTTACTCCTTGGACTACATCGGGATGATCTTTGACGACTTCCAGGAGCTCCATGGCGACCGTCTCTATATGGATGACGAATCGACCGTCGGCGGCACGGCGTTCTTCGAAGGCCAGCCCGTCATGGTCATCGGCCAGCAGAAAGGCCGCGACACCAAGGAAAACCTCCGTCGTAACTTCGGCTGCCCCAATCCCGAAGGCTACCGCAAGGCCCTTCGTTTGATGAAGATGGCGCACACCTTCAAGCTGCCGATCATCACCCTCGTCGATACCCCCGGTGCCTTCCCTGGTATCGGCTCGGAAGAACGTCACGTGGCCGAAGCCATCGCCGTGAACCTCCGCGAGATGAGCCAGTTCGGCGTCCCCATCATCACCTTCGTCATCGGCGAAGGTGGCTCGGGCGGCGCCCTCGGTATCGCCGTCTCAAATCGCGTCTATATCCTCGAGAACGCCTACTACTCCGTCATCTCCCCCGAAGGCTGTGCCGCGATTCTCTTCAAGGACCGCGCCCATGCCCCCAAGGCCGCCGAAGCCCTGCGCCTCGACGCCCCTAACCTCCTGAAGCTCGGCGTCGTTGACGGCGTCGTCAAGGAACCCCTCGGCGGTGCTCAAGAAGACCCCGCAGCCACCGGCTCCAATATCCGGAAGACCCTGCGCGAAGCCCTCAAGGAGCTCGCAAAATCCAAGCCCGACAAGTTGGTTGCCGACCGTTACGCCAAGTTCCGCAAGATGGGCGTGTACGCCGAGTAAACGATCACCTCCACCAAACAAAAAGGGCGTCCCACGAGGACGCCCTTTCTATTTAAAACGAGCGAAGCTTAGCCGCCGTTCGCCATCAACTTGATGTAGCGCGTGTAATTGCGCCCGTACTGATTCACGATGCGCTTATAGTCGTTAACCGAAGGAAGGGCGATCCCTGTGGCCCCCTGGGCGGCCGTCAGTTTCTGGAGCGCACGGAGTTCCTTGGAGCCTTCGGGCGTCAGGATGGTCAGCGAGACTTCCACCGCCTTGACGGAGTAAGGCAGGTAGGGCAAGGACGTCGCCGTCGCGGCGTTGTTCGGCCCGAGGGAGTCAGGATACATCCGATCCGCGAAGATGCGCAGGCGGGCACCATAGGTGTCGTAAGGGTGTGGCGTGCCAGCTGCGGTCACAGGCACAGGGGAACCACTAGGAGGAGCAAAACGCAACGGGGCCGCGTTGGTGGTCGAAGAAGTGGTGTTGGTGACGTACTCACCGATGTAGCCACCATACGCAGACGGACCGAACTTAAAAGTATCGGAGGAACCGACGACGACCGGACGTAGCATTTCGGCTGGACGCTTCAGCGGATCGACCAACGCCCCCGTCACGGTGGAGGAGGCGGGCAAGGAAGACTTGCACCAGAAGGTCAAGTGCATGGAGACCACGTTAGAAGCGATGAAGTTCTGGTCATCCAACGTCCAGCAATAGTTCGAAGTCGCCCCACCCGTCTGCACCAGGCTCTGGTCGATCAAGTTACGGGTCTGAAAACCACCCGAAGTGGCAGAGACGGAATAATTCGGAACGAGCCGGGCACCGTTCCAATAATCCCAAGGGGATTTCGGAGTCGTCGCCGTGGAGGAGAAGATAATCGGCAAGGCATCCCGGAAGGTCGCCTCGGGGTCGATGATCGTACGGTAGACGCCGTAGACCTGCTGGATCGGGTCACCCGGGGCGTCAAATGGCGAACGTTGGCCAATGCGGTAGGCAACGGCACAAACATCGCCCTTAAAAGCGGTGCGGGGCGTGGTGGCCACTGGGGACCAACGGGGACGATCCGGCGGGGCGGAGAACAGCATCACGATCGGGTGGTCAACTGGCTGCAAGTTACCCACGGCCTTAGGCACGCCAGCTGGGGTGGACGTGCCCGGTAGCATGACCTCCATCCAGCAACGACCGTCGGGACGGATGACGGCCGTCTGAAAATCGTTCTCCATCGCATCGAGAGCGCCGCGCGCCTCGGACTGCGTGGTCAGGTCGGCGACCGCACGGTCGTACGCCTTGAAGGTATCCGCCGCGATGGTCACGACGGCGAGGACGATCACGATCATGATCGCCGTGGCGACCATGACTTCGATCAAAGTAAAGCCCCGACGGGCCGTGCGAAGCAGTGAGGTTTTCATCGGCTGATGATGATGTTCTGCACGAGGATGGGCGTTTCTTCACGGGCCTTAAAGACCGTGGAGTCCGCGTAATCGTGCGGGAAGAATTCGGCGACGACCGGCAGGTACGCCAGGGCGTAGAGATTGGGGTCCACCGGCAAGGCTGTGCCCGGCGTCCACTTGGCCACGCTCGGCTCGCCCGTAACGGTATCGATCTGGTAGCGCTGCCCGACCAGCAGTTTCGAGAGCGTCAGGCGCACACGCATCGGGGTGCCAACGACATTACGCGTGTTGGCGGCGATGGGGCTGAAGTTATCGGAGTTACCCGCGCAAGAGGCGACCTCCATGGCCGATGGGTTGGAGTAGAGGTTATAGGTCACGGTCGCACCGGCCTGGGCATCCGCCACGGCAATCACCATCTTGCGGTCGTAAACATAGAGCCAGACCGCGTTGTTCGCGTTGTTGGCCGGACCCAGCAGGCGATAGGCGATTTCAAAGTTGGACGCAGGAATCGCAGCGACGGGGTCGAGCTTCGCTTGGAGGCCTTGGTGAATATACTTCACGTTGGCCGGATTGCTGTCCGCGCTGGCGTCGAGGTAGACGATGGAGCGTGGGTTATCCAGCGCACCAATCAAGCGGGTCACGCCGGAGAGCGCCCGATTGGTCTGCATGATTTCATCGACCTGCTGAAAGGTTGAGCCAAGGATACCGACGAGCGAGAGAATCGCCATGCCGAGAATGCCGATGGCGAGGGTGACCTCGATCAGCGAGAAGCCGGGGCGGCGACGGGACGGAGAAAGTACAGTATTCATTACTTCAGGAGATTGGTGTTTAGTTCATCCGGGTCCGTGGTCATCGCCACATCGCCGCTGGGACGGAGCGAAAGCGCCGCGAACTGGTTTTCATTCGCAAGGTCGAGTTGGACCTTATTAGTGGCGGGATCCAGACGCAGCACGCCGTTAGCGAGCACGAGGACCACGCGGCCGAGGTGATTGGAAGTACCACCCGTCTGGAGTTCGACGTAATACCACTTCTTGGCATCGAGGCCCGACATCGAACCTAGGCTGGTGGGCGCAATGACCCCTTGCGAAGCGAACATCATCCAGGGCGGGCTGCCAGGGTTATCGTTCGAGTTGGACGTGGCATTGTCGGCAATCTGGCCGATGATGCTGGCCCGACCAAGCCAAGTACCCGTGAAGCCCGGAGGCTTATTGACCACCGTAGTGGTATCGCTGGTGGGCGGAACGAAGTAGACACCGCTCGGCAGTAAGGTCGGGGCATCCGGCGTGTACCACTTGTAGCGGGTATCGGAAGTGCTCGTGACGGTCGTCGGGTCGACCCCGGCCGCCATCGTGCTGGTATCCACGCTACCCACCGCAATCATGTACTTGTGCAGGTGATTAACGGGATCGGCGGGGTCGTTAAGGATTAACAGGCGGTAACGGGCGTTGTAACTGACACCCGTCCCTTGGGCACCGCGATTCATCAGCGCCATCGCGCGGACGGAGCGGATAGAGGACCCGACCATACGCTGTCCACCCATCAGGCCGCCGCCATCGCCCGAGGAGATATTTAAGAACATCCCTGAGATGAGCAGGATGATGGTAATAACCACCAACAGTTCAATCAAAGTGAAACCGCGACGAGCGCGGGAGAGACGGGCGCGGGGACTCACTGGATAGCGATGATGTCGGCGACGTCGTCCGGACCCAGCTGGCCGTCGGTCGAACCGACGTCACGGATGGTGGTGAAGATAATCACACGGGCCGGGATGCCGGTCGTGCTATCAATGCCGTTCGGATTCTTGGTCGCAGAAAGGTCATCCGGCAGCGGGGTCGAAATACCCTTGATCGTGCCGTTGCCATCGGTGTCGAAAACGATGCGGATATTGACGTTGCCGAACTTGTCCGTGAGCTTGCCGGCCGTGTTCACGTTGGCGTCAAAGAGCTCGTAGTCGTCCTTGCCAAAGGCACAGAACTCTTCCGCGTTGCGGTTGTACTTGGCGCGATCGCCCGTGGCGGCGCCCGAGAGCGGGGTACCCGTGGGGTTCTTACCGTAGAGGGCCTTCACAAACGGGATACCCGGGCCGGCCTCGAGTTTATGCAGGGAGTCCGCCGTGGTGGTATAAGCGGTCCCGATATTAGGGTAGAAGCCGTAGACCGACTTGTAGCGGGTCACGCCGGCACACCACTGCTGGAAGGTCGTCTGACCCGTCGAGATTTTTGCCTTCTTCCGGACCGAATTAATGGCCGGGAAGAGAACCGCCGCCAAGATGCCAATGATGGCAATGACAGTAAGGAGCTCAATGAGCGTGAAACCTGAACGGGAACGGGAACGCATAGGGTAAAGGGGCTAGACTGTGGGGATTTGAAATGTAGCCCTCCCCCTCTCACTTGAACAGTCAAAAAGGAGGCTAAACGACCCCCTGCCCACCTAGGCATGGCTTCTCCCTGCCTAGCGGAAGCAGAGGAAAGAGGCGACGGCCACGGCCGTGGGCAGCAAAGCCCAAAGAAAAAGCCGAATCGGCGACACACCCCCCTCGAAATGCTCTCCTAAAATGGCCTGCCCTGCGGGATTAGGGGCATTCGCGATGACCGTCAGCCCGCCCCCCGCTAAGGCCCCCGCCAAAACCGCATGCCTCAAGGCTGCCGCCCCCGGTTCCGCCAAGGCCGGCACCTGGGAAGCCAAATAGGTGATCGCCGCGTTGTCATTGAAGGAGGTCAATACGACCGAAGCTGCCATGAGGGACATGTCCCCCAACTGTGCGATAACGGGACCGATCCACCATCCTTGCAAGCCGCCCAACACCACCAAGCCCGCCAAGAAGAAGCCGACCATTAAAGGGGCCCGCAGGCGCAACGGGGACTGCCACCGGGGGGTCGCCGCTCCAAACGCCAAGAAGAGCAAGAAGCCCCCCACCATCAGTAACGTATGATGACCAGATAACATGACGACCGTCCAAGCGATCAACACGACGTGCACCGCGGTCACCCAGAGTGGCACCGTCGGCTCAGCGGATGAATCTGCGGATGAATCTGCCGGACGTAGGGCCAGGAGATCGCGGCGAAACCAGAGGAAGTAAGCGAGGTTGGAAACCAGGATGGCCGTCAACGCCGCCCAGCCGAACTGCCGGAAAACCTCCGCCGTCCCCCAGCCCCAACGCGTCGCGACCATCACCACCGGCGGGGCGGCGAAATGCGTCAAAGCACCGCCGATGGACACGTTAACGAAGAGCAAGGCCAGCGTGGCATAGCGCAGACCGGACGATGGTTTCAGGCAATAAAACTGGGCCGATAGCAGCAAGGCGCCGATGGTCATGGCGGCCGGCTCGGTGATGAGCGAACCGGCTAGCGGCGCCAAGGTCAGCACCACGAACCACCGGGCCGCGGGGCTGCCACCGAACCAACTGGCGACGGTGTTCAACCCGCTGCGCGCTGCTTCAAAAATCGGCCGCGTCGAGGCCATCGCCATCACAATAAAAACGAAGATGGGCTCCAAGAACTTCGACGGGCCCGTGACGTCCCGACCAGCCAAGGCCGCCGCATAGTCACCAGATTCCAAGTACGCTACCGCGAAGGCCCACCCCTTCCCCGGCCAGCAGACCGCGCAGAGAAAAAGGACGACTGACCAGAGTCCAAAGACGGCCTCCACCTCACCCAGGAGGTGCAACGTGGCGGACCGGAAATCAGCCCGCCGTGATTCTCGGCGCTGCGCCGCCCGGGCGAACACAGGTGCGCAGAAAGCATGCAGCACGGCGCCCGCAAACAAGGCCGTAGCCACGGGCAAAAAGGGGTCCTGCGCCGCAGCCCCGGCGAGCGTCTGCATCCATGTGGCCGACATCAACATACCGCCCATTGAGCCTCGCCGCGGGCCCGAGGCGAGTCTGTTAGCTCGCTCCCACCCGAATCGGGATTGCCTCGGAACTCTCCCATCAAAAATATGGCCGCATGATCAAGCACTGGCCCCTCCTGCTTCTCAGCACCCTCTCCCTGCTGGCCAAAGACGAAGCCCCCAAGCTCGTCTACCGAGAATTCCACGGGCTGTACGCCGACGATCCCACCGCCCTAAATGGGCTCCGCAACCCGGAACGTGGTTTCCGCCTGGAATGCCCCGTCGGTCTAGGCGATGGTCAACTGCTCGTCCAGCGGGCCGACGGACGCGTGGTGCGCCGCGCGGCCCCCGCCGCCAAAGACGAGAAGCCCGTGCCCTTCCTAGGCGGCGATGTCAGCCGCAACGGCTGGACGGACCGCCAGATGTTCGAAGCCCTCAAGGCCTGGGAACTGAAGGGCATCACCACGCACCTCGGCATCTGCTGGCTCGATGAATACCATAACCGCGTCCTCGACCAAGTCCTCTTCCAGCGACTCGAGAAATCCTTGGATACCTTCCGTCGGGCGGGGTGCAAACTGGAGCTGCGCTTCGCCTACGAACTCGACGACAGCAAATCGGGCGGCCCTGACCTCGCGATGGTCAAAGGCCACTGGGCCCAACTGAAGAAGGTCCTCGCCGCCAATGCCGACGTGCTCGTCGCGGTCCAACTCGGCTCCATCGGTCGCCGCGGGGAAGGCGCCAACGCCACGAAGATTCCCGAGACCCCGGAAGCCCATGGCGCCATCCTGAAAGAGGCGTTCGGCAGCCTGCCAAATGACCGGGCCCTGCTCATCCAATCGCCCGACATGCGCGAAGGGCTCTGCAAGCAACTGGGTTGGCCGTTGCGCATCAACCAAGGAAACGCCTTCGAGAAAGGCAACCCCACCGCCCGACTCGGCACCCACAACACGCGCTTCCTCTTTGACCTGACCCACGACACCACCTTCGAAAAACCGCTCGGGGGCACCAACGAGGATTGGCAGAAGTTCTGCATGGAGAATCTCTTCGTGCCCTACGACGCCGAGATCACCGCCAAGACGGCGACGCAACCGACGGCGGCGGATGGCTGGCTCGTCGCCCAAGTGGCTTCGAATGAACGCGCCTTCGCCCTCGGCTTGGCCCACGGCTGGTCCGAGGCCGACCCAGCGAAGACCGCGGGCCTCGTCGACGGCTGGAAAAAGCAGCTGAAGACGCAGGCCGAGGTCACCCAGCTAGGACTCCCCATCTCCGATGGCTACTTCACCGACGCCAAGGGCAACGCGGTCAGCCGTTCGGCCTTCGACTACCTGCGCGACCACGTGGGCTATCGCTACGAACTGCTCAGCGCCTCCTGGCAGAACAAAGTTAAGCTCGGGGCAAAGTTTGATATTAAGATTCGTATCGCAAACCGGGGTTTCTCGGCCTGCCCAACGCCGCGCGGCCTCGACCTCGCGTACGTGGATAGTCCGACGAAGTACACGGTGTCGCCAGGCGAAGGAGAGGCTTTCGATATCCGCCGCCTACCGCCGTATGTGGTCCTCCAGAACAAGGAAGCGGGTTACGAAATCACCATTAAGGCCACCGCCCCGAAGGATATCCAACCCGGCAAATACCAGATTTGCGTGATGTTCCCGGAACTCGAACGCGCCAAGTACAAGCAAGACGCCCGCAACATGGTCCGCTTCGCCAACCGCGATGCCCCCTTCTGGCAATCGAAGGACGGCAAGCTGGCGGGCAACCTGATGGGCGAGATCGAATTCGCCCGCTGAGCGTCGGCCTACTTCGCGGCCGCTTCGATGCGCGCACCGCCCAGTGCCTTGATGAGGTCGACCTGGGCACCGATGCGATCGTAACGCACCCGGGCCACCGCAACCTTCGATTCAGCGAGAAGCCGGCGGGCCAAAAGGAAGTCGGCCAGCGGTAACTGGCCAGCCGCCTGGCGGGCCGCGGCCACGCGGAAGGCCTCCTGGGCGGACGCCTCACGGCTTTCGGCGGACCGTGCGGACTCGATGGTCTCACGGACATCGCTCAAGGCATCGCG
>CAIYEN010000080.1 GCA_903925205.1 uncultured Opitutia bacterium | reverse complement strand
GAGGTCGCTCGGCGTATCGACGATGCCGCTACCGAAGTGATTGTGCCAGAGGCGGTTCACGATGACGCGTGCGGTCAGCGGATTATTCTTCGAGGCAATCCAGTCGGCTAGGGCTTTGCGACGATCCGACTCGGGTGCGTCGGCTGGCAGGATCATCTTGGTGCCAATGAGTGAGAGCGCACCAGGCGGCACGGGTTCGCGTGGCTGGGTCGGATCGCCGCGATGCTTGCGGAGGGTCGGGCCTGGTTGTACGAGCCTGCCAACATAGCCTTTAGAGTTACCGGTGAACTTCGTGAGCTCGGCCTGTAGTTCGGTCTGACGACGGGAAAGCGCGGCCACTTCAGCTGCCTTGTCTGCGGGGACTTCGCCGAGGCTGGGCAGGGAGGTGATGCGTTCCTTAAAGGAGCTTGGTAGGCGGTCGTTGCTGGAAGCGACGCGCGTCCACTTCACGCCATCGAGTGAGGTCTCGATGCGGTAGCCGGTGGCGAGCCGGTCCTTGAGGGTGGGGTTAGCAGGGTCACGGTTACGGCTCCAAACGACGCGGCTGACCTGGGTCGGCTCGGTGAACTCCAGCTGCGCCCAGCCGGCCCCTTTCTCGGAGGAAATCCAACTACTGGCATTGCCATATTTGCCGTCGTTAAGGAAGCGGGTCTGGTGGATGCTCTTGCCGTTGGCGTACAGCCCCGAGACAGATACTTTAGCACCCAAGGCGATATTCTTACCAGCAAGGTCGAAGACCTCGAGCTCGTCGATGCACGCCTCGGTGGTAGAGGCGTTGATGGTGAAGCGAACGAACTTCGCGTCAATCGGGGCGAAGTCTTCTTCGTTGGCGAGCTGCGTCACGGGGACGCGGAGGTGTGGTAAGGGGAGTGCGGTGCCTGGCACGACTTCCTCGAAGACCGCGATGTCGGCGGCGGTGGGGCCGCCCTTGTCGCCAGCGCGCAGGATGAGGACGCTCTTCGGGGTGATACGGTGGACTCCCGCCGACTTCAATCCGCTCCAGCGGCGCTCATTCGGCACAGCTGGGGAGCCGTCGGCGAAATACTGCTGATTAATCCGCGCGATCTCGATTTGGTCAGCAGTGGTCTTTAGGTCGCCATCGAGATCTAGGACATAGCGGGCGTCCGCAGCATGGGTTGTCCAAGTGCCCCAGGAAATCCAGATGCGCACCTCTCCGCTCAGCGCGGGTTTCCAGGTCAGGAAGTTTTCACCCGGTTTGTCGGCATTCCACCAGCGGTAGCTCTCGCTTAGATTGGGTAGGCGCTGGGAATCCCCTGGGTCTTGGGCGAGCCCTTTACCCGTCCCCTTATCATAGGGGATGAGGTGGCTCTGCTTGGTCGGTGCGATTGGTTGTGCGTAACGCACGTCATCTTCGTCGGTCAGCTGGATACGGCCGAGGTAGGCCTTGGGTTTGAAACTACGTAGGCTTTGCTCGATCGGCCGGAGTTCGGTGCGCAGTGCCTCGGCCTTGGCCTCACGTTCCTTCGTTTCGACGGTGCGTAGTTCTCGTTCGCCATGCTGGACGCCCTGCAAGATGGCCATAAAGCCGTAGTAGTCGGTCGTTGGGATGGGGTCGAACTTGTGGTCATGGCAGCGCGCGCAGGCGAGGGTCGTGCCCAGGAAGGCGGACGCCGTGGTGCCGATGATGTCGTGCAACTCGTCGGCCCGTTGGTTGGCGGTGAGGACGGGGTCAGGCGATTTCACCTTATCGAAGGGGCCCGCGACGAGGAAGCCAGTCGCGGCGTCGGCACCGAACTGGTCACCGG
>CAIYEN010000079.1 GCA_903925205.1 uncultured Opitutia bacterium | reverse complement strand
CCACCAATCCCGATGACACTCGCCCGCCTATTCCTGCTGCTATTTATCAGCGGTGCACTCATCGCGGCCGATAAGCCTGCCGCCAAGAAAACCATACCCAAGGGCGACGAGAAGACGGCTGCGAAGACCGAAGAGAAGGCCTTGGCGCCAGCTGAAAAGGCCGTCCCTCGCACGGAACTCAAGGCGTCGGTCGCGCCGGGCGCCATGCTGCGCTTTGACTTCCCTGAGCTGACCGTGGACCGCAAGGGCGCGATGGCGGCGTGCAACGTGCAGCTGCCGGCGAATTACGATCCCGCGAAGAAAGTCCCGCTGGTCGTCTGGCTAGCCGGCGGCGAAGGCAGCAACACGCCGAGCAAGGCCTTCCTGCCCGAGGGCGATTTCATCCTCGTCGGTCTTCCCTACCCCAAGGGAGCGAATAACCCTGTCCAGGCGAACATGGTCGGAGATTTCGCCAAGATCTGGACCTACCAACGCTTCATGCTGGATGAGATTGCGAAGGTCATCCCCAACATCGACAAGGCGCACTCAATCATCGCCGGCTTCAGCAACGGAGCTCACTCCATCGATGGCATGCTCCGCCTGAGCAGCGGCCCGAAGCTCACCGACTACTTCGGTATCTTCGTCTTCGCTGATGGCGGTGGCAGCACCTATACCTCGAAAGGCAATCTCCCGGACCTCAAGGGTAAGTTCGCCTACGCCTGCTGGGGTGGAGAAAAAGGCTCGAACAAGGCCGCCACCAGCCTGCTCCCCAAGGCCCTCAAGGCCAAGGGTGCGACGGTCGTCGGCAGCGAGATGGCCGGCACTGGTCACGCCTTCGCCGAAACCGAACACCCCAAGGTCGCCGAGTGGCTCGAAAAGGTCGCCTTGGCTACGCCGGCGAAAAAGTAAGCCGCCGGCCTAGAAATAGGTCTTCAGGAATTCCGCCTCGGTCGGGGTCAACGGCGACTCGCCGGTGGCCATGGCCGGAGTCGGCAGGAAGTGCTGGTGCTCGGGCGGTAGGACGCAGAAGCCGAGTCGCTCGTAGATCGCCGGTTTGATCTCGGAGAAGAGCACGAACCGAAGGTCCGGCTGGGCGAAGCGATGCAGCTCCATGACGGCGCGCAGTAGGAGCGAGGCGTAGCCCTTGCCTCGCTGCTCCGGCGAGGTCGCGACGGACGCCAGGCCGACGAGGCTTTCGCGGAAGCGCAGGACGTTCAACGCGGCCACGGGCTGCCCCGCGGCGTCCTCAAGCAGGTAACGCGTGCCACGCAGGTGATTCGGATCGCGGTCCTTGGCGGCGCAATACTCGTCGAAGGTCTTCTCCTGCTTCCATGCGTCGAAACCGAAGGCCAAGACGGTACGCATGTCTTCGGGCTGCACGAGACGCAGGCGGCCCACCGGCGTGAAGCGCTGGCGCCCATCTTCGATCACGCCTTCGAACATCGGTTGCGGCCGGACCCACGTACGCGCCTCCGGATTGTCATACAGGCAACGGTAGACCACCTGCGGCGACAGATCCTCGGAATGCGCGGCGACCCCGAGCCGGAGGTAGTGGTTGCCTTTGTAGTGGCGATAGAGGGTCCAGGACATGGGTACACAAGGGGGCATGGTGACACGGGGACACGCTGGCAAGGCTGTTGAGCCAACCCCCATGTCACCTTGCCCACGTGCCCACCTGGCCCATGGGCGGACGGCGTCCGCCCACTATTTCGCCGGACCCCAGTGGGACGTGAAGGGGTGCAGGATGAAGAGCGGCTTGCCGACGACGTCCTGGGCAGGCACCTCGCCCCAGCCGCGCGAGTCGTAGCTGTTGGCGGAGTTGTCGCCCATCGCGAAGTAATGTCCGGGCGTCACGGTGTATTCCTGCTG
>CAIYEN010000078.1 GCA_903925205.1 uncultured Opitutia bacterium | reverse complement strand
GCTCACGCTCGCCCCCGGCGAGGAGCGCTGGAGCGACCCGGTCAAACTCGACGTGCCCCAGCACGCCGATGTCGCCATCAGCGTCTTTCTCCCCGACGAAGGCTACAAGCCCGAGGCCCACCACGGCACCGGCCTGAAGCCGACCTTTCTTTCCGCGCCCGGCGACCACACTGGCCAGGCTACGCTACCAGCGCCCGCCGGCGGCCGGGGCGGCGCGGGCCGTGGACGCGGGCCCGGTGGCGGCGGCGCGGGCAACATCGTGCTCTTCGTCTCCGATCTTCAGGTCATGGCCCCGGCGAAGACCAAGGTCATCGTCGCGTTCGGCGACTCCATCACCGACGGCGCGGTCTCGCAGAACGACGGCAACGCCTCCTGGCCCGACGTTCTGTCAAAACGCCTGCCCAAGCTGCCCGACGGCACGCCCGTCAGCGTCATCAACATGGGCATCGGCTCGAACCGCCTCGTCGCCTCCGACCAAGCTGGCCCCGCGGGCGTGAAGCGTTTCGCCGACGACGTGCTCGCCCGCCCCAACGTCACCCATCTCATCGTCCTCGAAGGCGTCAACGACATCAGCTACGAGCACGTGAAGCCCGAACAACTCATCGCCGCCTATCAGGACGTGATCACCCGCGCGCACGCCAAAGGTATCAAGGTCTTCGGCGCTCCCATCCTGCCGATCCAAGCCTCCACCAAGGACACACCCGAAAACGAGGCCACCCGCCAGGCGGTGAACAAATGGATCCGCGAGTCCAAGGCGTTCGACGCCGTGATCGAGTTTGAGAAAGCGGTGCAGGACCCGCAAAATCCGCTGATCATCCGCAGCGACCTCACCGGCGACCACGTCCACCCCAACACCACCGGCTACCGCCTGATGGCCGACGCGATTGACCTAAAACTGTTCGAGTGAAAATGGAGCGTGGTGCCCGCAGCGCGATCTGCTCCACGCCCTCCGCGCCAACTAACTCCCCCATGTTCGAACAAGCCTTCAAAAACATCGACGACGTCCTCTGGAAAGACGCCGGCTGCACCAGCGAACTCGACTACACCGAGCAAACCTCGTGGCTGCTCTTCCTGAAATACCTCGACGCCCTCGAACACGACAAGGCCACCGAAGCGGCCCTCGACGGAAGGAAATACACCCACATCCTCGATAAACCCTACCGCTGGGCGAGCTGGGCCGCGCCCAAGGGCAAGGACGGCCAGATTGACCACAACAACGCCCTCACCGGCGACGACCTCATCGCCTTCGTCAACGGCAAGCTCTTCCCCTACCTGCACGGTTTCAAGGCCAAGGCCACCGGCCCGAACACCATCGAATACAAGATCGGCGAAATCTTCGGCGAGATTAAGAACCGCATCCAGAGCGGCTACAATCTGCGCGAGATCATCGACCACATCGACGAACTCCGCTTCCAGTCCCAGACCGAGAAGCACGAGCTCTCGCACCTCTACGAAGCCAAGATCAAAAACATGGGCAACGCCGGGCGCAACGGCGGCGAGTATTATACCCCGCGCCCGCTCCAGCGCGCCATCGTGCAGGTCCTGCACCCCCGGCTGGGCGAGACCATCTACGACG
>CAIYEN010000077.1 GCA_903925205.1 uncultured Opitutia bacterium | reverse complement strand
GTCCGAGGAGATCCGCCAGGCGCTCAAGGCGCAGGGGCTGGCCCGCCTGATGCTCGAGACCGATGCCCCGTACCTTGCCCCGCAGTCCGTCCGTGGTAAGGAAAATACGCCCGCTTATCTGCCGGAGATCTGCGCCAAGGCCGCGGAGCTGCTGGGTCTGCCGGCCGACGAGGTCGCCGAGGTCGCCACGCGCAACGCCCGCGACTTCTTCGGTTTCGCCGCAGGCTGACACCATATTGTCACGGGTCCGCCCCCGTCTGTACGCACATCCGTGGCATCATTGCCATAGATGTCACCGCAGCGCGCCCCCAGCAATACCGACGAACTGAAGGCCAATCTCGGTCCGCTGGCCTGGGCCGAACCCGTCTTGGACCGTTTCTTCAAGGTGCGCTCCTTCGATGCTTTCCTTGAACGTATCCACGCGGCTGGCCGCCCTGATTTCTTCACTTCCGCGATGGAGCAGGCTGGATTGTGCAATACCTGGAGCGACCAATGCCTGGCGCGTATCCCGCGTTCGGGCGCGCTCGTCGTCGTCGCCAATCACCCGCACGGACTCGCCGACGGCTTGGTGGCGATGGATTTCCTGCTGCGGGCTCGCCCGGACGCGCTGGTCGTTGGCAATCGCTGGCTGAGCCAGATCCCAGGCATCCGTCCTTGGCTGATCGAGGTCAATCCGTTCAACCCCAATTCTGCCGATACCAGCAATGTCGCCGGTACTCGGCGCATCTTGGCGCACCTGCGCGCGGGTGGCTGTATCCTGACGTTCCCTTCCGGCGAGGTCTCTAGCCTCCGCCTGAAGTCCCGTCGCGTCGACGATCCGGTCTGGTCACCGCAGGTGGTGCGGATGGCCCGCAAAGTCGGCGCTTCGATTCTTCCTTTGCGGATTGCGGGCCGCAACTCGGGCCTCTTCCAGTCGCTGGGCCTCGTCCACCCTAAGGTTCGCACGATGCTGCTCTTACGCGAGTTCCTCTACCATCGGGGTAAGGTGATCCGGTTACGTACGGCTAATCCGGTGACACCTGCACAACTGGCGGACCATCCGGACGACGAGGAAGCCACGAGTTTTCTTCGGTTGCGCTGCGAACTGCTTTCTAGTCGGAGCGAGCGCGAGAAGGCCGCGGCCGCGAAGCCGACCGCCCCGCAGGCTCCCGTCATCGCTCCGGTAAATCCTTTGCTGCTTCGGGCCGAACTGCAAAGTCTCCCGCCCGAAGACCTTCTCCTCACCAGTGGCGACTTCAAGGTCTACCGATTCTTGGGCAAAGATCTGCCGCACACCTTGCGCGAGATCGGACGCCTGCGTGAGACGACCTTCCGTTCCGTGTCCGAGGGCACGGGTCTTGACTGCGACCTTGACGCTTTCGATGCCTGGTATGACCAGATCGTGCTTTGGGACGACAAGGCTTCGGCAATCGTCGGCGGCTATCGCCTAGGGCCGACCGACCGTATCCTGCCGCTCCAAGGCAAGCACGGCCTCTACACCTCGACGCTCTTCGAATTCAAAGGCGACTTTTTCCGCCGCATG
>CAIYEN010000076.1 GCA_903925205.1 uncultured Opitutia bacterium | reverse complement strand
GGTGACATCCTTGGAGCCATCCACCCGGGCGACGGCGTGTCCATCGATCTGGTCGACCTTGGACGCACCAAGCGTCACGATACGGCCGGCATCCTCCGACTTACCGAGCATAATGGTGACGCCCTTGGCGGAAGGAGCGACTTCCAGGGTCCGCACGATAAACTGGACCTCATTGGCCGTGACGACCTCCGCGGTCTCATCGAGGGCCACGCCGCCGACTTCCCAGCGGACGACGACCGAACGGCCGGCATTATGGAAACCCTTGAAGCGAGCCTGCCCGGCCGGCAGCGGACCGAAGCCCTTGCGCGGAGCGAGCGAGGTGGCGTCGGCGCCAGGCATGAAACCGGCGAAGTCGCCCGTGACGAAAATCGTCTCACCCATCGCCGTCGGATAATCCCCGCGAGACATCAGATTCATCTCAGTCGTGAACTTGCCGGACCACGCACCGATCGGACGACAGAGATCGAGGTCGTAGGCGATACCCTTCTTGCCATCTTCCCCGAGACGGACAGCCAGCCCCTTTAGGCCAGTCGAATCAATCGTGCCGTCCTTGTGCTTACCAACCCCGACGGTGCCGAGGATCCACTGGCCCGGGGCTTCCGCGACGGGCGCGGCGACGGACGTCTTCTTGGCGGGCTTCTTGGCTTGGCCGAAGAGTAGACCGACGGAGAGGAATAAAGCGACGAGGGGCGAACGCATGGGAAGATACATAGGGACAGGGACGGGGACAGGGACAGAAAAAAGAAAGGGTCGGAGTCCACAGACCCCGACCCAATTTCAATTGGCCCTAGCCCGGGCCCTGACCCGAGGCCTAAATCACAGACTACGCAGGTAGGCGGCAAGGTCAGCGACACCCTGCTCCGTCAGACCCATCTGGGCCGGCGTGAACATGAGCGAACGGTCGAGATGCTTCTCTTCCTTGATACGGTTGCGGGGAATCGACTGCACGAGGCCGCCCATGGACTTGATCATCAGCGGATCGCCCGAGGACAGCACCATGCCGGTGATGACCATGCCGTCGTCGAGCACCACGCGCGTGCCCTCGAAGCCGTGCGAGATGTTGTTGGACGGCTGCGAGATGTTCAGCACGAGGGTCTCGAGCGACTGCTGCTTGGCGTAGGTCGTGAGGTCAGGGCCGAAGTCGATGCCTTTGCCGTCGAACTTATGGCAAGCCTGACAGACGGCCGAAACGGCCTTGCCGCGGGCGGCATCACCCTTGAGCGCGGCGATGACCTCGACGGAGGCGAGCGCTTTGGAGCCAGCCGGTTCAGGAGGCAGGTCGGAGCCGACGAGCTTGGCGGCCGAAGCGTCGCCCCCGTGGGCCTTTACGATGGCGTCGACGTCGAAGGCCTTCCAGAGGCTAGCCTTGCGATTACCGATCCACCATTTGGCGAGGTCGGCCTGAGCGAACTTCTTGTTCAGCGAAAGCTCGACCATCGTGCCGGCGGCTTCGGCGCTGCGCGTGAAGGCCAGCGTGGTGAGGTCGCGCTTGAGCTCGTTCTCGTTCAGCTTGCCGGAGAGCAGGCGGGCGCGGACGTCGCGGACGGAGGAAGCCGGGTGCAGGCGCCAGGTCAGCCAGGCATAAGCCGGCGTCCATTCGAGCGCGGGCTTGGCCATGACCTTGGCGATGGCGGCATGGACTTCGGCCTCGCGGTCTGTGGAACCGAGGCCGATGGCCTCGAGGTAAGCGCGGTCCTGTCCGTCGAACTGCTGGGCGATCGTCACAAGCGTGGCGACGGCGGCCGGGGTCTTGAAATCACGCAACGCAATCGCGACCTCGCGACGCACGGCGGCGGACTTGTCCTTGGCCATGGATTCGCAGAGCGAGAAGACGTCGCGATCGGCGGCGCGGAGGGCGCGGAAGGCCACGAGGCGTCGGGTATCGTCCGCGGAAGCGAGTTCCTTGCGGGCGAGTGCGGAGCCCTTGTCACCCAGCTGCGCGAGCAGCCAGACGGCCCGGGATGAGACGTATGGATTCGCGTCGGACAACAGGGCGGCGACATCGTCGGCGACCTTGTCGCCAGCGGCCTTGAGGCGGTTGAAGCCACCGGCACGGACGTTCGGCGCCGGGCTGCGCAGCGAGGCGATCTGGCCGGCGACCGTCGAGAGGTCGATCTTCGGGATGACCGACTTGAACCCCTTAGGGGCGATGCGGTAGATCGTGCCGGTGAAACGGTTGTCGCGCGTGCC
>CAIYEN010000075.1 GCA_903925205.1 uncultured Opitutia bacterium | reverse complement strand
GGGCACGATTCATCGTGCACTCCGCAACAAGGAGGGCGCGGCGAAGCCACGCCCCTACCTTATGAAGCAGCTAGGTTGGCACGCAGTGCCAACCCTACCCAATACACAGAGAAGATCGGCGAAGCCACGCCCCACCCTTATGCAGCAGCTAGGTTGGCACGCAGTGCCAACCCTACCGTACTCCGTACTCTGAGCTCTGTTACCCTATCCCCCGGTCCCCGGTTCCCCTTTGCCTTTTCCCCTCATTTTCGACTAAAACGCAATAATCTGACCAATCTTTAATGCCACAATGCCTATGGCTATTTATCAGTTAAACTGTGAATAATAGGGCCAATAGTCCGCATGGCACCCCGTAAATTCGAGAGGAAGTCGATTTTTGAGCATCTTGCAGATGCGATTGAAAGCCAAATCCGGGTGGAAGGTTGGAAGGGGTTGCTGCCGTCGGGAAGAGACTTGGCTGGCCAGCACAAAGTCAGCCTACCCACGGTCCAGAAGGCCATCGCCTTACTCCTCCGGCGCAAGGTCCTTGTCAGCCGCGGCGGGAAGCGTCGCTTGGAGGTGGCGGCAGGCGTTTCTAAGTCGCGGCGGGCGCCAGGTATCCATCAGGTGCTGGTTTTAACGCATCTCTCCCTGAAAGTGATGCGTCCGCCCACCAGCGTGGCTTTGCAGTTATTGCAGGAACAGCTGCGGGAGGAGGGGCACGGGTGCGAAATCGTCGACGTGGCTGATTTTAACGGCCGGGAACTACGCAAGAAAGCACATGCCGCCATGACCCAGTATCGGCCGAGCCATTGTATTATGGTCTCCCCCGATCGGGAGATGTTCGCCGGCGTGGCCCGGTCCGACGCCAAGCTCGCCACCATGTTTGGGATGCTGCGCACCAAACGGGTGAAGCGACTCGGCCACCAGTATGGGCCCTTAGTCGAGAAGGCCGTAAAAGAGCTGAAAATACTGGGTCATCGTCGGGTCTTTATCCCCTTCTTGGGGCGCAAAGTGAAGCTCAAGGATACGTTGGCGAGTGTCCGCCGTATCGCGCAAGAGCTGGCGGTCACGGTCGAGGTTCGTTTCACTCCAGAGGAACTCACTCACTCGCACATGGAGCAGTGCTTGGACTCTGCCCGGGCGCGCGGCGCCACGGCCATCATCTTTCCGCAATGGGGGGATTTCTTATATGCACTCACTTACTTTGCCAAGAAGGGGCTCGAGATTCCGCTCAATATCTCGGTCGTTATTTTAGTCGGGCAGCTGGAGGCGCAGATTTTCAATCCGCCTTTGGCCGGCTTTTTAATGCATTCGCCGGAGGCCCTCACTGAGCATACCAGGCGATGGATTGAGACCGATTCGATTGAACACAATGTCATCGAAGCGGCCTTGGTCAAAAGTTGGTCTGCCGGTAGCTCGCTTGGTCCAGTGCCGAAGAGGTAGGGATAGCACCACGTGCTACCCTTTTGCCGCGGGTAGGGTTGGCACTGTGTGCCAACCTAGGAGTACGCCGCAGGGCGAACTCGGTAGGGGCGTGGCTTCGCCGCGCCCTCCGGGAAGGGAGTCTACGACGAATCGTGCCCCCACCTGAGTTCGCTTTGCGGTGAACACGGCAACGCGGTTCCGACCCCACCTCGCTGCAAAAGTCCCTTACTTCTGACCAAGTTTGCAGGCCACAAGCGAACTTCTATTTTATCAATGTATAAAGGAGCATTCCGCCGTTATGCTCCGCCCAGAAATCTCCGCGGTCCGTCGCCCTTTCTTGGTCGCGGCCTCCACCCTGTTTTTCTTCTCTGGTCTACCGCTTTTCGCTCAGGTCGCACCGTCGCTCGATCCCGCCCGCATCGACCAGAATTTGAAGCCCGCTCCGCAGCCGAAATCGGTGCCGCGCAAGGAGGTCTCACTCAATAATCGGCAGCTAGCCCCGAAGGACGCGGCGACGCTATCTTTTCAGTTCAAGGAGCTGCAGTTCTCTGGTAATCGCGTGCTCTCTTCGGTGCAGTTGGCCGCACTCTGGTCACATCAGTCTGGCGATGTCGTCACGATCGAGGAGGTCTTCGGTTTAGCCAACGCGATTACCAAGGCTTACGCCGATGCCAGTTATGCGCTCTGCTTCGGGGTCGTGCCGGAACAGGACATCAAGGATGGTGTGGTCAAGATTGTCGTGGTCGAGGGCTTCGTGAGCGGTGTGCAGGTCAGCCAACTCGCCCCGCGCCTACGGGCTCGCGCCGCCGTGGACGCGCAGTTCCGGCGCTTGCAGGCGTCGCAGCCCCTCCGCGCCGATGTACTCGAGCGCAATATCCTGCTCATGGACGACCTGCCCGGTTGGTCCGCCGGCTCTGTCCTGTCGGCCTCGACCACCATCGTCGGTGGCTCCGACCTGCAGGTGGATTTCACGCGCGAGCCCGACGCATTCGACCTCAGCTGGAATAACTTCCTGCCGAGCGCCCTCGACCGTCAGGTGGTCGGCGTATCGTATGCGACTTACGGCCAACTCAATGGTTCCGATGAGCTCACGTTGGGCTACTACCACAGCCCAAGCGGCAACGCCTACCAGAGCCTCTCCGCCGGTCTGTCTTCGTTAGTCGGGGACGACGGCGAACGTCTCGGCCTCACGTTCTCGCAGTCCAATAGCCGACCGACCGACCCACTGCTCGTCCCCCTCGAATACCAAGGCGTCTCGCGCAGCACGCGCCTCACGTTCTCGAAGCCGCTCATCCGCTCGCGCGTCTCGACGTTGCTCGCCGAGGCTACGCTGGGCGCACAGGATTCGGACAGTTCGATGACGGTCGGTACGCCTACGCGCGATCGTATCCGCACGTTGGGCCTAGCGTTGACCTATGACTTCGCGCGGCCAGATCAGTCCGCCAACCTCGTGCGCTTCGGCGTTGAGCAGGGTCTCTCCTGGCTCGGCGCCGAGGGTAACTCACGTGCCAATGGCTCGCCGACCTTCACGGTCGCGACGCTCGACTTCACACGCACGGCTCCGCTGGCCAATCTCGGCTCCGGGGCCTTCTCGTATTCCTTCGCGGCACAGGGCCAGTATTCGTTAGGCAGTCCGCTGCTTAGTCCCTCCGAGGCCTCCTACGGCGGTCGGCAGTTTGGTCGCTTCTTTGATTCGGGATCGATGAGCGGTGAGCAGGCCGTCTTTGGTTCCCTCGAACTCCGCTACACGCTCCCAGTCTCGTTCGGTTTTGCTGACCCCGTGCGCGCGCAGTTCTACGTCTTCACTGACGCTGGCCTCACCCGACAGCAGAGCGACCTGCAGCCGCAAGAAGCCCGTGAACGTCACGCCGCTTCGGCGGGACTAGGCGTCCGCTTGGCCATGCCCTACGGCATGAACGCCCTCGTCGAGGTTGCTCGCCCAGTCTCCCTGCCCGTCGGGTATACCGGCGATACTTCCAACCGACTCAACGCCTCCTTCGGCGTCCGCTTCTAAACTTTAAAAACAAAACGACATGGCTTCTGCCTCACCCTTTAAACGTCGACTGATTCCGTTGGCTACGCTGCTGTTCGCAGCCGCCCTCGATCCACTGGCCTCGCACGCCAACCCCGCTGGCGCGAACGTCACAGGCGGCACCGCCACGGTGTCGGGCCAAGGCACCGGGCGCGTCACTGTCAACCAAACCACCGACCGTGCGTTCATCCAGTGGGATAACTTCTCCGTCGCGAAGGGCGAGAGCGTCCGCTTCAACCAGCCGTCCGCGACGTCTATCACCGCCAACAAGGTCGTCGGCGTGGCGCCTTCAGAGATTCTCGGCGCGGTCTCGGCTAATGGCCGCATCATCCTGATCAATCCGAACGGTATCTTCTTCGGCAAGGGCTCGACCGTCGATGCCGCCGGCCTGATTGCCACCACGCTCGACCTCGACAAGGATTCGTTCCTGTCGGGTGGTCAGCTAAAGTTCACCGCGGCCACGGACTTACCGGGCTCGGTCGTCAACGAAGGCACACTCACTATTTCGGATGCTGGCCTAGGCGCCCTAGTGGCTCCGTATGTCCGTAACTCCGGCGCCATCTTCGCAAACCTCGGCACCGTGGCGTTGGCTTCGGGCAAGACCTTGACCGTCGACTTTGCTGGCGATGGCCTGATCACGTTCGCCCTTGGCGAAGGCCTGTCAGCCTCGCTCGTTGGTGCTGACGGCAAGGCACTCTCGGCTCAGGTCGAGCATGCGGGTGAGATTACGGCTGGACGTGTCGTCTTGTCTGCCGCCGCCGCCCGTGAAGTCGTCAATCAGTCCGTCAATGTCACTGGCCTTATCCGTGCCGCCTCGGGTGCGCGTAATGCCGATGGCTCGATTTCCCTGCGTGGTTCCAACTCCGTGGCCATCGCCGCGGGCGGCGAAGTCTCCGGCACGAAGGTTTCCGTCGATGCCGATAGCGTCGCCATCGCCGGCAATCTCTCCGCCAGTTCCATCCAGCTCACCGGTGAGCACGTCGCCGTGCTCGAGGGCGCGACCCTTTCTTCGAATGGCGGTTCCATTCTCGTCGGCGGCGATTGGCAGGGCTCCCATGGCGTCCGCCAGGCGCTGACCACCAAGCTCGAAGCCGGTGCGACGATCGACGCAGGGCAGGGCGGCACGGCCGTCCTCTGGTCCGACATCACGAAGGCGGACGGCGTCACCACCGTTGCCGGCACCGTGCGTGCCCTTGGCGGCCGGATCGAGACCTCGGGCCATGTGCTCGAACTCCCCGGCGTCGTCCAGGCGGGCCTCGGCGGTTCGTGGCTGATCGACCCCACGAATGTCACCATCACCACGACGAGCACGACCGGCACCCTCCCTGGCGATCTCGCGAACGCTGGCGTCACGAACATCAAGGCGGCGGACATCGTCTCCGCGGTCAACTCCGGTTCCACCGTCAACATCGTCGCCTCGGGCACGATCACGCAGTCCACCGCGCTGGCCTTCGCCCCGGCGACCGGCCTCGTCGGTTCGCTCACGCTGGATACGCGCTCCGGCACGAGTGCTTCCAAGATCACGCTCGGCGGCATCACGAACACCGGGCTCGGCACGGTCAGCGTCAGC
>CAIYEN010000074.1 GCA_903925205.1 uncultured Opitutia bacterium | reverse complement strand
CGTAACTTCTGGCGCTGAGTCGCCTGCGGGCTTGCAGGGCTCCGTCGCCTTGCCAGAAATAATCTTATGCAAATCCACGTTGCCCGCCCGCCCAATCAGCTCGGAGTCTTTAGCCAGGAGGAAGTCACCGCTGGCCTGCAGACGGGCCGCTTCCTCCCGACTGACCAAGCTTGGCGCGACGGGATGTCCGCTTGGACACCGTTGAATCAGTGGGCTGAGTTTAGCGGTGTCACCGCCGCGGTGCCGGCGTCACCCGCCGAAGCGGCGGTCGCCCCCTCGCAGGTGCCCTGGGAGCAGGGTAAGAGCGCTGGGAGTTTCTTCGCTACGGTGAAAGCCGCGATCTTCAGCCCGCGCGAAACCTTTGCCAACGCTCGGATGGAGTTCGGTGATTGGCTAATCTTTGCCTACATCGCACAGCTAGTGGTTCTACCAGTCCGTTTACTCCAAGCCTTTGTGTTTGAAGATCCCAGCGCCCAAATGCTGAGTTTCTTCGAAAAATTCAACAACCCGGCACTCGAACCATTACTCAAAGGTTTACGTCAAAACGTCGCCAACGCCGATTTGCCGTTCGTTGGCGTGATGAAGGGTGTGTCGGTGTTCGGCGGTATCGCTATCGGCCCGCTGATGGTGGCTTTATTTGGTGTGATCATCTGGGTGGGGTTATGGATCATGCGCCAGAAAGTCGATTGCGGTCGCGCCATTGCGGCCATGCTGATGGCGTCCTCTATCGCCTCTATTATTGTCATGCCCTTCAGTCTGCTCGGGTTTAATGTCATCCTCTTGTTCGGTCTCGGCTGCCTGCTCGGCATTCCTTACCTCATCTTTTACCATCGTCTCCATGGGGCGGCCATTCAGCGGAGCGCTTGGGTCTCGTTCGGTGCACACCTCCTGTTCGGTCTGATCCTCGGCTGTTGTGGTTTTGCCTGCATGGTAGCTGCGCTCGGCGGTACAGGGGCTTTAGCACGCTGAACGCTCCCTGGTGCAGTGGTAACGGCTGAGGGAGGTTTCACGACCGTCCATTGGCTTGCCGTATCCCCGTCGCCCGTCTAAGCATGGGTTATGCAAATCCACGTCGCGCGCCCTCCGACCCAGCTCGGAGTCTTTAGCCAGGAGGAAGTCGGCGCCGGCCTGCAATCGGGCCGCTTCCTGCCGACCGATCAAGCATGGCGTGAAGGGATGTCCGCCTGGCTGCCGCTGAGTCAGTGGAACGAGTTCGCCGGTCTCGGCGTGCCCACGTCTCCGACCTCGCCCGCGGAAGCGGCTTCGCAGGTTTTCACGCCTTCGGGAGTCTCGCAACTTCCTTGGGAGCAGGAACGCTCCCTGCGGTCCGCTTGGCGTTCGCTGTTGGCGTTGGTGACCGCGCCGGCCGAAGTCCTCGGCAACGCTCGCCTCGAATTCACCTCTACGTTGCTACTAGTCTGGTTCGTGACCGCGGTGGGCGCAATCTTCACCGTTATTGGCGGTGTCGTCTATGCGGAACAGCTAGCGGCGTTGATGGCTAAGGCCGGATCGGATATCCTGCGGTCCGCCAGCCAGGTGCCAGGGCCGATGGGTGAGCTCATGCGCACGCTCGGAAACTACTTGGTCAAAACCGAAGCCAAGAGCTTCCTCACCGTCTTGCTACAGACGCTCGGCTTGGTGGTCGTGGCCCCTTTCCTGAACTTATTCTATGGGTTCCTGCAGTGGTTGGCTTTGCGCCTCTTGGGTCTGTTTGGATTGAAGTCCTGCAAGGGGTTGCCTTTGGGTCGGACGGCCGTGGCCGGTATGCTGGGCGCCAGTCTTGGCGGCATTCTTTTCTCGGTCATCACCTTGCTCCCGCCGGGCATCTTCCAGCAGCTGCTGATGTATGCGCTCTTCATTCCCTTCGCAGCCCTTTATGCCCGCGTCGTCGGAGGTGCTTTGAAGATCAACCCTTGGATCGTCATTGGCTCGGCTACCCTGACCTACTTCCTCTTTGTCTGCTGCTGTGGTTGCGGACTCGCGGCAATGGTGGGTGCATTGATGGCGGGCTGAGGCCCTAATCCCTTCCACAGGCTTGCCGTCTCCCCGTCGCCCGTGTAGGCATGGGTCATGCAAATCCACGTCGCCCGCCCGCCCAATCAGCTCGGAGTCTTTAGCCAGGAGGAAGTCGCCGCTGG
>CAIYEN010000073.1 GCA_903925205.1 uncultured Opitutia bacterium | reverse complement strand
TGCACGTATAGCAGCCGCAACGAACGGGCGGACGAACCTTCCTGCGCCGAGGCAACCGCGGCCAAGCACGTCAGGAGGAAAACAAAGGGCCGGATCATAGGTCTTTAGGAGCAAGCCAACGGAAAGAGACGAGGCGGACCCGTCGGCCAAGGATGGCATTGACGCGGCGGTTGTTCACCGTGGTCGCCAAGGTGACGTCGCCCAACGGGGCTTCATGCGCCGGGACGGTGGCGTCCACGTAGTCAGGGATGCGCTGGTAGACGGCTTCGCACCACACCTTGGCGGTGGAACCATTGACGAGCGGCGAAGTGCCCATGGCGCGCACGACAAAGGTCTCGTCGCGCACGCTGATGACCGGCGAGAGGCGATCCAACACGTCCGCCTGGCGAGGCCAGCCCGGGAAACCAAAGGTGGAATAACCTTCCGCGGCCTTGGGATGGAGATAGTCGCCTTTGGAGCCGGCCGAGGAGTTGGTCCAATCCCCGAGGGGGAGTTGCTGGTCTAGCCCCGCAAAGTCACCGATCTTGCTCGTGGTCTTACCGAGGTTCTTGGCATTTTCCGACGGGTTCAAGCTACTGCTCGCGGTCTCCAATGCCTTGAGGGCTGTGCCTAACGCACCATTAAGCGAGGGATCCAAGGGATTGCTGGGCTGCGGGGTCGCCAGCTGGCGGTTGACGAATTCCGAGAGCGACAAGAAGGGGCCACGGACCTTGACCTGTTTCACGATTTCAACGGCGAGTTTCTCGAGCTGGGCATCGCTGAGTGCGGCGAAACCGAGCACCGCGCCGGAAGAACCGCCGGAGGTGACGGGGCCTTCGTGGGCGATCGACATACGGGCCAAGGGATTGGTCGCCGTAGCGGTCGTGACCGCGCTATTGCCAGGCTTGATGTACGGCACCGAGGTCGAACGGAGGTTGCCGAGCAAGGCGCGCCACGCGACGACCGAGGTGCTGTTGACGTTGAACTGACCCGGAACGCGCAGGGTCGCGGCGACGCGCTGATAGGCGACGGGCTGCGCCGGGATGCCGGAGAAGCCGCTCGTGCCGGTCACCGCGAGGTCAAAGAGTGCGGCGTTCGCATTGGGCAGGAACCACGAGTTGGGTAAGGTCGTCGTGCCCGCGCTAAAAGCAGCCCAGTTCTTCTTCAGGCTATCCATGACGGCCGTATTCCAAACGTGCTCGTTCCCAGTGGACGGGCGCAGGGCGGCCCAATCGGCGGGCAAAGGCGCCAGCGACGAGAAGAACCAATCGTCGAAGAGCACGTGGTTCAGGCAGTAGCTATCATCATGCTGCAAGAAAGCCTGGTGGATTTCATCGCGACTCCGCAAGGTGCCCGTCTGGTCAATCCAGCGGCCCACGGCGTCATCGGGCGGCAAGATCGGCGACGCATCCGCGTTGCCGATGAGTCCATAATGGAACGGCGGTGCCGGGTTGGTGGCGCGGATGTCGCACCCCTGCATCCCGGGAATCGATTGCACGGGCTTCACGGGCAACTCGGCCACGGCGGCACGCTGCAGGCCAGAGGTCGGATCCAAGCCGGTCAAGATGAAGCCGCCGTAATTGCTCGTGGGGTCCGACTGCGGGCCGTTGAGGTCCGCAAAGCCCGTCATCGGCAGGAAGTAGAGGTCATACGGCGCGTTCACCGGATTCAGCGCGCCCGCGTATTGAATGCCCGAGTTAGAGGAGGAGTAGAAGGCACCGCCGCTGGTCGCACCAATTTGGCCGGACATCGAGCCGGTGCTGCTGTCCGCGACGTTCGCTGAAGCGTACGGATAGGCGGTGAGGACTTCGGCGGACTTCTGGCCGATCTCCGTGTAGGTGGTAAAGGGCGAAGCCTGCAGGAAGCCCTTCGAAACGGTCTTCACGCCCGTACGGTTATTAGACTGCGCGACGCCGTCGTTGGAAAGACGCAGGCCGAAGGCGAAGGTCCCAAACGCGCGCGGGGCGGCGGCGGCATCCGTCATCGTCTGCTGGAAGGGATACGGTGCATCCTGGCCGTAGAGCTGC
>CAIYEN010000072.1 GCA_903925205.1 uncultured Opitutia bacterium | reverse complement strand
TCCGCGGCTAGCACCGATTTCACCTGGGTCGAGAGGTCTGGCGAGCCATAGGCCGCTGACCAAAGGTAATTCCAGATTTCCACATTCCAGCTACCCAGGTCCTTGGCCACGGCGGCATCCAGGGGCTCGCCAAAGCGGACTTCCACCCTGCCCGCACTGACCTTGAGGTCTAACGGGGTGCGGACCTTCTCACCGGTGTAGCGCACGCGCTGGAGGCAACCGTTCTTCACGGCTGTGGTCTGCCAGCCGCGGAGTCCGACGACGTAGAGCTGGCCATCCTTCGGATTGAAGCGGGCGCGCATGGCGCCGCTGTCGAAGTTCACGTTAAAACGGGTCAGGCCGCCCTGCATCTGCGGCTGACCCCGGAACGCCACTTCCTGCGGCAAGACCCCATAGAGCGAGCACATCCCGTAACTAAGGTGTAAAAGACGACCCTTCCACGGCCCCCATTGGTCGGAAGTCACCCACACCTGGCCACCGCTGGAATTATCAACATCCTTCGGCATCCAGCAGAGCGGGCGATCGTAATCCGTCGGCTCGGCCTGACGATGGGCGAGCGGCGGGACACCATAGAAGCCGCCCTGCTTGATCCAATTCAACCGACAGACCGGCGTCCAAGTGCCTTCGTTGTCACCGCTAGTGAGTTGGCCAGTCGGGCTGAGACCCAAGCCGTTCGGGGCACGGAAACCGGTCGCGACGACGGAAAGCGTGGTGCCATCGGGTGTCACCTTGAAGAGCGACCCGTGGTGCTCGCAGAGATCGTCGAACCCTCGTCCGCCCTTTTTCACTGGACCAGCCTTGGCGAAATAAAAATTCCCGGCCGCATCGGACTGCAGGTCAAAGACGAACTCATGGAAGTTCTTGGTGACCTGAATGTCGGCGTTGAAGACTGTATAGTTCTGCGCACTCCCTCGGCCGCCCGCGCCCGGCAGAAGTTTCCACAGCCCATCGCGACAGGTCACGTGAATGACGCCGTCGACGACCTTGAGGCCGAGCGGGTGATACAGGCCAGTGGCAAAGCGCTCCCAAGTCACCTGTTCCAACTTGGCGTCGATGCCTGAACCAATCCAGACATCGCCATGGAAAGTGCAGATAGCCACCCGACCGTCCGCAAAGAAGTCCACCCCACTGACATACAGCGGTGCCTTCCAGGCGTTGGCTTCGGGCAGCTTGATGCGGTCCGTGACGTAGGGCTCGCCTGTCTTGGTCGAGAGCTCCCCCTGGGTAACGACCTGCTGGCTTGAGAAATCTGCGAAGGGCTTGGGCCCGGTTTCTTCGGGCCAACCCGTCGGACGGGCCGCGCCCACGGGGGCGTAGGCGATTTCCACCTGCTGTTTGCCGGCCGGAATGCGATAGACCTCCCAGCCCGCGAGTGAATCGCGGCGACCCGGACCACGTACGCCGATGCGATCGGCGTCCTTCACTCGCCCGAGTAAGACCGTCACGCCCGTGGCCGTCTCGGCGGTGAGCGCCCGGACGATGACCTGGGCCTCATTGGAATCCACCACCCGGGGCGTCTCGCTGACGCGATCAGCCGTACCCACCACGGTAAACGTCAGGACACCGTCGCCCTTGGGCTGAAAACTCGCCAAGCGGTAATGTCCCGCGCCAAGGTGGCCATAGCCTTGGCGTTGTGTAAGTTTAGCGGCGTTCTCACCGACCGCGAGTCCAGCCAGATCATCATCGGTCGAGAAATACACGCTCCCCAAGGCCGAGGGATATTCGCCCCGGGACATCAGGTTCATCTCGGTCACGAACTTCCCCGACCAGCCACCCACAACGCGGGCGAGTTCGGTGTCATAGGCGATGGCATGCTTGCCATCTTCGCCGAGACGCAGGGCCAAGCCCTTGAGCGCCGTATGCTCAGCCGTGCCATCCGGCTTCCGGTCGACGCCAATGGTACCAAAGATCCAGCGACCTGGAGCCTCGGCGGGTTCCTTCGGGCCAGACTTAGCGGGAGCCTTCTTAGCCGCTTGGGCAAAGAGCAGCGGGACAGCGAGCAGCAGGTAACACAGGGAACGCAGGGCGGAGCGCATGGGGATGCGGCGAGCAAAGCCCTCCCTTCCGTCGTGGCAACACCCGAGGCTTACTTCTTACGCTTCTCAAGGTCGTCGGCGCCCGGCAGGATATACTTACCTTCCTTACCCAAGGGCTTCACGCGGCGCTCGTTCTCTTGGCGATTCTTGGTCGCTAAGTCTTGGGCCTTTTTCGACGTGTCGATGGGGCCATCATTCTTAGAATCATCGCCGGAGTTTCCTTCGCCCTTCGGGCCAGCCACGACGACGGGCCGGGCCGGCTTATTGCGGTCTTCCCACCAATCATAGGCATCCTTCTCCGCCTGGGCAATCTGCTCAGGCTTGAGCTCCGTCTTGAGACGGGCCTGCAGCTTGCCGACTTCATTCGGCACCAACCCGGTCATGCGCTGAATGAGACAAAAGAAATACGCCTTGGGCTTATCGACCACCCCCAGTTCACCGGAAGCATGCAGCAACGCTAAGCGTTCCGCATAGCCCGTTTCCACGCGGCCCCGCTCATGCAGGCGCTGAAGCCATTCGTTCGCTTCCTGGACGTCGCGGTCTGCGGGCTTCCCGTCGAGGCGCGCCACAACGATAGCGCGCATGGCCACAAAATACCCCTGGCGGGCGGATTTACGAAACCAACCCAAGCCGTCCTCAAAATGCTGATGCAGGCCGCCCTTAGCGTACATTTCCATGTAGTAGCGTCCGACCCGCTCTTGGGCCTCCCGGTCGCCCGACAGGGCTTCATGGTATTCAGGAATCGGCCGGGGCGAGGGGCCAGGATCACCCGCGGCCCCCGCCAGGAAGGGAAACGCACCTAACGCCATGAACAGTCGGAACATACCTGCACTCAACCAGCCCACCCCGACCTGGGCAAGTCCGATAGGGACACCCGGCCGGGGCAGGAGTTATAAAAGCACTCTATTATTTAGAGGCTTTTCAGGTAGGCAGTGAGGTCGGCCACGCCTTGATCGGTCAAACCGAGCATCGCGGGCGTATACATCAAGGACTTCTCCAACTTCTCCACCGACTTAATCCGATCGGCAGGAATCGTCTGAATGGCACCGCCGATGCACTTGATCATCGTGGGGTCACCCTGCGTGAGCACCATGCCCGTGATGACGAGGCCATCCTTGGTCACCAGGCGCGTGCCTTCATAGCCATGGGAAATCGTCGCCGACGGCTGCGCAATGGCCTGAATGATGGTCTCGGCCGACTGTTGGCGACCAAAGGTCGTCAGGTTCGGGCCATACTCAATGCCCTGTTCACCAATGCGGTGACAGGTATAGCAGACGGCGATCGCGGCAGCGCCAAGCTTCGGGTCGCCCTTGAGCTTGGCGATGGTTTCGACGGACGAGAGGGCCTTCGTACCGGCGGGCTCGGCGGGGAAATCGCTCGCCGTCAGTTTGACCTGATTAGCGTCGTAGAGGCCACGGGCCTTCAGGATCTTGTCGACTTCGAAGCCCTTCCAATCGTTACCCTTACGGCTGTTCAGCCACCAGGTGGCGATATCCTTGAGCTCCTTCCGCTGCGAAAGCTCAATCATCGCACCGACGGCCTCTGGGCTGTTCGTAAAGGCCAAAGCCGTGACCATCTGCTTGGTCTGGGCAGCATCCAACTTACCGGAAGCCAGGCGGGCACGGATACCGGCGACACCTGCGGGCACGTGCAGGCGCCAAGTCAGGCCAGCGAAAGCGTCGCTCCAGGTGGCGGGGTCGCCGCCCATGGTCTTGCTGAGCGCGGCATAGAGTTCGACTTCGCGGCCGGTGGCCCCGAGGCCGACGGCTTCGAGGTAAGCACGGTCCTTACCGTCGAAACGCTGCGCCACTTCCACCAAAGCCGCGAGGGCTTCCGGTCCCTTGAATTCACGGAGCGCCAAGGCGACCTCACGCCGAACGGCTGGCGACGCATCCTTGGCGTTCGCCACGGCGAGGTTCAGGACATCACGGTTGGCCGCGCGGAGCGCGCGGAAGGCCACGAGGCGGCGCTGGGCGTCCGACGAACGGAGTTCGGCCGAGACGACTGCCGCGCCCTTATCGCCCAACTGGGCGAGCAACCACACGGCACGAGAAGCGACGTATGGGTTGGCGTCCTTGAGCAAGGCGGAGACTGCCGGGATGGCGGCTTCCCCTTGCGCCTTGAGCCGGGCGAAGCCGGCCCCACGGATATTATTGGCCGGACTGCTGAGGGCGAGAATCTGGCCTTCGGTGGTGTTG
>CAIYEN010000071.1 GCA_903925205.1 uncultured Opitutia bacterium | reverse complement strand
TTGGAGGGATCGTCGATCCAATCGGTCTTGCCGCCTTGCGCGCGGACCATGGCCTTGAACTTCTCGAGGGCGGAGCCGTCCTTGAGGTGCTTCTCGACGGTCTGCTTGGCGGAGAGGGTCGAACCAGCGACGCCAGCGAGGCGGACGACTTCCATGCCCAGCTTGAGCACAAGGTCCTGCAGGTCTTCGGGGCCTTCGCCCTTAAGCAGACGGACGGCTTCAAGGACTTCCAAGCCCGTGCCGACGGAGTCACCGAGGGGCTGATTGATATCGGTGACGAGGGCCACGCACTTGCGGTTGAGCGAGCGGGCGACGCGCGTGACGATACGGGCCAACTGCTTGGCCTGCTCGAGGTCGCGGATAAAGGAACCGTTGCCCCACTTCACATCGATCACAAGGCCTTCGCAGCCTTCGGCGAGCTTCTTGGAGAGGATGCTGCCGGTGATGAGCGGCAACGAAGGAATCGTGCCAGTCTTCTGGCGCAGCGTGTAGAGGAGGTCGTCGGCGGGCGCGATGTCGCTACACTGCTCGGTGATGGCGCAACCGACGCGCTCAAGCTGCTGGCGGAATTGTTCGAGCGTGGCCTTACCCTTGAAGCCTGGAATTGAGCTCAGCTTCTCGACGGTCGAGATGCAGAACTCTTCGTCCTTACCGTTCATGCCCGGCATGATGACACCAGCGGCCGCACCGAGCGGGCCAAGCACCATGGAAGTCTTGTCCCCCACGCCACCGGTCGAAACCTTGGCGATTTTGGGCTGGGTCAGACGGTCGAGGTCGATGACTTCGCCAGAAAGACGGAGCTCTTCGGCGAGCATCGCGGTTTCTTGGGCCGACATCTGTCGGAAGAAAATTGCCATCGCCAAAGCGGCCTGTTGCGCCTCGGGCATCTCGGCGTCCATGACGGAGTCGACGATTTGCCGGATCTCGTCCGCGCTGAATTCGCCACCATCGCGCTTCTTCTCGATGAGAGACGTGAAAGAAGGCTTTTCCTTCCTCCTGATATCCGTGATTTTGTCTGCCATAAGTGGTTCGAGTTAAAGTGGTTAGGAGGACGCCCTTTGGGAAAGGGAGACGGATTCCCTTTAATGAAAGTTTTTATTGAAAAGTCGAGCCAAAAGAGGCAAGCGACCCCCACGACCCCCTGAAACAGCCTTAAAGGTATTGAAAATGCCCTACAAAGCCTTGGCCGGGTCGAGGCGACGAAAGGCCCAGGGGGCCCATCCCCTGCCCGCCTTAGGCCAAATAGCCCCGGTACAGGGCATCCTGGCCGAAGACCTGCACCCGCGGGTCGACCAGCTGCCCGACGGCACTGGAGGCCCAGACGGGCGAGTCGGGGTTCCCCGTGAACATCGGGGCGACGTAGGCCAAGAGGTAGTCCACCCGCCCCTCCTCCAACAAGCCCGCCGCCAAGCGGGGGCCAGCCTCGACCATGACGCCCGTGACCTGCTCGTGCCCGCATCGGGCGATCCAGTTAGCTAAGAAATCCTCGGGGGCACCCGGCAGGCACCAGTAGCTCAAGCCTTCCGCCTCATACCAGCGCAGGTCGGCAGTCCGCACGGCGCTCTGCAAGCCGACCACAATCGTCCGGTCGTTGTACGCATCCCGGAAAAGGTTCAGGCCCGCCTTACCCGCCGAACGGAAATGACGATCGAGGACAAAGCGGATGCCGCAGCGTTCCCCTTCCGGCAAGCGAGCCGTGAGGCGCGGGTTATCCTTGAGCAGCGTATCCACGCTCACGGCGATAGCCGGAAAGAGCGCGCGCCATTCCTGAACATTCGCCCGAGCGGCTTCGCCAGTGATCCATGGCGACATGCCGTCCGCGGGAACGAGGCGCCCATCCAACGAGGAAGCGACCTTCAAGGCGATGAGTGGACGCTGGGCGACAATCCAGTGATTGAAGATTAAGTTGAGGTCAGCGCAGTCGGCCGCGAGGACGCCCTCCACCACCGCAACGCCCTTGGAACGCAGTAATGCCAGCCCGTGGCCCGCATGTGCCGGATTGGGATCCGTCGCACCCACGACGACCGTGCGGATACCGGCGGCAACGATGGCGTCGACACACGGCGGCGTGCGGCCATGCGTGCAGCAAGGCTCCAGCGTCACATGCAGAATGGCAGCCGGCTTGGGGCGGCGGCCCAAGTTACGTAACGCCATCACCTCGGCATGGGGTTCCCCCGCCTTGGCATGAAAGCCCTCCGCGACGATCACGCCGTCCTCGGTAATGACCGCGCCCACCATCGGATTAGGATGGGTGCGCCCCCAGGCTTGCCGGGCGAGCTCCAAGGCTCGACGCATCGGGGGCTCGTGCGACATCGCCGTCGGCTCAGCGGTTGCGCTTGCGGGAGACCGCGGCGGCCTTCGGGCCACCCGGGGTCAACTGCGGCTCCGAGTAGTAGCGGAAGTCTTCGAGCTTCCGGCGCTCAATGCCACGACCCAAGAGGATTTCAATCTGCTGGAGATGGTGCATCTCGTCCGGCGAATAGAGGGTAAACGCTTCGCCTTCGGCGGAAGCACGGCCCGTCCGTCCGATGCGGTGCACGTAATCTTCAGCGTGCTCGGGGACGTTGTAATTGATGACGTGGGTCACCCCGCGGATATCGAGGCCACGCGAAGCGATGTCCGTTGCCACCATGATGGTAAACTTGCCGGACTTAAAACCAGCGAGGGCGGCGGCGCGTTCCGACTGCGAACGGTCGGCGTGCATCGTCGCGACCGGCGTACCATGACCTTCAATCCACTCGGCAATGCGGTCAGCGTCGCGCTTGGTGCGGGTAAAGACGATGACGGACTTGTAGCCGCTCTTGGTTAGCAGCGCCAAGAGCAGGTCATACTTCTGGAAGATATCGACGGGGTAAATCGCGTGCTCAACGGTGTCAGCGGCGCCAAGGCCGGTACGCACGTCGACGGTGACGGGATCACGTAAGGCCCAACTGGCGATCTTCCCCACGCGCTCATCGGCCGTGGCGGAGAAGAGCAACGTCTGGCGCTCCTTCGGGCAGTAGCGAACAATCCGAGTCACGTCTTCGATGAAGCCCATGTCGAGCATCCGGTCCACTTCGTCGAGGATGAGCACCTGAATCGAACTCAGGTCCAAAATCTTCTGCTCATGCAGGTCGAGCAAGCGACCCGGCGTGGCGATGACGACATCGACGCCTTGTTCGAGCGCCTTGACCTGAATGCCGTAACCGACCCCGCCGTAAAGCAGCGCCGTCTTGGTGCCGAGGTACTTGCCGTACTTCTGGAAGTTTTCGTCGACCTGCACGGCGAGTTCGCGGGTCGGGACGAGGACGAGACAGCGGGGCTTACCCGCGGCGGGGCCAAGGCGCGCGAGCGTCGGCAAAGCGAAGGCAGCGGTCTTACCCGTGCCGGTCTGGGCGGCACCGATGAGGTCGCGACCGGAAAGCACCACGGGGATGGCCTGCTCCTGGATGGGCGTGGGGTTCACGTAACCACAATCGGCGAGGGAGCGTAGGACTGGCTCGGGGAGGCCAATTTCAGTAAACGTAGGCATGATGTCAGAACAGAAAGGCGGGCGGGCTGGGAAAGGGGAAGAACAAATGAAGGAATTCTCCCCAAGGGCGCAATAATGAGGGTTTGCCGGGCCTCTTTCCGTCCGAGATTGACAGGCGGGGCGGTTTAACCTGCATTCAACACCCTTCCGCAAGGAAGACTGAACGGTGGTTGTAGCTCAGTTGGTTAGAGCACTGGTTTGTGGTACCAGGGGTCGGGGGTTCAAGTCCCCTCAATCACCCCACTTTCAGCAAAAAGGCCCGGAGCAATCCGGGCCTTTTCCTTGGGCTAAAGCTGACGAGCCCCGGCCTTACTGGGCGCCCTTGGACTTAAAGTAAGTCTCCAGGGTCTTGCGAATCGTGCCTTCCAGTTCGTCGTCCTTCGCTTTCACTTCGGCATCGAGGGCGGGATCGCCGACCTCGGAACCACGTGGGAAGAGCTTCCCCTTGTCGAAAAGGTTCAGGCGCTGGGCGTAGTAGGTGACGTAGCGCACCTTGAACTTATAGCCCGAGGCGTAGTTCTCGAGGCTCACCGTGACGCGGTCTACGGGGTAGTCAGGCTTCACGGTGAGCAAGGCAGCGCGGACGTCCTTCAGGACTTCCTTGGAGTCGCAGACGATGCGATTGTCCATGAACCGAGCGTCCTCGAAGCCAGACTCCATGTCGAAATACACCCCAGATTTAATCCCATGGAAGCCCGTACCCGGCATGCCCGCGTACATAATCACGAGGGTGATGAGCGTAACCCCCATCAGCGCGAGGAGCGTGACGATGGGGTTGGATTCTTTCTGGAGTTTGACAGCAGCCATGGGCGAGGGATAGCCCCCGCCCACGGCTGAATCAATCCAATAGAAAACGCCGGAGGCTTACTTGAGCGTCTGGAGGAAGGCCTTCACGTCCTCCAACTCCTGCGGCTTCAAGATCAAGCCCATGGGCGGCATCGGGGACACGCCCAGCTGCTCGTAGCCCTTGGCCAAGACCTTGTTGGGCTCGGTGAGGGATTCGTGGATATAGGCTGGGGTGGCGCGGGTAGCGATGCCATCCAGGGCAGGGCCGATTGCGCTGCCCTTCCCCTTCACCATGTGGCAATTCATGCAGGCGGCGATGGGGTGCTTCCAGAAAATCTCTTCCCCCCGGGCAGCGACGCCGGCGGTCACCGGCGCTTCCCCCGCCACGGTCAGTTCGCAGAGCTTCACGTCGTCGAAGTAGATGTCGCCCTTGCCCACGTGGAGCAGGTTGATCGACGCCTTGGTGCGCTTGCCGGAATTGAAGACGACCTCGACCTCAACCCAATCGGTGTCGCGGTTGATGGTCGTGGTCTCGGCGCGGCCGATGTGGTCGTTGAGGCTGGCCTTGCCGCGGAACGCGTGCGTCTTGATCCAAGCGCTCAAGCGGTACTCGGTGTCCGGCTTGAGGGCCACGTCGGCAAAGAAACTCGTGTCGGCCATGTCGCGGGTGATGCCACGGACGGCACGCTTGCCCGAGTGCACCATGGCCGGTTCGGTCACGACGTCCCACTTAGCCCCTTTGGTGGCTGGGGAATTGCCGTAGTCACGACGCTGCCAGCCAGCGGGCAAGGTGCCCGCGAGGTCTTCAAAGCCCGGATTCGGGAGCAGATTAGGGCCTTCGACGTAAATCTGCGTCTGATGCTTCTTGGCGAGGACCTTAGCGGCCTCCTTGAGCCATTCGTCCGCCTGCACGGTGGCGTCGGCGGCCAGACCGCGGACGAGCGTCTTGATTTCGGGCGAGGTCGGGAACTCCGCCAACTTGACCATGGCGGCTAGGCGAGTGGTCGGGTCCTTATCGGCGATGACGCCCGCACCGAAGAAGAGCGCTTGCGCGGCGGCGTCTTCACCGAGCGCACGAATGGCGTTACGACGTAAGGGGGCGTCCGTCGTCATTAAGGCCTTTTTATGGGTCTCAGCGTCGAGTTTGCCGAGGCCATGCAGGGACCAGAGCGCGTGGATTGCCGAGACGTCCGGCTGGGCAGCCGTCACCAAGGCGACGAGCGACGCGGTGAGCGCGGTCTTCTTGCCTTCGACGATGAGCTGTTGGGCCCGAAGACGGCCATACTGCGTGGAGCCCTTGAGGCCGGCCAATAAGGCTTCATCGGTATTGGCCTGCGCGGGGCTGACGGAAGGAGCCGTCTTGGAAACGACGCGGTAGATACGGCCGCGGGCATGGTCGCGAATGGGGTTCTCGTGCGCACCACCAGGACCAGTCTTCGCGTCGTAACCGCCACGGGAGACGCTCGGGGTCGGGTTATGCTGGATGATGAAGTTCTGCCAGTCGGCGAACCAGATGGCGCCATCGGGCCCCACGGAGGCAAAGACCGGGGACATCCATTCGTCGGACGAAGCCACGATGTTGTAGCCATCCTTGGCGACGTAACCCGCGCCCTGCGGAACGACGTTCATGAGGTTGATGACCTTCATGGTCGGCTCACAGACCATCGCGGCGCCTTGCAGGCGAGCCGGCAGCTGGGCGGAATAAATGAAGTTGGAGCCCGCGGCGGCGGTATAGCCGCCCATCACGTCGACCTGACGGAAGTTCGGGGTGATGGTGTGCGCCTGCTCAACAAGGTTGATCTTCTTCGCGGACATGACGCGGACGCCCTTCGGAGCGACGTTCAGCGGGATCCCGCCGTAGAAAATCGGAGCACCGTTGGCGGTACCACCGAAGTCATCGCCGGCCGCATTGTTGCTCTGGGCCCAGGTGTTATTGGTGAACTGGTGCTGGAACTGGAGCGCCGAACCATCGGCCTTAAAGCGATAGCTGCCTTGGGAGAAGCCGAGGCGTTGGCCACCGACTTCGCCATTGAAACCGCTGTAGCCAACGGCGCCACGCAGCCAGTTGTCGTAGCCGTAGGACAAGTTGCTGGCCTGGGCGTGGGTGTCGTTGACGCCCCAACCCGTCATGATGGTCTCGCGGACGTCGGCCTTATCGTCGCCGTTAGTGTCCTTCAGGAAAAGGAACTGCGGGGGCTGCGAAATCACGATGCCGCCATTGGCGAAAGTGAAGCTCGTCGGGATATTCAGGTGGTCGGCGAAGACCGTGAACTTGTCGGCCTTGCCGTCGCCGTCGGTGTCCTCACAGATGACAATCTTGTCGTGGCCGGCGCCGTCCTTGGAGACGCCGTGCGGGTAGTCGCTGGTTTCCGCAACCCAGAGGCGACCGCGGCTGTCCCACGCAAACGCGATCGGCTTCATGATGTCTGGCTCGGATGCGAACAGCACCAGTTTCATGTCGGCGGGGACTTGGGTACGCTCCATGCTGCCCTTCACGGAAAATGGCTGCTGCAGCGTCAGCGCCTTCGGCCGGCGCTCGTAGTTGGCGACATTCGGATTTTCTTCACGAACCTCCGGTTCACGCTGAGCGAGGAACTTCTCCCAAGCCGACACGCGGGCGGGATTGAGCTTGGCCAAGAGGGCCTTGCGGAAGCCCTCGGCGTTGACGTCAGCCGAAAGGCGGAGCACCACGATTATTTTGCCGTCCGGGAGTTTAACTTCGGTACCGAGGCCGGGGACGTCGCCCTTGACGAGTAACGCGTCATAATAGCCGAGGGTCGCGGCGGCGGGCGTCGGACCCGAAGCGTAGTCAAACCAAATGGCGTCGCGGCCGAGTGCGGCCATGTAGTCATGCAGCGTCCCCTTGGCGGCTTGCTCCGAGCCGAGGGCGTCGAAATACAAAACGCGCAAGGCACCATCTGAAGGCTCCGCCGCGCGGAGGGCGGACGACCAGGAAACCAAGAACGTCAAGAGAGCTAGAAAGACTCGCATAGGGGTAGTCCGTCGAAACAACCCTTTTGGCGGGAGAGAGCAACCCGGAGAACGCGGCCGACGTGCTTTTGTCGGACGAACCCTACGGGTTTGGCGTAAAAATACAAAAAGGCACCCTCCCCCGCCGGGCGCTAGGCACAAAAAAACGGCGCCCAGTGGGCGCCGTTCGAGAAGCGGACCGCAACGACCTCAGTGGTCGTGGTGGTCGCCGCCAGCCGCAGGCTTGTTGTCCTCTGGAACGTCCGTGATGAGACATTCCGTGGTGAGGAGCAGGCCGGCAACCGAGGAAGCGTTGATGATCGCGGTGCGCGTGACCTTGGTCGGGTCAACGACGCCAGCGGCAACGAGGTCTTGGTATTCGCCCGTGGCCACGTTGTAGCCGTTGGCGCCCTTATGCTTCAGGAGGACTTCCTGGACGATGTGGGAACCTTCGACGCCAGCATTGGCACAGAGCGTACGGAGCGGCTCTTCAATCGCCTTGCGGACGATCTGGGCACCGATCTTTTCGTCGCCGACGAGGCTGTTGATCACGCCATCGATGGCCTTGACCGTACGGAGGAGAGCGACGCCGCCACCCGGGACGATGCCTTCTTCGACGGCTGCGCGCGTGGCGTGCAGGGCGTCGTCGACGCGGTCCTTCTTCTCCTTGAGTTCGGTTTCGGTCGCAGCACCCACGTGGATGACAGCGACGCCGCCGGCGAGCTTAGCGAGGCGTTCCTGGAGCTTTTCCTTATCGTAGTCGGAGGTGGTTTCGTCGATCTGGCGACGGATCAGCTTCACGCGGCCCTGGATGTCGGCGGACTTGCCAGCACCCTGGATGATCGTCGTGTTGTCCTTATCGACGACGATACGCTTCGCACGGCCGAGGTCGGCAATCTTGACGGACTCCAGCTTGATGCCGAGGTCTTCGGTGATGAAACGGCCACCGGTGAGGACAGCGATGTCTTCCATCATAGCCTTGCGGCGGTCGCCGAAGCCTGGGGCCTTGACGGCGCAGACGTTGATCGTACCGCGGAGGCGGTTGACGACGAGGGTCGCGAGGGCTTCGCCTTCGACTTCTTCGGAGATAATGAGGAGCGGCTTACCGGCCTTAGCAACTTCCTGGAGGATGGGGAGGAGGTCCTTCATGGAGGACACCTTCTTCTCGTAGAGAAGGACGTAGGCATCTTCGATGATGGCTTCCAGCGTTTCCGCGTTGGTGGCGAAGTACGGGGAGAGGTAACCCTTGTCGAACTGCATGCCTTCGACGACGTCGAGGGTGGTCTCGATGGTCTTGGCTTCTTCGACGGTGATGGTACCGTCCTTACCCACGCGGTCCATGGCCTCGGCGATGATGTCACCGATGGAGGAATCCCAGTTAGCGGAGACCGTCGCGACCTGCTTGATCTCTTCGCGGGTCTTGATCTTCTTCGAGATATTGGCGAGTTCCTTGACGACGGCCTCAGTGGCCTTGTCGATGCCGCGCTTCACGAAGATCGGGTTCGCGCCAGCGGCGACGAAACGGAGGCCTTCCTTGTAGATGGCTTCGCCGAGCACGGTCGCGGTGGTCGTACCGTCACCCGCCTTATCAGCGGTCTTGGAGGCGACTTCGCGGACCATCTGGGCGCCCATGTTTTCATAGGGGTCGCTCAATTCGATTTCCTTCGCGACGGTGACGCCGTCCTTGGTGACCTTCGGGGCGCCGAATTTCTTATCGATCATCACATTGCGGCCCTTGGGACCGAGGGTGACCTTGACGGCACGGGCCAGGATGGAGACGCCGTTCAGCACCTTGCGGCGAGCGGCTTCATCGAACAGGATTTGCTTCTTAGACATAGTAGATGTGGTTTGAGAGGGTTAGAGGGAGGGGATTATTCGATGACAGCGAGGACTTCCTCTTCGCGGAGGAGGAGGTAGATCTCGTCGTTGAGCTTCACTTCGGAGCCGGCGTACTTGCCGATAAGGACCTTGTCGCCGACCTTCACGGAGAAGGGGATCTTCTTGCCGTCCTTGTCGACCGCGCCGGTACCGAGGGCAACGACCTTGGCTTCCTGTGGCTTCTCCTTGGCGGAGTCAGGGATGATGATGCCGCCCTTGATTTCTTCAGCTTCCTCGATGCGCTGCACGAGCACGCGATCAGCGAGGGGCTTTACGGTGATTTTGGTATTTTTGGCCATAGTGTGTTTGGGTAGAGTTTGCCCGGAGGGGGCGACTGCGTTTTGCAGAACAGATGCCAAAACGGTTTTAGCGGGCTTTAGCAACCGATTAAGGGGTTTTTCGGGGGTTGGTCAGGTCATGACCCCCTTTAGAGGGGCTTGTTCCCGCCTTTTCAAGGGACAGGCTGTCGCAGGGGGTGAGACAAGTGTCCGGTCCGCCCCTACCCCTAGCGCCCCGGCTAGCCGATCTCGCCCGGCAAACCACCCTCGGGCTGCTTCAGCTGGTCCCCCCACCCCAGCAACCTCGCTTGGGCTCCGTGGTGCTCGGCCTTGGGCTTATCCCCACGCTCCATCCAGATGCGCGAAAGTGATGTGTGCACGTGGATGTCCTTGGCCCGAAGCGCCAAGGCAGCTTCACCGGCAGCCAAGGCGTCGTCGAGCTGGCGCAGGGCGAAGTGGACTTCCGCCTTGGCCAGCCATGCCTCAAAACAGGCCGGCGCGAGCTGCACGGCCGTCGCCAACTTGGCTAAAGCCGCTGCCTCATCGCCCACCGCGAAGTCAAACGAGGCTTCGGCGCTGAGGGCTTGCGCACGTTCCATCGGGCTAGCGGGTTCCATGGCAGTCAACTTGGCGGTGCGGACGATTCGTGCAAGCGTGGCTTTCACGCTTGGAAATAAGGCGAAGGGTCGCAAGTGTCGCCGGATTATGGATCCGCGCTACGCCCAACTGGCTGACGTCCTCTGTGGTTTTTCGACCCGCCTCAAGAAAGGCGAGAAAGTCCTCATCGACGTCGCCGAAACCCCCGAGGAATTCGTCATCGCCCTCATTCGCTCCGCCCGCCGACACGGGGCGGTTCCGATGGTGAACATCCAGCAGGCCCGCGTCTCCCGCGAGATGACCCGCGACGGCAACGCCGAGCAATTCAAGCTCTTCGCCGACCACGAGCTCGCCCGCATGAAGAAGATGCACGCGTACATCGCCGTCCGCGGGGCCAACAATATTTTTGAGTCCAGCGACGTCCCGGCCGACCGCGCCCGCCTCCTCGGTGAAACCGTCCGTCCGCTCATGGACTGGCGCGTCAATAAGACGAAGTGGGTCGTCCTGCGCTGGCCGACATCCTCCATGGCCCAACAGGCCAAGCTGAGCACCGAGGCCTTCGAGGACTTCTACTTCCGCGTCTGCACCCTCGACTACTCGCGCATGATTCCAGGCATGGAAGCGCTCAAGCAGGCGATGATGGCGACCGACGAGGTGCAGATCACCGGCCCCGGCACCGACCTTAAGTTCAACATCAAGGGCATGAATGCCATCCCCTGCGGCGGCGAATACAACATCCCCGACGGCGAGGTCTTCACCGCCCCGATCCGCGACTCCGTCAACGGCGTGCTCCAGTACAACTGCCCGACCATCTATCAAGGCGTGTCCTTCGAGAACATCCGCCTGGTCTTCAAGAAGGGCAAAATCGTCGAAGCGACCGCCAACAACACCAAGCGCCTCAACGAGATCCTCGATACCGACGTCGGCGGCCGCTACATCGGCGAATTTGCGATTGGCTTCAATCCGCACATCCTCAACCCGATGCAGGACATTCTCTTCGACGAGAAGATCGCGGGCTCCTTCCACTTCACCCCGGGCAAGTGCTACGAAACGACGGACAACGGCAATAAGTCCTCGATTCACTGGGACATGGTCTGCATCCAGCGCCCCGAATACGGGGGCGGTGAAATCCGCTTTGACGGGAAGGTAATTCGTAAGGATGGTATGTTTGTGCCTAAAGCCCTCCAAAAATTGAATCCTGAGTACCTCCTCGGCAAAAAGCGCTAAGATGGCCAAGTCTAAGCATAAGACGCCCTCGAAGCCCTCCCCTGGTTCGATCAAGCCCATCAGCGCCAACAAAGCGCAGACCCGCAAGGCCGCGCCACGGGCGCAGCCAGAACCGCGGCGCACCACCCGTGCCTCCCGCGACCCCGAACGCCGGGCACCCGCCACCGAGGCCAAGCCAAACGAAAAGTTTAAAGTCCGCGTCTCCGACGAGCAAGCCGCCGCCCGGGCCGACAAAATCGTCTCCGGCCTGATGGAAGGGGTGAGCCGCTCCCGCGTCCAGCGGGCGCTCGACCTCGGCCTGATCACCATGGGCGGTAAGCCCATCGACCGCCGCACCGTTTTAAATCCCGGCGACGAAATTGTCATCGAGCTCCCGACCCCCGAAGAGCCGACCGCCACGGCGGTGAAGATGAAGTTGGAAGTCCTCTTTGAAGACGCCCATCTCATCGCGATTAACAAGCCTTCCGGCCTGCTCACGCACCCCGTGCAGGGCTCCGATGAGCTTTCGGTCGTCCACGGCCTCCTCCACCACACCAAGGGTAAGCTGGCACCCGCGGGCGGCGCCCCGCGCCCCGGTGTGGTCCACCGCCTCGACCGCGAGACCTCTGGCGTCATCGTCCTCGCGAAGACCGACAAGGCTTACCACAACCTGGTTGAGCAGTTCTCGAAGCGGACGGCACAGAAAGAATACCTGTCGTTAGTCGATAAGTGCCCGCGCCTGCTGGGCGGCAGCATCGATGCTAAGATTGATCGCCACCGCACGGTCCGCGTGCGCATGGCCGTCCGCGAAGATGGCCGCGAAGCCATCACCGATTGGCGCGTGGAAGAAAAATACGGCACGCACGCCGCCCTGATCCGCACGTTCCCCCACACGGGTCGGACGCACCAGATCCGCGTCCACCTGTCGCACATCGGGCATGCCATCCTTGGCGACCGGACTTACGGCAAGTTCGACTACCCAGCTTTCGACGGCTGGCCGATGCCGCGCGTCATGTTACACGCCAACCGCCTCACCCTGCTCCACCCGCAGACCGGTAAGCCGCTGATGATTGAAGTCGCGCCTCCGGCCGATTTCCTAGAATTGCAAGAATGGCTCGCGAAGAAGTACGGGCGTAAGTCCTACACCGCGGCCGGCGTCTAAGCCTAGTCGGTTTAGAACCCCTTCTCGCCAGGCTTGGGCAGCTTCTTGGGAGCGGTCCAAGCCGCAGGTTGCGGCTTGGCCCCGACCAAGGGCCAGGGATCGCCGACGGCCTTCTGCTCCTCGGCGAGGCGGGCCAACATGTCGGCAACGCGGGCGGCGTGTTCGGGCTGGGCTGCGAGGTCAGTGACTTCAAACGGGTCGACCTGCAGGTCAAAAAGCTGGGTGCGGTCGACTTGCGGGTAGCGGATGAGTTTCCAGCGCCCATCGCTCAAGGCTCGCTGCACGTTCTTATACCCAAAGAGGAGCTGGGCACGGTGGGCCGACGCCGGCAGGGCGAAGAGCCTGGTAAACTCGCGGCCCTCGCTGGTCTTAGGGCCGGCGACCCCACAGACCTTCCCAAGGGTCGGCAGCACGTCAAAGAGGTAGCACAGGGCATCCGTGCGCTGGTCTTTCGGTACCCCCGGGCCGGCGATGACCAACGGCACGCGCATCGAATGCTCGTAAAGGTTCTGCTTACCGATGAGACCATGCGAACCACGGGCCACCCCCGAATCTGCGGCAAACACAATCACGGTGTTCGCGGCCTCCGGCGAGGCTTCGACGGCGTCGAGGACGCGGCCAACCTGCAGGTCGAGAAAACTGATATAACGGTAGTAGTCCGCGAGCATCTGCTGGATGGCCGCCGGCTGACGCGGCCACGGCAGGAGCTGCTCATCGCGGATCACCATCTCGCCGTTATTGAACGGGTGCTGCGGGAGGAAATTCGGCGGTAACGGGATTTTCGCGGGGTCGTAGGTGACCGGAAAGCCTGCGGGTACAATGTGCGGGTCATGCGGGCCATCGAAAGCCAAGTAGGCATAAAACGGCTTCGTGCCGTCCTGGGCTTTCAGAAAAGCCAGGATCTCGTCGGTGGCCTCTTCACAGAGGTGCTTCGGCGAAAGGTGCTCGGGACCCATCTTGCCCGTCGGCAAGAGGTCGCAAATTTGCGCCTTCAGCGGATTGGTCATTCCACCGATGTACATCGACTTCGCGGCCTGAAACGAGCGACCGACCGATCCCGGTCCATTATGCCACTTCCCGGCGGCGAAGGTCGCATAGCCGGCTTCGCCAAAGGCGTGCGGCCAGGTCTCGTCACGCGTCAGCTTTTCGTCGACGTGGAAATACGGCCGGCCCGACAGCAGCATCGCGCGCGAGGGCACACAGGTGGCACCATTATTACCGCCCTGCATATAGGCGTGCGTGAAGGACAGCCCACGCTTCACGAGCCGATCGAGATTCGGAGTCTTAATAACCGGGTTACCCAAGGCCGCAATCGTGTCCGCCCGTTGGTCATCCGCGAAGATGAAGACGATATTGCTTGGCTTAGCCGCTTGAGCGGCAGCCGCCAAAGCCAAGAGGCTGAGGACGAGGAAACGGGGCATGCCCCCTTGATAGCCGCCAGCCGGTCCTAATCAAAACAAACCGCACTCACTCGGCCAAACCGTGGTGCCCATCCCGCTTCAGGTGCTCGGGGTGGTCAGGCTCGACGTGCACAAGCACCGCAATGACCTCAGGGTGCGAACGCAAGATATCCGCCTTAATCCGACCCGCGAGGGCGTGGCCTTCCGCGACGGTCGCAGTCTCGGCGACCTGCAGATGGAAATCGACCTCGAAGCGATCGCCCAAGCGACGGGCCCGGAAGGCATGGAACCCTTTGGCGCCAGGCGTAGCCAAGATGTGTTCACTCAGGTCCTTCAGCACGGCCTCCTCCGGGGCGGTGTCGATGAGATCCAAGCAGGCCCCCTTGAACAGGCGGACACCCTCGGCGCCCAGCCAGCCAGCCAAGACAAGGCCGACGACCTTATCGAGGGCGACCCAGGCCGGATGCACATTGGCGACCACGACGGCGACAAGGGCCAAGAACGAAGCAATCGCATCTGCTCGGTGATCAGCGGCATTGGCCATGAGCAGGCGCGAGCCCAAGCGCGCGGCTTGACGGTGCGCAAACTGATAAAAGATTTCCTTAATCACCAAGGCAGCGCCGGCCACCCACGCCGCGGCGAGCTCGGGCTTCCGGACGGCTGCACCCGAGACCAGCCCACTCAGCGACTGCCAAGCCAGCCCCAGACAGAAGAGCAAGACCAACGAGGAGATGAGGAGTGCTGCCAACGTCGAGAAGCGATGATGGCCGTAAGGGTGATCCTCGTCCTTGGGCAAATGCGCCAAGCGGAGGCCGATGAGGGCCGCAATGTCGCCCGCGATGTCGACCAACGAATGGATGCCATCGGCCACGAGGGCTTGGGAAAAACAGGTGAACCCGACGATTAACTTCAACCCAGCCAAGAAGACATTAACCGTCAGGCTGAGCGCGACGGTTACCGTACCCTTCCGCTGGAGATCAGCGCTCATTTCTGTCCGCTATTGGCGCGGATGATGTCCGCTTCCTTCTTCCAATCGATAGAGATGAGTTCTGCCGAGGCCACCGCCGGATGAGTGCGTAAGGTCGCCAAGACCCTTGGTAACTCCGCCCAAGGCGTCTTTTCGAGCGGCTCATGCCAGCGCTTCAGGGCCAGCAAAGCCTCCGTGGGCTTACCAGCAACTGGTTGGGCGACATCACCGCTCGGCAGCTGCACTTCCGCTGCCTGATGCCCAGGCTTCAGTTTGAGCGCGATTCGATCGGCGAACTGGAAGGTGTAGTCCGTGACTGGACCGGGTTCGGCCAGAGCGGTGCCCGCCGCGTAGGTTTCGCGAATGAGCAGGTACTCCTGCGCCAGTTCCCGGCCCGAGGCCTCATAGTGGCGGCGGCCGCCCGTAACGATGGACCGGACCTTCAATCCATCGGGGCGCGTCTCGACAGACTCCCAAAGCACGTAATGCCCATAGAAGCCCTTCTGCGTGACGGCGAAGTCGTACATCATGCCCGGAAGATTGAGGCCTTCGCGGACTTGCCGCTTAGCGTCGCGCTGGGGCTGGCTATTGGTCTGTACGACCCACAGGACGCCGACACCCATGAGGGCTCCGACTAAGAATAAGATCCATCGCTCGCGCTGACCCATGGCCCCATCTTCACGAGCACCCCGCAGGGGGCAAGGAGAAGCGACCCACCGGCTGCCTTTACGGTTGGAAAGCGCACCCCTTTGACCCAAAACCAACCCATGCCACAGGCCACCGTCGAAACCAGGGTCCGCTTCGCTGAAACCGACGCCATGGGGGTCACCTACCACGGCAACTACCTGCCGTGGTTCGAGATGGCCCGCGTCGCCTTACTGGACCAGCTCGGCTGCCCCTATCGGGAACTCGAAAAGCAAGGCTACCTCCTCCCTGTCCTGGAAACCGGCCTAACGTACCATCGTCCATCGCACTTCGACGACCGTGTCCGCATCACCGTCACCTTGGCCGAGAAACCCCGTGCCCGCCTGCGCTTGACCTACCAAGTGGAACGCGGCGACGAACTCCTCGTCGAGGGCTTCACCGTGCATGCCTTTGTTAGCCGCGACTTCAAGGCAATCCGCCCGCCGGAAATCGTCGAAGCCGCCTTGGCCAAGGTGTTCGGCCCGGCCTAAACCTTTCCGATGAAAATTGAAGCCTCCTCGCTCGGTCCCTTCGAGACCAACGCCTACCTAATCACCTCTGACGACGGTAAAGAATGTATCGTAGTCGACGCCCCACAACGGTCGGCGACTGCACTTTTACCTTTGATTAAAGTCCGTGGGCTCAAGCTCACGCACCTCCTGCTCACGCACGGGCACTGGGATCACATGTGTGAAGCCCACGCCTTTGCGGCCGCGGGCGCACAGGTCCTCGCGCACCAGGCCGACCGCGAACTCATCGAGAACATCGAAGCCTACAAGAGCCGTTACCTCTCCATGATTCCCTCGCTCTCCGACGCAGACTTCCAGTCCGTGAAGGTGACAACCTGGCTCGAAGAAGGCTCCACCTTCACCGCCGTTGGCAAGACCTTCGAAACGCGCCATGTCCCCGGCCACTGCCCCGGGAGCCTGCTTTTTTATTGTGCGAGCGAACAAGTGGCCTTCTGTGGCGACGCCATCTTCCGCGGCTCGGTGGGCCGGACGGATTTGCCAAACGGCAACTGGAACGAACTCCTGACCTCCATCCGCACGCGCATCTACACCTTGCCGGATGAGACCGTTTTACACCCTGGCCATGGCGGGCGCACGACGGTGGGGCAAGAGAAGCAGACGAACCCTTACGCCCGACCCTGAGCGTGAATCAGCCCTGCCCTTTCCTGCCTTCCTGCGGACGCCCCTTGAGTTGGCGCGACCTCGCGGCGTATCGGGAAGAGCGCGGAGCGGAACTCTACCTGCTCTGCTTGGAATACGCTCAGCAACTTTGGCTCGAGGGGCTACCAGCCCGAGCCTTATTGGCCGTCGATCGGGCGCTTTACTGCGACGTCCCCGCGACGGCGGAAGCCTTACGTTCCTACCCGCTGCCCTATGCGGCCATCCGCTGGCTGGTTTCCCAACCGAGCGATGCCTTTACGGGTAATGCCAGGGTGCACTACCAACACCTCGCCGACCGTGTGCGCGGCGACCGTGCAGCCATCAAGAAATGGCGGGCATGGGCCGCTTGGGCCTTAGTCCGTCAGGCCCGACCGGAACTACCCAGCGACCCTCAACACGCGGTGCAGGAGCCCACGCTGGCGGAGATTAGCGCGGGCCTCGCGGCCGACGGCATCGCTGGAGAAGCGGCGGTTTGGCAGGCCTGCCTGAGCGAATAGCCTTAGTAAACATAGAGACTAAACCCTATTTGGAAGGGTCTCTCTTGTTGACGCGGTCAAGAGCACGATGGTGGAGGACCATGACCCATTCCTACACTACTTACCTCCTGGGCGGCTCTAAAGGCATCGCCCTCGATGTCGCCAAGCGCCTCGCCAGCCAGAAACAACCCCTGACCCTCATCGCCCGCGGGGCGAGTGAGCTGACCGCGGTCGCAAAGGAACTCGCCCAACTCGGTTCGCCCGAAGTGACCACGATTTCCTGCGACCTCAGTCAGCCCGAAAATGTCGACAAACTCTGTACGCAGATCGCCGAAGACACCCGCCACATCCAGGGACTGGTCAACGCCGCTGGTTACTTTGCCCCCAAAGCTTTTCTCGACCAAACCCGGGCGGACTACCGTCAGTACCTTGACCTCAATGAAGCCCTGTTCTTAACCACCCAGGCGGTGGCGAAAAACATGAAAGCCCACGGGGGCGGCAGCATCGTGAACATCGGTTCGATGTGGGCGAAACAAGCAATCAAGGCGACGCCGTCGAGTTCCTACTCTATGGCTAAAGCCGGCCTCCATGCGCTGACGCAGCACTTAGCAATGGAACTCGCCGACCATCATATTCGTGTCAACGCGGTCGCCCCGGCCGTTGTGGTGACCACAATCTATAAAGCCTTCATTGCCCAAGAAAAAATCCCGGAAGCCTTGGCGGGCTTTAATGGCTTCCACCCGATTGGCCGGGTGGGCCAGCCGCAGGATGTGGGCGCGGTCATCGCCTTCCTGCTCAGCCCCGAGGCCAGTTGGGTCACGGGGGCGATTTGGGACGTCGATGGCGGCGTCATGGCGGGACGCAATCAGTGAGCCCGGGCGGGCAGCCTACTAAAAGGCCGAGGCAACTGCCTCGGCCTTTTTATGACGCACCGAGCAACGCGGCGCTTACTTGGTCATCTGGATTACTTCCGCCTTCACCTCGACCTCGACGCCTTCAGGAGTGGTGAACTTGGTCGACTCGCCCGACTTTACCGAAGCCGTGGTCGTGTTGCCATGCGTGACGGCGACGCCATCAATGACGGCCTTATGTAAGGTCAACTCTTGGACCTTACCGAGCTGCGAAATCGTCAGGACTTCGCGCTTCTCGTCATAGGACTTAATCGTCCAACCATCGACCACGCGCCCCACCTTCATCCAGCGGCGGGCGCCGGCGATATCTTCAATGGAATAGAGCCCTTCCGCGGGAATCGCCGAATGGAAGACTGGCATGTTAGACTTCTGGCGAGCGGCTTCCTTCTGTTTGCGACGCAGCTCGTCGGGATTCTGCGTCGCGGGATCAACCTTGGTCTTCACCTGCGTATCCATCTTCAAGGCAATCGCCCCATCGGCACCCACCGTTGGGGTGACGCTGAAATTAATGGCATTATCAGCACCGCCGATGCCGATCGTGGCCTGCTTACCGGAGATCGCCACCACCGTCGGCGAGGTGAGGGTGTCGACCTTGCCGCTGGCGTCCTTCCGGGTGAACGTCGTGGTTACTTGGATGTGCGTGGGGGCGGAGACTTCTTGCCCCCAACCAGCGAGAGGCAGGCTAGCCAGCACAGCAAGGAAAGCGAGGCGAGGGAGGCGCATAGGGAGAGAGTGGGTTACAAGTGTAACCCCAATAAGCCCAAAAGTTCCACCCGTGGGGGTTATTTAAGCGCCTTAAAGACCAAGGAGGCGTTATGTCCGCCGAATCCGAGGTTATTCGAGATGGCCACATTAACCTGCATCTTCCGGGCCTGATTCGGCACGTAGTCGAGGTCGCAATCCGGGTCGGGATTCTCGAGGTTCATCGTCGGCGGCACGATGCCATGATGAATGGCCAGGGCACAAACGGCGGCTTCCACGCCACCCGCGGCACCGAGCAAGTGACCCGTCATGGACTTGGTCGAAGAAATGGCAATCTTGGGGGCCTGTTCGCCGAAGACGCGCTTGATGGCCAGCGTTTCGCAACGGTCGTTGATCGGGGTCGAAGTCCCGTGCGCGTTGATGTAGCTCACTTCAGACTTCGCGATACCGGCTTCGGACAAGGCACGGTTCAGGCAGAGCGCGAGGCCCTTCCCTTCTTGGTCCTGGCCCGTGATGTGGTAAGCGTCGCAGGTGGCGCCGTAACCCGCGAGTTCGCAATAGATGCGGGCGCCGCGGGCTTGCGCATGCTCGAGGGACTCGATGACAAGGACGCCGGCGCCTTCGCCCATGACAAAACCATCGCGGAGCTTATCGAACGGACGCGACGCCTTTTCCGGCGTGTCATTGAAGTCGGTCGACATGGCCTTCATGTTACAGAAACCAGCATAACCCAGGCGGGTGATGGCGGCTTCCGAACCACCGGAAAGCATGATATCAGCATGGCCGTCGCGGATGTGACGCATCGCTTCACCGAGGGCGTGGGAGCCCGAAGCACAAGCAGAGACGATACCATAGTTAACAGACTTGGCCTTAAACTCAATGGCCACGACGCCGGAAGCGATGTTGGCGATCAAGGAAGGAATCGTGAAAGGGGAAACGCGGCTGGGGCCACGCTCGATGAGCACCCGGGCCTGATTTTCGATGGTTTCCATCCCGCCGATCCCAGAACCGATGATCACACCGAAGCGCTCGGCATCGAGCTTGGTCGTATCGACCTTGGCGTCTTCGATGGCCATACGGGACGCGGCGACGGCGTACTGCGTGTAGCGGTCGTTGCGCTTGGCCTCCTTCGGGTCCATGAACTTACCGGCGTCGAAATCGCGGATTTCCGCGCCGACCTTGGACGGGAAGTCCGTCGGGTCAAATCGCGTGATACGGGAGATCCCGGAACGGCCCTTAATCAGGGCGTCCCAGAAACTCGCCGTGTCCGGACCGAGAGCCGACAGGCAACCAATGCCGGTAACGACAACTCTGCGGGGCTGGCTAGCGGTGCTCACAGGTACGGGCTAAAAATAACCCGTCGAAAATTACTTGGTGGCGTTGGCCTTGATGAACTCGATGGCGTCGCCCACGGTCTTCATGGAGGCGGCCTTGTCTTCGGGAATCGAGGCGATGCCGAACTCGTCTTCAAAAGCCATGATGATCTCGACGAGGTCGAGGGAGTCAGCCTTGAGGTCGGTCTGGAAACCAGCGGCGGCGGTGACCTGTTCAGGGTTCACGCTGAGCTGCTTAACGATGATGTCGGTGACGCGTTGTTCGATGTTTTCAGGCATAAGAAAGGGTGTTTAAGTTGTTATCTGGGTGTCAGATAGGCGGGGCGTGGTCAAGTTTAGAAAAGTCGGAAAATCGGCGCCCTAAATAGCCGATGGGGAAGCCGTTAGGCTCGTAATCTGACCGGATAGTGTCGAGGCGCTAGGATAGCAGAAAGCACTCGGATGCGTGCATCGATAAAAATGATAATCCGTATCGGAACGGATGACCCGTGAAACGAACCGACCCCTTCTGGTGGAGGCCTCAGATAGCCATACCACCGTCCACCGAAAACACCTGCCCGGTGATGTAGCCCCCCTCTTCCGAGGCAAGGAAATCGACCATCGCAGCGATATCGGTGACCGAGCCAAAACGACCCAGCGGGATCACCCCGAGGATCTTCTGCTTAATTTCGTCGGAAAGCTCCCCCGTCATATCGGTAGTAATGAAGCCCGGCGCCACGGCATTGGCGGTGATACTACGGCCAGCGAGCTCGCGGGCGAGGGTCATGGTCAGGCCATGGAGCCCGGCCTTGGCGGCGGCGTAGTTGGCCTGGCCGGCGTTCCCCTGGACCCCCGTGACGGACGAGATGCTGATGATGCGCCCCCAGCGCTTCTTGGTCATCGGACGGACCAGGCCCTTCGTCCAATAGAAGGCGGAGGAAAGGTTGGTGGAGATGACGTCGTTCCAGTCCTGCTCGGACATCGCCATGACGAGCTTGTCACGGGTGATCCCGGCGTTGTTGACGAGGATCTCGACGGCGCCGAACTCGGCGTTGATTTGCTCGCAGGCCTTAGCGACCGCGGCGGCGTCGGAGACGTCGACCTGGAAGGCCTTGGCCTTCCAGCCCTTGGCGAGGATGTCGTTGGCCACGGCGACGCAGGTCTCGGATTTCGAGACGCAGAGCACCGTGTGGCCATGCGAGGCGAGGCGTTCGGCGATGGCCTTACCGATACCGCGACCGGCACCGGTGACCAAAGCTACCCGAGGATTATGCGTCAGTTGCATCGCCATGGATGTGCAGGTAAAACGCCTGCGAGGCAAGTGGCGAAAACAGGTCCAGGCCCCGTTTCTTGGCGGAAACGGGGTGAAAACAGCGCAACGCAGGTTCAGTAAACGTCGCGCTGGTAGCGGCCGTCCTTCTTGAACTGCTTAACCCAGTCCACCGCGGCTTCGGGCGTCAGCCCACCCTGCTCTGCGACGATGGCATGCAAGGCGGCATCGACATCCTTGGCCATGCGCTTGGCATCACCGCAGACATAGAAATAGGCACCCGCCTGGAGCCACTGCCAGAGTTCGGCGGCGCTTTCGCGCATCCGGTCTTGAACATAAATCTTCGCGGCTTGGTCGCGGGAGAAGGCGAGGTCGAGGCGCGTGAGCACGCCGGACTGCAAGTAAGCCGCCCATTCATCGGCATACAGGAAATCGCTGTCCTTACGCTGGTCGCCAAAGAAGAGCCAATTCTTGCCCGGGGCCCCGCGCGTGGCACGGTCCATGACGAAACTACGGAACGGCGCGACACCCGTGCCCGGCCCCACCATGATGACCGGGACGTTGTCATCGGCCGGTAGGCCGAAATGCGAATCCGCCACAAACACCGGGACGTCGGGTTCGTTCAGGCGGGCCCGCTCAGAAAGGTAAGACGAGCAGACGCCCTCGCGCAGACGGCCGTTGGTTTCGTAACGCACGACGGCGACCGTGAGGTGAATCTCGTCGGGGTACTTCGAAGGCGCCGACGAAATGGAGTACAAGCGCGGCATCAACTTCCGGAGGAGCTCGATAAACTCCTGGGCACCGAGCTTGGCCGACGGATGCTCTTCGAAAAGGTCCAGGAACTCCCGCTGTTCCATCCAAGCCTTCTTCTTCTCGGGATCGACTTCGCCAATCGCGGCGGCCAAGCGGGCTTTCTCGCCAGCATCGGTTGCACGGTCGTGCAGGAGCTGGGCAAACTTATAGGTCGGGCCGTTCAAGGACAGCCGCTTGGATAAAGCGAACGCGAGCGAGACGGGGGCCGCGTCCTTCGGAATGGTCACCAGCTCATCACCCGTGAAACCTGCGGCCTTCAGCACCGCCGCCACCGTCTGCGGATTATTGGTCGGATAGACACCGAGGGAATCACCGCATTTATAGGTCAAGCCACTGCCCACCAAGGAAACCGAAAAGTGCTGCGTATCTTTTTGGCTCGAGGCGGCACTGAGGCGGCGGCGGTCAACGAGGCAGGCCGGAAACGGGTTGTTCTTGTCGTAAGGAGCGGACATGGCGAAGCCGCAGGATGCAACCATCCCCTGCCCTGCAACAATCCTAAAAACGCCGCTTGGCTTACTTCCAGATCTTCACCCAGTCGATTTCGACGTCATCGGGGAGCTTAGCCGGCAGCAGGTCCTTCCGTTCAAAATCGGAGACCCAGTGCCCCAAGAAAAGATGCATCGGCTCCTTCACCTCGGGCTTGTCGAGCTTATGGACCAGCTTGCCGTTGAAGTACCAAGCATACTGGCGCTCCGTCCAAAGGAAGCCGTAAGTGTTAAACCCTTTCGAAACTTGGCCGGGCTTATTATTTAAGTCGGTTTTGACCGGACGGAGTTCGCGGACGCCTTTGGAGTCGCCGATCTTCGCCCACGGCACGAGTTTGTCTTCGCCGAAACACTCGAAGTAAAGCGCCGCGGCCGGTGGTTCACTGGTCGGCTTATTGCGGATAACGAAGGCTCCATGATGGCCCTTGGTGACCGGAAAACGGATGGAGGCCTCAAAATAGCCCTGCTGCTGCGTAAACTTCTCACGCGTGCTGAGGCCGCTGCCCTGCCAGCCATCGGGACGCTCGCGCAAAGTGATGGCCAATTTACCCTCCTTAATCGCGAGGGCCTGCTTATCACCCTCGAACGTCCATTTGGTTTCGTCGATAGCGGGGTCCTTAAACTCGTCAGACCACACGAGTTTCATGGCCGCGGACGGCGGGTTGGCGAACGCAGCGAGCGTCGTGAGGCAGAGGGCGAGGAGGGACTTCATCAGAATCACTTGTAGACCTTGACCCAGTCGATTTGCAGGGCTTCCGGCGGGTTGGTGGGGTCAGGGAAAGCCTTGATGATGCCACCTTCCGCCGTGTGGTGGATGAATTCCACGTACATCGGCGTGGTCGGTGTAGCTTTGAGATCCTGGCGATGGACCTGCTTCCCGTTGACATACCAAGCAAAGTACTTGGGCGTCCAATGAATGCCGTAGGTTTGGAACTTCCGGTAGGACGCTCCCCCGTCGAAATTAATATCGTGCTTCACGGGGCGCAGCATGCGGATACCGGTGAAGTCCGCGACCTGCGTCGTGGGTGCGATATGGTCATCGCCCCAGCTCTCAAAGAAGATCCGCGCGGACGGGGGTTCATCGAGGCTCTTGTTCCGCACCTCGAAACGGGCGGCGCGACCGCCGGTCTGGAGCATCCGGATCGACGCCTCGAAATACCCCTGAGCCTGCGAGAACTTGTTTGCGGTGCTGATCCCGGTGCTCTGCCAATAGGTCGACTCCTTGCCCGGCAACATGGCCAGGACCAGTTTGCCATCCTTGATGCTGACGGAACCCGCGTTGCGGTTATGGATATTCCACTTGGTCTCATCGATCGCGGGACCATCGAAGTTCTCGGTCCAAACCAATTTCATGCCTCCGTTGGGTGCAGCCCAAACGGTGGTCGCGAAGCAAACTATGAATAGTGACAGGTATTGCATGGGGGTAGCAGGCACCCCACTAAACAAGACATTCCCCGAGAGAAGGCAAGCGGGTTGGACCGCCTAATTCTCGAAAATCATATCGATTTCCTTACGGGAAAGCGGGCGACAATCACCGGACGGCATCCGGCGCAGGACCAAACTACCAATCTGGAAACGACGGAGGACCTTCACGTGAAAACCGAAGATCTCGAACAAGCGGCGGATTTCGCGCTTACGGCCTTGGTCGAGATGCACCTCCAACTGGGTGGGGACATCCGGATTGCGGATGACCTTCTTGAACTTCAGGCGCTCCCCTTCCTCCACGGCGCCCTTAAGCAGACGTGGGGTGAGTTTCGGGTCGTAGTCACGGTTCAGGTGCACTTCGTAACGCTTCACCACGCCACCAGAAGGGTGCATGACCTTATTCGCCAGGGCACCATCGTTGGTGAGGAGCAGCAGTCCTTCCGAATCCTTATCGAGTCGGCCGACGCAGAAAAGGCGAAGCGGGGCATATTCGGGCGGCACCATCTCGAAGACGGTATGCCCGCCATGGGAATCGTCGTTGGTGCAGAGGAAGCCCTTGGGCTTATTCATCATTAATACTACCGTACGGGCCAGCGGCTTGATTTCGCGGCCTTGGCAGCGCACCACATCAACCGTCGGGTCGACCGGCTGCCCGGTGGCGGCGACCTTACCGTTGATAAGCACTTGTCCGTCCGCCACGAGGCGCTCCGCATCCCGACGGGAGCAGAGCCCCGCTTGGGCGAGGAACTTATGGATGCGCATAGGGCCTTCAGACACGCCCAGACGACTAGAGGCTTCCGGGGGCGGAGGGCGAGACAATCAATGCAGGGGCGGACGATAACTTTTCTCGCCCTTCCCGCCCGCAGCCCCCAAATAGGTGCCATGCGCCTCATCGACGGTAACGCCACCGCCCAGCAAGTCCTCGCCGAAGTCAAGGCCCGCGTGGACAAACTCGCCCCGCTCGTCCCCCATGTTGCCTTCGTGCGCGTCGGCGACGACCCGGCCTCCGTCTCCTACGTCACGAAGAAGCAGAAGACCGCCGCCGAAGTCGGCATGCGGGCCAGCCTCCAACTTTTCCCAGAAACGGTTAGCAAAGCGGAACTCTTTGCCCACTTAGACCAGTTGAACGCCGACCCTTCGGTCCACGGTATCTTAATTCAAGCGCCCCTCCCCAAGCACTTGCCGGAAACGGAAGTCTTTAACCGTGTCTCGCCCGACAAGGACGTCGATGGCTTCGGCACGCAGAGCATCGGTCGGCTCGTCCAAGAACTTCCCGGTGCCTTTGCGGCGTGCACCCCAGCGGGCGTGATCGAACTCCTCCGTCGCTCGGGCGTGGAAACGGCGGGGAAGCACGCCGTCGTCGTCGGTCGCTCGCTCATCGTCGGTAAACCCGCGGCCATCTTACTCCTCGCCAAGGGCTGTGACTGCACGGTCACCATCGCCCACTCTCGCACCAAGGACCTCGCGGCCATTGTACGCCAAGCCGACATCGTCGTCGCGGCCATCGGCAAGCCCCGCTTCATCACCGCCGACATGGTCAAGCCCGGCGCCATCGTCATCGACGTCGGCATCAACCGCGTCCCCGACGCCACAAAGAAGACCGGCTACCGCATCGTCGGGGACGTCGACTTCGACGCCGTGGCCCCGCTCTGCGCGGCGATCACCCCCGTGCCTGGTGGCGTGGGTCCGATGACTGTGGCCATGCTGATGAAGAATACCCTCGACGCCTGCGAACGTGCCCAAGCCCGTGGCTGAGGTTAAGCCGCCCCCCCTCACCCTGCCGCCGGCCGGCTTCTGGTGGCGCTCGTTGGCTTTTCTGGCGGACTTCATTCCCCTCATCGTTCTCGGGCTCTTCGTCGCCGGGCATCTCGCGGGGGACGAGCTCCAAACCGCTCGCACCAAGAGCGACCAATATCAAGAGCGGCTCGTCAAACTCTACGAGCAGGCGTTAACGCATCCCTCGTCGCGTGCGCAAAGCACGCTGATGAATACCCTTCTACACCCCGCCGACGAAGACATCCAAGCCTACGTCGACTGGCATGTCTTCCAGGGGGAGGTTTGTTTCTTCGTGATGCTGCTCGGCCTCTTCCTCCAAGAATGGCTGTGGCACGGGCAGACCTTGGGCAAGCGGATCTTCAACCTTCGCACGGTCGACTACGCCACGCAGGCAACGCCCACGTTCATGGCCTGCCTGCTCCGCTCTTTCTGGAAAGCGGCTTTCGTGACGCTCTACAATCCGATCACCATCGTCATCGGGATCATTAATTTTCACGTCCCGCTCTTCCGCTACGACCGCCGCAGCTGGCACGACATGCTCTCGCGGACTTACGTCACCGACCACAAGAATAGCCTCCCGCCCAAGGAGTAGATAGGCTTGAACGCTTGTAGTCCGCCGCGGACTAATTATTCATCCAAGCATGCGGAGCACCCCCCTGGCCGTCCTCGTATTCGGCGCGCTCGCTCCGGCCGCCGACTTACCGTTGCCACCGCTGGCGACCGGACAACCCACCGCGGGGAAACGCGTCGCGGTCACGCCCCAGGAATACGCTGGCACCGAGGTACACCACCTCATCGCCCTGCCGACGGACTGGAGCCCTCAAGCCAAAGCCCAAGGCAAGCGCTGGCCGGTGATCGTCGAATACACGGGCAACCTGCATCCCGCCTCTGGCTCCACCGGGGAGGTCGAGGGCGCCGCCTTAGGCTACGGGCTGAGCCGCGGTCAGGCCATCTGGATTGTCCTACCCTACATCGCCACCGACCATCGCCACCACGAGGTCACCTGGTGGGGCGACGTCGCCGCGACGGTGGCGTACGCCAAGCAACACGTGCCACGCATCTGCGCGGAGTACGGCGGTGACCCTCGCCAAGTCCTGCTCTGCGGTTTCTCACGCGGCGCCATCGCCGTCTCCTTCCTCGGGCTCCACGACGATGACATTGCCCGACTCTGGTGCGGCTTTTGGGCGCACGACCACTTTGACGGGACGCGCAGTTGGTCAGGACAGGCTTGGAGTAGCCCCTTACCTCGCTATCAAAAGGAAACCGCCGCCCGGCTCGAACGCCTGCAAGGCCGGCCTTTGCTGGTCACGCAAGGCATCGCCGGCACGGGCACCCGCGAGTTCCTGACGCCGTTGCTCCCTCCTTCCGCCTGGACTTGCCGCGACGTCGACATGACGGCCGTGGGCGGCGCCTTCCCGAATCCAATGGCGAAGGATCCGCACAATGACCGCTGGCTCCTGCGGGACTCCCCAGCTGCCGAGGAAGTCCGCCGCTGGTGGGTGCAGGTCTTGAACGATACCAACAAGAAGCCCCGGTAGGAACCGGGGCTTCGGAGGAGACGGGGCTTAGGCCTTAGGCTTCGCCACCTTCGCTGTCACCACCGCGTTCGCGGAAGGGACGACGTTCGCCACGGTCCGGACGGTCGCCACGAGGGCGATCCATCGGCTTCGGGGCGGGGGTGTATTCGCGGCCTTCCTTCTCGGCGATGGCGGCGCGGCGCGAGAGGCGCACGCGGCCCTTGTCGTCGATGCCGACGCACTTCACGATGATCTCGTCGCCGAGCTTAACGATGTCTTCAACGCGGTTCACGCGGAAGTCAGCGAGTTCGGAGATGTGCACGAGGCCTTCCTGACCCGGGAGGCATTCGACGAAAGCGCCGAATTCCTTGACCGAGCGCACGATGCCCTTGTACGTCTTTTCGAGTTCGATCTGAGCCGAGATGAGGTTCACTTCGTTGACCGCGCGGGCCAGCTTCTCGCCGTCCGTCGCGAAGATCGTGACCCAACCGGAATCGTCCTGGTCGATGTCGATCTGGCAACCGGTGTACTCGGTGATACGCTTGATGTTCTTGCCGCCCGGACCGATGAGCGCGCCGATCTTGTCGGACGGAATCTTGATGCGGTGGGTGCGCGGGGCGCAGGGCTTCAGTTCCGGACGGGTCGACGGCATCACCTTACCCATGATGTCGAGGATGGCGTCGCGGGAGACCTTGTTCTGGGCGATGGCTTCCTTAGCGATGCCGATTGGCAAGCCGTGGATCTTAAGGTCGAGCTGGAAGGCCGTGATCCCTTCGCGGGTACCGCAGATCTTGAAGTCCATGTCGCCGTAGTGGTCTTCGGCGCCGATGATGTCGGTGAGCACGCGGTGCTTCACGATCTGGCCGCTCTGGTCTTCGGTCACGAGACCGCAGGAGATACCGGCGACCGGGGCCTTGATCGGCACGCCCGCGTCGAGGAGCGCGAGGGTACCACCGCAGACGGAGGCCATCGACGTGGAACCGTTGGATTCCATGATCTCGGAGACGAGACGGATGGAGTACGGGAAGTCCTGCTCGGACGGCAGCACGGAGAGCAACGAGCGCTCGGCGAGGTTGCCGTGGCCGGTTTCGCGGCGGCTGGTCATGCCGAAGCGACCCGTTTCACCCACGGAGAACGGAGGGAAGTTGTAGTGCAGGAGGAACGAGCGCTTGCTCGGGCCGCCGGTGATGGCGTCGACTTCCTGGGCATCCTTCGAGGTGCCGAGGGTCGCGAGCACGCGGCCCTGCGTTTCGCCACGCGGGCCGAGCGAGGCACCAGGGCCGCGGGGGCGCACGTCGACTTCGCAAGCGATCGCCCGGAGATCCTTCGGGGTGCGGCCGTCGGCGCGCTCACCGCTCTGG
>CAIYEN010000070.1 GCA_903925205.1 uncultured Opitutia bacterium | reverse complement strand
GATGCGGGTTTCAATCAGGCGGCCATCGCCGTCACTGGTAGCCTACCCGGTGTGATCTTCAGCGCGACCAGTTCCGACTACTATCCGCGCGTGGCCGCCGCCAAGGATGAAGACGAAGCCCGGCTCATCACCGAGAAGCAGATCCAGGCCTCTCTCTTGCTGGCGACCCCAATCCTGATGGGCTTGCTGACCATGGGTCCGCTGGCAATTCGTCTCCTGTATGCGCAAGGTTTCGAGCCGGCCGTCCCGTTACTGGATTGGTTCGTGTGGGCGATCTTCCTCAACCTTTTGGGATGGCCGCTAGGCTTCTGGGTAGTCGCGAGACGCTCAAAACGCGCCGTCGCATTATTTCAGGCGCTCTTAAGCGTCACGATGGTGATGTTGGCGCTGCTGCTTATTCCGCGCTGGGGAACCAAGGGCGCGGCCTTCGCCAATTTCGGCAGCAGCTTGAGCTACGCGGCCCTCCTTGTCGTCTTCACGCGCTATTTCTCCGGTAGGTGGGTAGGCTTCAAGACAAGCATGTGGTTCGTGCTGTCAGCCGCCCTCATGCTGCTCGCTCAGCTTACCACGCGGCTGTTGGGCGCGGCCTATTGGGGCGCTATCCCTACGGCGCTTGCCGCCGTCACCTGCGCCGTCATCTACTTCAAGGTCATCGCCAAGGCCAAGGCGGAGGAGGCCTCCGCATGAAGGTCGGCATCTACATCGATCGCATGGACCTCCGGGGCGGCGCTCAGCGCGTCGTTTCGAATCTGTGCCATGGCTGGGTCCATCGCGGATGGAAGGTCCACCTTCTCGTCGTCAGCGGCGACACCGCCGCTTTCCCGGTCTCGGCAGAAGTGAAGCAGCATGTGCTCGCCGCCCGACACAAGCGCCGCGGCCTGCTCGGCCTTTGGGATAACTGGCAGCACGTCCGGGCGCTCGGGCGGGTCGTCAGGGCGGAGCAACTGGAAGCCGTCCTGGCGGTTTCCGCCGTGGCGAATATCCATCTCGCCCAGGCCGATCTGCCTGCGCATGTCGTCCGGGTCGGCTCGGAGCACAGTTATCCGGCTCACTTCCCGCTGCCCTTTTATAAGGAGTGGTTCCGCGGTCGCGCCTATCCGCAATTAGACGCCATCGTCACGCCTACGCGCGAAGCCGCTGATTACCTGGCGCAGTCGTATCCGGGTGCTCGCACGCAAGGCATCCCGAACTGGCTCACCTGGCCGCTGCCGAAGAGCGACGGATCGGCCAACGCCAGCTTTAGCCGCCCGGGGCGCAGGACTTTCCTTGCCTGCGGGCGCTTCGACAAGCTCAAGGGTTTCTCACGCCTCATCGCGATGTTCGATGGCTTGAAGGAGCGGCTGCCGAACTGGGACCTGGTCATCGTCGGCGACGGCGAAGATCGGGAACTGTTGGAAGCTCAGGTCGCTCAGGCGAAGCTGGAGGACCGTGTCTTCTTCCCGGGATGGGTCGCTGATATGGAGTCCGCTTTCCGTTCGGCCGACGTCTTTGTTTTCCCTTCCGTCTCGGAAGGTTTCGCCCTCGTACTCGCCGAAGCCATGGCCTGCGGCCTTCCGTGCGTCTCTTATGACTGTAAGGTCGGCCCGTCGGAAATCATTCGTGATGGCGTGGACGGCGTCTTGGTTCCGGTTGGCGATGAAACCGCGTTCGCGGCCACCATGCAGCGGCTGGCGGGGGCCGATGCCGAACGCAGCCGGCTGGCCGCGGCTTGTCCGGAGATACTAGACCGACTTTCCGAAGACGTTATCCATCCGCTCTGGGCCCAGGTCCTCGGCCGTAAACGATGAGCCTCGTCGTCCTGACCAATATCCCGACCCCTTACCGCACGGCGTTCTTCGACGCCTTGGCGGAAGAGGCGTCGCGGGCGGGTAAGCGCTTCCATGTCCTTTACTGCGCGAAGACGGAGCCGGGTCGGCATTGGCCCTATGATACGTCGAAGATCCGCCATGCCCATACGGTCCTGCGCGGCTTCCATCCATCGCTTACCGGGATCCATGCCCACCTGAACCCCGGCGTGCTGGCCGAGCTCAACCTCCTTAAGCCCGACACGATGCTGATCGCGGGCTCGTGGAATACGCCGACGATGCTGATCGCCGGCCTCAACATCTATTCGCCGGCCCCGCGCCGCTTCTTCTGGAGCGAAGGCCACGCCGATGCCGCGCTTCATAAGGGCGGCCTGATCGCTTGGGTGCGTCGCCGCATCTACCGCACGTTTGATGGTTTCGCTGTCCCGAACGCCAAGAGCGCCGACTGGGCCCTTGCGCAGGCCGGTATCCCGCGTCCCATTGTCACCTTGCCGAACGCCATCGACGCGAAATTCTTCGCGCGACCTTCTGGCAACGCCCGCGCCGAGGCGCGTCGCGCGCTTGGTCTCGAAGGAGAGGGCAGGGTGCTGGTCCAAGTCTCCGCCCTGACCGCACGCAAGGGCGTGCTTGAATTAGCCAAGGCTTTCCTGGCGCTTTCCTCCGCGGAGCGTCGTGAGGCTAAGCTCGTCTTCGTCGGCGAGGGCGAACTGCGTCCTCAGCTCGAGGCCCTGGCGGCCGTATCATCCGGAGCGCTTCGCGTGCTCGGCCAGTTGCCGCCCGAGGATGTGCGTCGTGTGCTTTGGGCGGCCGACGCGTTCGTACTGAATACCCTTCTCGACCCGAACCCGCTTTCCGCCATCGAAGCCGCCGCCGCCGGGCTGCCCATCGTGATGTCCGCCGCCGCCGGCAACATCCGCGAAGTCGTCGAGGTGCCGAATACGGGCTTCGTCATCCGCGACCCGGCTGATCCTTCGGAGGCGCTCCGCGCTGTCCTCGCAGCTTCCGAGACGGAGCTCGCCGAGAGGGGCGCCCGGGCTGCCG
>CAIYEN010000069.1 GCA_903925205.1 uncultured Opitutia bacterium | reverse complement strand
CCTGGTCGACGGCGGTGAAAGCGGTGATCTGCTCGAGGCCGTCGATGCCGGCGTGGCGGCCTGGCACGAACTTGGCGCCGTTGATCTTGCGCGCGGCGGCAGCGGAAAGGATGTCGATGGCGAGCGTGCTCTTGCCCGAGCCGGACACGCCGCAGACGACGGTGAGGCCGCCGATGGGGAACGAGGCGGTGACGTCCTTGAGGTTGTTCTCGGTGGCGCCTTTGACGGTGATCGCGGCCTTGCCGATGGGCTTGCGCTTCACGATGCCCTCCAGCGTGGCCCGACCTGAAAGGTAAGCCCCCGTGCGGGAAGTGGCGTGCGCGCCGCAGGCCTTCGGCGTGCCTTCGAAGACGATGCGTCCGCCGTCGATGCCGGCGCCAGGCCCCATCTCGATGAGGTGGTCCGCGGCGAGCATCATGTCGCGGTCGTGTTCGACGACGAGGACGGTGTTGCCGAGGTCGCGCAGGCCGCGGATTGAACCGATGAGGCGCTGGTGGTCGCTCGGGTGCAGGCCGATGCTAGGTTCGTCGAGGACGTAGGTCACGCCCACGAGTCCGAGGCCGAGCTGCGTGGCGAGGCGGACGCGCTGGGCTTCGCCGCCAGAAAGCGAGCTGCACTCGCGGTCGAGCGTGAGGTAGTTGAGGCCGGCGTCATTCAGGAACGACAGACGCTGTTCGAGTCCGCGACGGGCTTCCTCGGCAGGCATGACGCCGGGGTGCGTGGCGAGCTGCTTCGTGAACTCCAGCGCGGCCGGGATTGTCATCGCGAGGAACTCCGCCATGCTCTTGCCGTTCAGTCGTAGCGAGAGGGCGGTGGGGGACAGGCGGCGGCCTTGGCAGCCGGCGCAGACGGAGCCGGCCTGGAACTGCAGCAAGCGTTGGCGGAGCGATTCGCCGGTGGTGGTGCGATAGGCGTGCTCGAGTTCGGTGAACATGCCCGTCCAGACGGTCTCGACGGGTTTGCGGCCCTTGGGCGGCGGCAGCAGGAACTTACGCTTGGGATCGCCGTGGAGCAGCAATTCGCGCACGGCCTTCGGCAGGTCGCGCCAAGGAGTCTTGAGGTCGAACGGCACCTGCTCGGCGAGCGCACGGGTGATCGCGTTACGGCGGATGAGCGTCTTGCGCGTGGCGCATTTCCAAGGCTTCACGACGCCGTCATGGATCGACAGCGCTTCATCGCGGATGGAGAGGCTTTCCTGAAAGCGCATCTGTCGGCCGAGGCCGCCGCAGTCGGGGCAGGCGCCTTCGGGATGATTATGAGAAAGAGCCCGCGGGCTGATGGGCTCGTAGCTTTCGCCGCAATGTTCGCAGGCGAGGTGGAGCGAGAGCACGTGCTCTTCCCAGCGTCCGTCTTTTTCGGCGAGCACGCTCGCGCGGTGACGGCCTTCGCGGAAGGCGAGTTCGAGCGAGTCGGCTAGGCGGCTGCGCTGGTCGGGGCCTGCGACGATGCGGTCGACCACGACGTCGAGTTTTTTGGCTTCGCGGCCGGACAGTAGGCCAGCGGCTTCTTCGAGCGTGGCGACGACGCCGTCGACGCGGACGCGGGAGAAGCCGCGTCGGCCGAGGTCGGCGGCGGCTTCGAGGAGGACGGAAGGGCGGTCCTTGGCGACCGGCGCCACGACCATCAGGCGGGTGCCGGCGGGGATGCCTTCGAGGGCCAGCAGGTTGTCGTCGAGCGAGCGGCGCCGGACGGGGTGTCCGTCCTTGAGGCAGCGGCGGTCGCCGGCGATGATCCAGAGCGGGCGGGCGTGGTCGGCGATCTCGGTCAGGGTGGCGACCGTCGAGCGGGGGTTGGTGTTGCCGCCGGTCCGCTGGGCGATGGCGATGACCGGGGAGAGGCCCCGGATGAAGTCCACATCGGGCCGCGGGGCTGAATCCAGCATGCCGCGGGCCTTGGCAGAGAGGGATTCGAGGTATTGGCGGCTGCCCTCGGCGTGCAGGGTATCGAAGGCCAGGGAAGATTTGCCCGATCCGCTGACCCCCGTGATGACGGTCAGCTGATAACGGGGGATGGTCAGTTCCACATCCTTGAGGTTGTGGGTGCGG
>CAIYEN010000068.1 GCA_903925205.1 uncultured Opitutia bacterium | reverse complement strand
GGCGGAGCTGCCGAAGTGGCTGATCCAGGAAGACGACGACTACATGGTCTTCGACAAGCCGGGTTGGCTCGTGTGCCATCCATCGAAGGACGGCCCGTGGTCCTCGCTCGTCGGCGCTGTCAAGGAATGGAAGCAGATGGAGGTCTCGCACCTCGTGAGCCGCCTCGACCGTGAGACCAGCGGTGTGATTCTCATCGCCAAGCATTACGACGCCGCCTCCGCCGCGCAGACTGCGATGGAGCGCCGCATGGTGCTCAAGACCTACTACGCGCTGCTCAAGGGCGAGCTCAAGGAGCCCGTGATGGTCGATCAGCCGCTCGGGCCGGACGAGACCAGCCAGGTCGTCGTGAAGACCGCCGTGCGCGAAGGCCCCGGCACGCTGCCCGCCGCGACCTTCTTCGAGCCCGTGCTGGTGCGCAACGGCTACACCCTCGCGCGCGTGCAGCCGCACACTGGCCGCAAGCACCAGATCCGCGCCCACGCTTTCTGGCTCGGGTTGCCCGTCATCGGCGACAAACTTTACGGCGGCGATGACTCTCTCTATATGGAGTTTGTCGCGCACGGCTGGACCCCACGTCTGGCGGCATCTCTCGAAATGGGCCGGCAGGCGTTGCATGCGGCCAAGCTCGAGTTCCGTTTCCCACCGCGCATCACGCGCACGTTCACGGCGCCGCTCGCACCGGATATGCGGGATTTTGTCGTAAAGAAGATGGGGTTCAGCGCTGAGGAGCTGGCGGAAGCGTTGAAGTCGTAGCGGATGCTGAGTGCGGAATAGAAAACACACGGGTTACGGCCTTCGGTAATCATCCGCCGCCACTTGTATGGGACCCGATAAATTCAGCCCTCTACTCTAGTCTACCCGTGGCACAGTGCGGCGGCGTCGACGAGTTCCGCTCCAGCTTTTTTTAAGGCGACGGCGCAACTATGGAGCGTCGCCCCAGTCGTTAGGACGTCGTCGATGACCACATAGCGCTGGTTGGGACTGACGAAGGATCCGGCTGCTAGTTGAAAGACGCCCGCGACGTTCTGACGACGCTCAGCTCGGCCAAGTCGGGTCTGTGATTCGGTCTCCTCGGTTTTGCGAAGAAGCCCAAGGGATTCGCATCCCGGAATCCGGGTCGCCAGAAAGTCCCCGAGCCGCTCGGCTTGATTGTAGCCGCGATGCCGGAGTCGATTGGGGTGGAGGGGAACGGGGACGAGAATCGATCCGGCTAGGTGGCGTCGGAATAGCTCGTCCGATAGCGCTACGGCAGCAAGGTCGTCGAGGAGGAACGGGCTTCGCCCGTATTTAATGCGGTGGATGATGGCGCGTGCGGGGCCGCGGGCGCGAAAGGCGCAGACGGCTCGGCCAAAAGCGGGGTGGAGCTCATGGCAATGTGGGCAAGCCCGGTCGCCTTCGATGATGCCCTCGAATGGGTGGCCACAGGTTATGCAGCGCGGGTCAGTGATCCGGTCGAGCCGGTCGGCCCCGGCAAAAGACAGGTGAAGCCAGCCTTCGTCGTCCAGTGGTTCCTGCGTGACGGCGCAGTCGCGGGGAAAGACCAGGTCGAACAGCCCCCGGTCCAGGTCATCGAGGAGTCCCACGTCGTTCGGCGGCTAGCCAGGCCTGCTTGCGGCGGAGACCCCATGCGAAGCCCCCTGGGCCCGTTCGGCTGACGATACGATGGCAGGGGATGAGGATGGCGAGAGGGTTGGCGCCCAAGGCTGTGCCAACAGCTTGGGCCGACTTGCATCCGATGGCCTTGGCGAGTTCACCGTAGGTACGGGTCTGGCCAACTGGGATGGCGCGGGCGGCTAACCAGACCCGGTGTTGGAACTCTGTGCCGACGGCGACGGTGCGCCGAATCGCAGGCAAGGCGCCGGGGGCGATCTGGACACCCCACGTCAACAATCGCCGACGAGCGGCCGCGGGAGTCGCCGGGGTCCGCAGGATGAGGTCGCCGCTTGCCGTGACCACTAAGACGAACCCCGTCTGGCGACCCAGCCGGACATGGCACCCGCGGAGGGAATCCGATGACACGTTGACGAGGCGCATCCAGAGAAAATGCGTTTGCCCGTGAGCGAGTTCAATCCAAGGTTCACCTCAGACCATGGCTTTTGATTTCGACAGCACTCCGGAACGCGCCGGGACCGACAGTACCAAGTGGCACAAGTATGCCGGGCGTGACGTCATCCCCTGTTGGATTGCCGATATGGATTTCAAGTCGCCGCCCGCCGTCACCGAGGCAATCAAGGCTCGGGCCGAGCACGGCGTCTTCGGCTACCCTGCGCAACGCGATCAGGTCTTCAACTCCATCGTCGGCCATCTCCGCCGCCAGCACGGCTGGGAGATCAAGCCCGAGTGGATCACATTCATGTGCTCGTTGGTGCCCGGAATCCACGCGACCATCCGCTGCGCGAGCAAGCCGGGCGAGTCCGTTGTCACCACGGTCCCCGTTTACCCTCCTTTCATGACGGCGCCGGTCCTCTCGGAGCGTAACCCGCTCAAGCTCGAGATGGTTTTCGCCGACGGGCGCTGGACATTTGACTGGCCGAAACTCGAGGCCGCCTGTGCGCAGCCGCACGCCAAGGTGCTCCTGCTCTGCAATCCCTATAACCCACTCGCCCGTGTCTTCGACCGGGCAGAGTTGGACCGTTTGGCTGCGCTCGTGCGCAAGCATGACCTCACCGTTTGTTCAGACGAGATTCACTGCGACCTCGTGCTCGATCCCGCCGCCAAGCACACCATCTTCGCCACGCTCGGTGAGGATATCGCTGCACGCACGGTCACACTCATGGCCGCCAGCAAGACTTTCAATGTCGCCGGCCTCACCTGCGGCTTCGCCATTATTCCTGACGCCCAATTGCGGACGCGTTTCCGCCGCATCTTGCAGGGACTTTCCCTTGATCAGAATGTCTTCGGACTGGCCGCGACGCAGGCTGCGTTCGATCACGGCGAGCCCTGGCGGCAGGAGTGCGTGAATTACCTCCGAGGTAATCTCGACCTCATTGAGCAGGAGATTAAGACGATGCC
>CAIYEN010000067.1 GCA_903925205.1 uncultured Opitutia bacterium | reverse complement strand
GGACCGGGGACCGGAATAAGATCCAAAGGGGAGGCGGAATGTGAGTAAGCGGCCGAAGGCCGCTGCCATTCCCCATGTCCCCATGTCCCCGTGTCCCCTTGTGCCCTTGTCACCCTGTCCCCTCATGTCTCCACCAGTGCGCCATTCTACTGACTCGAGTGCACCGTCATCCCTCACTTCCCATTCACCGGCTGGGTGAAGATGGCGCGGTGAATGGGGGTGGGGTAGGGTTCGCCAGGGCGAGCGACCGCCCAGAGGATGCGGTTGAGTTCGTCTTCGGGGGCTAGGTCGTACTCGGCGAAGTTCATGCGGCCCGATTCTTCGGAGAAGGCCGTCTTCTTTGTGTTCTTGGCCTGCAGGTCGACCTGCGGCGTCAACGGCTCATAGGGCGTGAGCACGGGCTGCATTTGGAAGAGGCTGAACATGGGCGTGGCCGCAGCGTCGTATTGGGTGAGCGGCGGCAGGCCAAGGATGAGCTCCATCGTGCGAATCATGCTGGCCTGCGTATAGAGCGTGCTATCGACGACTTGGCGCTTGGCGTAAGGGCTGATCACGTAGCCGATGGTCCGGTGTGCGTCGACGTGATCAGGGCCGTTCTGGGTGTCATCTTCGATGACGAAGATGGCCATTTCTTTCCAGAACTTGCTGCGGCTCGCGGCTGCCACGATGCGGCCGAGGGCGAGGTCATTGCTCCCCACGCATGCCTCGGGGGTGAAGGCGCCCGCGGTGGTGCCAGACGTGTGGTCTTCGCCGAGGGACATGATGGTGAATTGTGGCAGCTTGCCGGTCTTTTCGGCGGCCTGAAGGTCGTCGATCCAAACCTTCACGAGGTCCATATCGCGGGCGCCTTTCTTTTCGGCCTTCCAATTACCGCGGTTTTCGCTGGGTACGCGTTGGGCGCCTTCGCCGTAATTACGATAGGAGACGCCGTGGCGCTTGCAGAGGTCCCAGAGGTAGCCGTTGGCGGGCGTTTCCATCTCTTCATTTCCGAAAAGCTTACCGTGCTTCGAGTACGACATAATCCAGGACCGCTGGTTGAAGTCGGTGGCGATGGCCGCATCGGTCCAGCTATGGCCGTCCACGCTGACTTCGCTGTTGCAGTAGAGGTTATCGAGGAGGGCGAACTCGCGGGCGAGCTTGTGGTGGTTGGGGGTGACCTTTTCGCCGTACATCGTCAGCTTGGGCTCGCCGTTGCCAATGGGCTTGCCTTGGGCGTCCTTCATATCACCGAGGACTTGGTCGTACGTCCGGTTTTCCTTCACGATATAGAGCACGTATTTAATGGGGCAGGGTTCACCGACCTTGGCGGGAATGACGCTCGTACCTGGAAGCGGGGCGCGGGCGAACTGTTCGGGGTGGTAAGGGGAGTTGCGACGGACTTGTTCCGTGTAGGCGGCCATCTGCTTGGCGTCGGGTTTGGCGATGAAGGAGATTGAACCTGCGAACGTCTTGCCCGGGTGGTCAAAGGTCAGGCCCGTATGGAGTTTGTTCGGCGTCGGGCTTTGCGCGGGGAAGCTGGCGCGGGAAGTCAGGCCCTTACCATTGGCGACCAACAGGAACTGGTTATCCGGCGTGACCGCTACGGCGGTTGGATACCAGCCGGTCGGGATGAAGCCATTGACGAGCGAGATCTTCTCGCCGCGGTCTTGCGCTTCTTCCATGAGGTTACCGGAGACATCGACGACGAAGACCGAGTTATTGTCGGCGTTGGCCACGAAGAGCGTCTTGCCGTCGGGGGCGACGGTGAGGCTGCACGGGGTGCTCCCCTCGGGGGACTGGGGGTAGAGCGACGTCACGATGACTTCGCGGGTGCCTTCCCAGAGTCGGCGGGTTGGGCCAGCGGCATCGCCGACGCGTTCCAACTTAGCGGTTTCGATGACATGCACGGAATTATCGCCGGAGCAGGCGACGAAGAGCCGGCCATCGGGAGAAAGGGCCATGTCATTGGGGCGGATACCGACGGTGATGTCGCGGAGGCGGGTGTGCTTCACCGAGTCGACGATGCTGATGCTGCGGCTCCCCCAGTTGCTGACGTAGAGGTGGGTCCCGTCGGCACCGAGGACGACCGAGTGCGGGTGCTGGCCGACGGCGACACTCTTCTCGAGCAAGAGCGTCTTGGAGTTGAGTGCCCAGAGCTCATGGTTGCCTTCGTTGCAGACGTAGACCGTGCCGGTCTTCGGGTGTACGGTGATGCCGGCGAGGAAGGTGTGCTGGGCGGTGGGCTGGGGCTTCACCTCGCGCTCCAGCGTGGCTTGGCCGGCTTGGTAATTGAAGACGTAGATCACGCCGGAGTCGCCGCCCGAGACGTAGAACTTCTTGCCGTCCGGGCTGAAGGCGAGGCCGTTGAAGGCCTGCTTCAGCGGGAGGAACTTGGCCTCGTGCTTAGCGTCTAGGCTCACGATGTTGACGCCTTGCTTGTTGTAGCCGGCGCAGACCGCGAGCACCGCCGCCTGATCGGGGGCGATGACCATCTTTAAGGCCATGTCACCGCAGGAGACGTGCGTGCCCGCGGGGGATACGCCCCAACCATTGAAAAGTAGGTCGGCGCTGGGAGCTAGGCCTGGGCGGGTGCGGACCTCGACGCTATTCACGTCTTCGCCGGGTTGGCGCGTAGCCAAGGTCGGCTTCGGGTCGGCCAAGAGTAACGCCGGGAGGGTGGCGAGTAGGACTAGGCAAGAGGACGGCATTAGGCGCATGGTGATGGGGCTGAGGAAAGAGGGTTAGCCTACGATTAAGAGGAGTCACGGGAAAATCCCTCAGGATCGCCGTCATCTCGCCTTCTTTCGCGTGTCAATTCTGAGACAAGGCCAGCGGGGCGAAGCCGCGAGGCGGATGAGGTGACCTAGGGACCTAGTGCAAAGGTGCCAATCGGCCTGCGGCCGGTGCAAAGGTGCCAAAGTTTAAAACTGAAAGGGGGACCGGGGACCGGAATAAGATCCAAAGGGGAGGCGGAATGTGAGTAAGCGGCCGAAGGCCGCTGCCATTCCCCATGTCCCCGTGTCCCCTTGTCAACCTGTCCCCTCCTGTCTCCACCGGTGCACGTTTCCACTTTTGCACCTTTGCACTGTATCTGTGCTGCCCCTCGTCTCAGCTTCAGCCGAGTAATTCCGCGATCGGCTTGCCACCGTCGGTGACGGGGACTGGGCGGGCACCGTCCATGAGGTCATGGGTCGTATCAATATTCATCGCCGCGAGGATCGTCGCATGAAAGTCGGGCACACTCACGGGCTTCTCGACGACTTTCTTGGAGAGGTCATCGGTGACGCCGTAGGCGCCGCAGTGCTTGAGGCCGCCGCCGGCGAGGACCATCGAGAAGGCCGTGCCTTGGTGGCCGCGCCCGCCCCGTCCATCGAATTCCGCCGGACGGCCGAACTCCGTTGCGACGACGATGAGGGTCTTGTCGAGCAGACCCTTCGCCTGGAGGTCGGTGGTCAGCGCGGCGAGGGCGTTGTCGAGCTCACGGATGAGCACGTGCTGGTGGGTGATGCCGTCGTTGTGCGCATCCCAGCCGGTGCCGTTGATGAAGTTCAGGTTGTGCGAAACCTCGATGAAACGGACGCCGCCCTCGACCAGGCGTCGGGCGAGCAGGCACCGCTGGCCGAACTCGCCGCCGTAGGACGCGCGGAGATCCGCCGGTTCCTTCGTGAGGTCGAAATGCTGCATGAACGACGGACCAGCTAAGCGAAAGGCTTCGCGCTGGGCCTCGGCGTATTCGGCGAGGGCGGAATCGGCCGCGGCCTCGCCCGTGGCGGCCAGCAGGGCACGTCGGTCGGCCTCGCGGTCGGCCGTGAGCCCGTCGGGCCGTGCGAAGCCAGCGGGACCCGTCTGCGTGTCGACTAGGTAGACGTAGCCATCCTTGACGCCGAGGAAGCCTGGGCCACGACTGACGTTGGGGAAGCCAATGAGCATGTAGGCCGGGACCTTCGGGTCGAGTGCACCGCGGCGATGCGCCACGATGGAGCCGAGGGACGGGTAGATGGCGTTGCCGCTGACCATGCGGCCCGTGTGGACAAGGTTCGTCGCAAACGCATGCTCGTCGATGACCTTGTGGTGGACCGAGCGCACGGCGGTGACGTGCTCCATGAGCTTGGCCGTGCGCGGGAGGTGTTCGCAGACGCGGACACCCGCAACGGAGGTCTCGATTGAAGGGTAGAGTGAACCGGCCTTCTTCTTGGAGGCTTGGTTATCACCGAGGGCCTTGGGGTCGAAGGTGTCGATTTGACCCATGCCGCCCCCGAGCCAGATGAAGATGCAATGCTCGGCCTTACCCTTGGGCGCGTGGACTGTGGTGGCGCCTGGTAACTGCGCGGCGAAGGGGGCCAAGCCGAGGGCGGTGAGGAAGGTGCGGCGGTCCATAAGATTAATGGTAAAGGAATTCGGGGGAGTTGACCAGTGCCCAAAGGGCATCCTCGGCGCGCTGACGCCAGGCGGGCTGCAGGCGTGTCGTGGCTGGGTCGCCGCGGCGGGCAGCCTCGGCCTGCTGTTGGCGGACCAAGGTAGCGTCCTTGTCGAGGTGGTTGGACCAGGAGACGTAGTAGGCTGGCCGGCGGGGCCCCGCAGGCCGGGCGACGGTCGAGTGGGCGAGGCGATTTTCGAAATCGGGCCGGAGGCGCTCGGTATACAGTTGCAGTTCCTTGGCCGTGGGGCGGCGCGTGAGAATGCGGAGGAAGAGCGCTTCAACGAGCGCCTCGGGCGACTTGGCCTCGAGGCAGAGTCGCGTCGTCCCATGGTCTTCGCTCAAGCCCGTCAGCCACGTCCCCATCACGCCGTTGGCGAGGATGGCTGGCTGGAGCGAGTTGGGGGCCGTGTCGCGATCCGTGAGTGGGTCGGGACGGCTTGCGCGCCAACCAAAGGCCGCGAGTACATCGCAGACCGCTTGGATGCGTGGTAAGGCGAGGGCCGGGCGGTCACGTTCGTTGGAGGTCGAAGCAAGCATCCACGCGCGGCGCGGTTGGCCGAGCGAGATGGAGTTGTCGGATTCACGGATGCCATCGATGTCGAGGCTGACCTCCTCGGTGTGGAGCGGCTTGCCCGTGGCGGCGAAGAGACCATCCACCACCTGTTCGGCGGAAAGGCGGCGCGGCGCGCGGGCGGCGTAGAGTTCGGGTGGCATCTTCGCCGTGGGCTCATCGCTGCGTTGGTAGGCGTGCGAGTTGAGGATGAGTCGGCGCACATGGTCGGCGTCGTAGCCGCTGCGCACGAGCTCACGGGCGAGCCAGCGGAGCAGGGCGGGGTGCGTCGTGCGGCTGCGTTCGAAATCACCGGCTTGGTCGACGAGCCCGCGGCCCATCAGGCCAGCCCAGAGGCGATTGACCATGACTTGGGCGAAGCGTTCGTTTTGCGGGGCAGTCAGCAAGGTCGCCAAACGGTCGCGCGGGTCATGCGGGTCTAAGGCCAGTTCGTCGGCCACGCTTTCGGTCGCAAACTCCGGGAACGGCCAATGCGGCTGCACGGTCGCGCCAGGCGCGAGCGTCACTTCGATGAGCGGCTTGCGACCGCCCTCGCGGAGTTTGTCCATGGCCACGCTGCTGGTGGCCGGGACCTTCACGCCTTTCGTTTCGAGTAAGGCGGCGAGGGCGAAGACCTGTTCCTGCTTGGTCGAGGTCGCGGGCGAGTCGTGGCAGCGGGCGCACTTGGCGTCGACACCGAGGAAAGCGGACGTCAGTACGGTCGCCTTCGCCGCCATGGGCACATCGTTCTGTGAGGCCAGGCCGAAGCCCGCCGGGCCGCCAAAGCGTTCGCTGCCCTTCAGGCGCACGAGTTCGGTGACAAAAAGGTCGAGTGGTTTGTGGTCGAGCAGGCTCTCGTGGAGCCACCAACGGAACGGACCGGAGTTATTAAGCGTCGGGTTGAGGATGTTCGGGTTCTCGGCCAAGACGTCCTGCCAAGTGCCCATGCTGGCGTCGGCGGCACGGGGGTCGGCGAGGAGGCGGTCGATGACCTTGGCACGTTTATCAGCGGAGTGGTCTGCCTCGAAGGTTGCGATCTCTGCGGCCGTCGGCGGCACCCCGACAACGTCGAAGGACACGCGACGCAGGAAGGCGAGGTCGGAGGATAGAGGCGTGAGTTTCGTCGGCTGCGGACGGAACTCCGGCCACGTGGCACCGGCCTGAATCCACCGTTCGAGGATAGTTTTTTCGTTGGCCGAAAGCCCAGGGCCTTTGGGCGGCATACGCTCATCGCTGTCGGTCGAGCAAACGCGCGTCCAAAGGGCGCTCTTCGCTGCATCCTTCGGCGTCACGGCGGGTCCGTCGCTTTTACCACCCTTGAGGGCACCGGCCAGCGTGTCGAGGTGGAGACCGCCCTTGGACTTGGTGCCTTGGTGGCATTCGAGGCATTGGCTTTCGAAGATCGGCCAAACCTGTCGGTAGAAGTCGAGGCCGCTGTTGTCCGCTTTGACGGTTTGCTGGTACGCGACGAGTTTCTCCGCGATAAACGCGTCGATGGCGTTGCCCGCCGTGTAGCCGGTGGGCAGCGGAGGCACGGGCGTCTCGGCCGTCTTAGCCAGCCAAGCTTGCGCGGCCGTGCGGCGCTGTGTCCAGTAGTCGGCTTCGCTGGTGCGGGCTTGGGCCCGTTGGTGGGCATCCAGCTGAGCGAGCCGGGCCTCTTCTTGTTGGGCAAAGGCAGACCAGCCAGCGTCATCGTAGGCCGCGTTGGTGGCACCGGGTCCGAGCAGCTGCCAAGTGTTCGTCCCTTCGAGTGAAATTGCTGCGACCGTTTCGCCGAGCTCGGCCCGCCGGCGTGACTTCGCGTTGATAACGTAGCCCACGACCGTTTCGAGCACGATGCGCTGTTCGCCGCCAGTACTCGTGAATTCGCACCAGACCTCACGATTGCCGGGCGGTACAAAACGGAACGACGGACCGAGGTCGAGGAACTTATCCTGCACCTTTATCGGTTTATCGTCAGAGCCACCCGGAGGGAAGGGTGTGTTCAGGACGAGCTTATCGTTGATGAATAGGGCCGCGGCGCCGCGTCCACGGAGTAGCAGGCGATGTTTGCCGGCCGGCAGGTTTACCTTAGCCGCAGCGCGGAAGAAATACGGACTCCCGCGATCGCCGCGGACGCCGGTCGACACGTATGGGAAAGGCGTGCGGAAGAAGCCGAACGCGGGTGCTTCGTAGCTTTCGGTGGTTGGCAAGGCCGCGCTTGGCCAGACGTTCTTTTCCGCCTTCCAGTCGCCGCTGAGTTGCACGAGCACTTGGCCGGTGGGGACCTTCGTCCAATCGGTGAAGGAGGAGGCCTTGACCGTCGCGGCGGGGCCTTGGGTCGCCTTGAAGCCGGCATTGTTGGCACTGTCATTCCCGGCGTTCGCACTGGTATCGCGCGGGGCGGCGACGGCGACCTCCAGTGCGGGCAGTGTCGTTTTGAAGCGGGCGGTGAGTTCCTGGGCCGGGACGGCTCGGCGATGGAGGGCGACCTCGTCGAGCCAGCCCGCGAAACTATTGTTAACACTCCCGCCCATGGACGAGCCCAGCCAGACCGCGTCGTCGTCGGTCACTGGGGTTTCTTTCGTGGCGCCACCCATGTCCCAGGCTCCAGGGATTTCTTGACCATCCACGAAGCCGTGGACGCTCGTCGGGTCGCCGAAGGTATAGCTCACCGCCACGTGGTGCCAGCGGCCATCGTCCGCGATCCCACTCTTGGTAGTCCAGCGATGCCAGCGATCGTCGCCTTGGTCGTTGGCGGTCGGCGTTGTTGCGAAGAGGAAACTCGGGCAGGCTGACCCGTACATCTCGCGCAGCCGGAGCGCCCAGTTCTGATTGGACGAGCTGGCTTTGGTGCGACCCTTGCCGATGAGGTAGACATTCGCGCCCTTGCGAAGGCCATCGAGTTTCACCCAAGCCTCGAGGGTGATCGCGTCGCCGTTCTTGAAATCGAAACCACTGGCTGGGCCCGTGTCGGGTAGGACTAAGTGAGCACCCTTACCGTTAAAGCGAGCGGCGACATTTTTCTGGTCGAAGCTCGGGTAATCTGGTCGACGCGGCCCCGGCTGGGCGAACGTCACGCCGCCAACGTTCGTGAGCGCCAGTTGGGTCGTCCCGTCGAACGACCACGTCGGAGCTTCCGCCGCGGCAAGGGTGCCGAGGCAGCTGGCCAAAGCGATGAGACGGGGTAGGCTCATGGGGACGGCTTTTAGGACACGGAAGCGGGGGGAATGTTCAAGGGGAATGAGGAATGGGGTGAGGCTCGTGGCGGTGCAAAGGTGCAAAAGTGGAAAGGTGCAACGTTAACAAGGGGACTGGTGGGCCAGAGTATGGTTGGCTAGGGGATGGCGGCGAAGCCGCGAGGGGACAAGGTGACCCGGGGACATGGGGAGTGGATTACAGAGTACAGAGTACGGATTGGGTGACGGCGGTTAGAGGCTGGCGGTTGGTCGATACAGGGGCTGCTAGGTTGGCACGCAGTGCCAACCCTACCTCGATGCAGAGGCGTGCAAAGGGAGTGAAACGGGGAAGCGGAATATTAGCAGTCGGCCGAAGGCCGCCGCACAACCCCTAGCCAACCATACTCCAGCCAACGAGTCCCCTCCTGTCTCCTCCCGTCTCCACCTGTGCACCTTTCCACTTTTGCACCTTTACACTGTGTTTGTTCGGCCCCCCCGTTCTCTCAAAACTCGCCGAAGCCGAATTGGTCAGCGAGCGCGAGGCAGTCCTTTACCGGACGGAGTCCTTTGGAGGGAGTGGGGTCCTGCAGGCAAGCGGCGGCGCAGCAGACGGCGAGGCGGAGGCGTTCCTGGATTCCGAGGCCTTCGTGTAGGCCGTAGAGCATGCCTGCAGCGAATGCATCGCCGGCGCCCGTAGCGCCCTTGCTGTAACCGACGGGGAGTTTGAGTGAGGGCTGCTTGAGGCGAAGGCCATCGGCGGTTGCGCACACGGCACCGTATTCGGTGTGGATGGTGACGGTCTGCTTGACGCCCAGGGAGAGTAACTGCTCCGCGGTGCGCAGCAACCAGCCGGCATTCTTGGGGTCGATGACTTCACCGACGGTCAGGCCAGCTTCGATTTCGTTAATCGTGAGGTGGTCGATCATCGGGAGGGCACTGAGCGTAATCTCGCGGAACTCAGGGTGCGTCGCGCTGCACATGTCGACCGAGGTCTCGAGGCCG
>CAIYEN010000066.1 GCA_903925205.1 uncultured Opitutia bacterium | reverse complement strand
CTCTCGCAAGGCCAAAAGCCCAAGCGCACGTGGGACGAGGTGCCGGACGACATCAAGAAGACCTTCGAACGCCTCGGCATTCCCGAGCAGGAGCGAAAATTCCTCGCCGGGGTGGAGGCGCAATTCGACTCCGAAGCCGCCTACTCGAACATCAAGGATCTCGTCTCGAAACAGGGCGTCATCTTCGTCAACTCCACCGAAGGCCTGCGCGAACATCCCGAGATTTTTAAAAAATTCTTCGGCAAGGTCATTCCGACCGGCGACAATAAGTTTTCCGCGCTCAACAGCGCAGTATTTTCCGGCGGTTCCTTCATCTACGTCCCCCCGGGCGTAAAGGTCGCCCAACCGCTCCAGGCCTATTTCCGAATCAACGCGGAAAATTTCGGCCAGTTCGAGCGCACGCTGATCATCGCCGACGAAGGCGCGGAGGTCACCTACATGGAGGGCTGCACCGCCCCCAAGTTCTCCACCTCGACCCTGCACAGCGCCGTCGTGGAACTCGTCGCCCTCAAGGGCGCGAAGATCCAGTACGTCACCGTCCAGAACTGGTCGGCCAACGTCTTCAACCTGGTCACCAAACGGGGTGTCGCCGAAGAAGGCGCTGAAGTGCGCTGGATCGACTGTAACATCGGGTCCCGCCTGACCATGAAGTACCCGGGGGTCGTTCTCCGCGGCAAGGGTGCCCGCGGCGAAGTGCTCTCCATCGCTTTGGCCAACGACGGCCAGCACCAAGACACTGGTGCCAAAATGATTCACGCGGCTGACGACACGACCTCCAACATCATTGCGAAGTCCATCTCGGTCGGCTCCGGTCGCTCCACCTATCGCGGCCTCGTGCACATCCCGAAGACGCTGAAGAACTGCCGTAACAACACCGAGTGTGACGCCCTGCTCATCAACGAGCATAGCCGCACCGACACCTACCCGGCGATTTCCGTGCGTGGCCAGAAGAACTCGGTCCAGCACGAGGCCAGTGTCTCCAAGGTCTCGGCTGAGCAGATCTTCTACATGATGCAGCGCGGCCTCTCCGAAGGTGAAGCGATGTCCCTCGCGGTAAACGGCTTCGTCAACGACCTCGTGAAGGAGTTCCCCATGGAGTATTCCGTGGAGCTCAAGCGTCTCATCGAACTCCAGATGGAAGGGTCCGTCGGTTAAGATGAGTACCCTCACCTCCCCAGCCGGCAGCCTCGACGCCGCCCTACAACCCGCCGACTTAGCTCACCCGTCGGGCCATGACTGGTTCGATGCGCTCCGTCGCCAAGGTTGGGCCGACTTCGAGCGACTGCCGATGCCCACGCGCGACGACGAGAAGTGGCGCTTTTCCGACGCCCGTTCGCTCTCACTCGCAGGCTTTGCGCCCGCCCCCGAACCCACCGAGGCCCACGCCACTGCGCTCATTGCCCGCTCGCACTTCGTCGCCCGCCCGGCGGCCCTCGTCGTCCACGTTGACGGCCATTGCGTCCTCCGGCCCGCCCTCTCGCCTGAGCTCACCGCCCAAGGCGTGCGCTTCGAGACCCTGTCCGACGCCCTGCGTCATCACCCCGCCCTGCTCCAGGAGCACCTGCTGAAGCACGGCGCTGGCCTCGGCGGGGCGAAGTTCCTCGGCCTGCACCAAGCTTGGCTCAAGACCGGCTACGTCCTCTTCGTCCCGAAAGGCGTGGAGATCCGCCAGCCGTTCGTGTCCGTCAACTGGACCTCGACCGATGGCGCCGCGATCTTCCCGCACGCGCTCATCATTGCCGGCGAACACGCGGTGGTCTCCATCCAAGACTATCACCTGGGCGCCACGACCGACGCGCGCGCCTTAGCCATCTCCGCCTGCGACATCCATGCGGGCACGGGCGCCAAAGTTTCGCGTCTCGCCGTCCAAGGCTGGGGTAACCGCACGCAATCCTTCCAGGTGGATAACACCTGTGGCGGTCGCGACGCGCTCATCACCTCGGTCAACGCTGCCGTCGGCTCGCGCCGCGCACGCCTCGAGAACACCGTCCGCATCGACGGGCCGGGCGCGGACGTTCGCCTGTACGGCATCAGCGTCGCCACGGGTGAACAGGAGTTCGACCAACGCACCCTGCAGATTCATACCGCAGGCCAAGCGAAGTCTGACCTCCTTTTCAAGAACGCCCTACTGGGCAAGTCGCGCACGATCTTCTCCGGCCTGATTAAAGTCGCGCCCGACGCCCAACGCACCGACGCCTACCAGACCAACCGGAATCTCCTCCTCTCGCCCGACGCCGAAGCGGATTCTCTGCCCGGCCTTGAGATTGAAGCCAACGACGTGAAATGCTCGCACGGTGCGACGACGGGCCAGGTCGACGAGAACGAGCTCTTCTACCTGCGGGCCCGGGGCATCCCACTGGAAGTGGCCCAAGAGCTCCTCGCCCAAGGCTTCCTCGAGGAAGTCATTGCGAAGGTCGAGGACGAAGAAGGCGCCGAAGCCGTCCGCGGCATGCTGAGCGCCAAATTCCACCAAGTTTAATTTTATGAGCGAAGATACCACCGGCCAACGCCACGCCCCGAGCCCACATGACCGCACGCTTGCGCGCGACGTGCAGGCGACCGTCATTCCGGCGGGCGAACCCGCCGTCCTCCCCGCGGGCACGAAGGTAACCATCACGCACCGCCTCGGTGGCAACTTCACCGTCGTCTGCGACTCCGGCATGTTCCGCATCAAAGGCACGGACGCCGAAGCCCTCGGCGAGCAGGTGCCGTCCGACGCCACCGAGAACGAAGGCAAGACCGACGCCTACGGCTCGATCGGCACCGCGGAACACCCGGGCCACGCCGGCAAGCCTTCCGATGAAGCCGTCTGGGAAAGCCTCAAGAAAGTCTTCGATCCTGAAATCCCGGTGAACATCGTCGACCTCGGTCTGGTCTACTCGCTCAAGGTCGACGCCATCGATGGCTCCGCCGACCGCCACAGCGTCGAAGTTGCCATGACCTTGACCGCGCCCGGTTGCGGCATGGGTCCCGTCATCGCCGAAGATGCCCGCAACCGCGTGCTCGCGGTGCCCGGCGTCAACCGAGCGCAGGTCAGCATCGTCTGGGACCCACCGTGGACCCAGACCATGATCTCTGAAGACGGCAAGATGCAGTTAGGGCTGATTTGAAGGGCACGGCCCTTCAGAGGGGACAAGTTGACAAGGTGACACGGTGACAAGGGGGAAGCCATTAAGGCCACCCTGTTCTCTCCGCTTACACCCTAATACATCTTAGCACCTTATCCCTGAAGCGAAATCACGGAACCGGGGGCGTGACCAATAGCCATGCAAGCAGACCATACAACACATGGACACTCCAACTCCTAGAGGAAAAGTAAACTCCTTCAGAGACCTAATTGTTTGGCAAAAAGCTGAACGGCTGGCTGCTGACGTCTATCGGCTTTGCCTCTCCTTCCCCAGCGATCGGCACAGAGGCCTAACCGAACAAATGCTGCGCTCAGCTGTATCTATTCCTTCTAACATCGCAGAAGGAGACGAACGCGGAACAAACAGAGACTCGCTTAGGTTCCTGCAAATTGCCCGCGGCTCTCTGGCCGAACTCGAGACCCAGTTACACATCGCTAAAGACATCCATTTAATCAGCGATGCGGACTCAGAAAACATAGAGGCAAAAATCACCGAGGTAGCCCGACTGCTAGGCGGAACAATCAAGATGCGGCTAGCCAGGGAAAAGGCGGTCGTGAAGCCCTGATTCCAAGTTTCGCCCCCTTGTCACCGTGTCACCTTGTCAACGTGTCCCCATATTTATCCTTCCACCTGCAGGTATTCGGGGGAAGATAAGGAACCGCCGAGCCCCCCGGCGGTCATCCTTCCCTCACCCCCATGAAGTCGTCTCTCCGCTCTGCGTTCCTTGGCTTGGCCCTCGCCGCCTTGGCCGCCCCGCTCATCGCTGCGCCCGCTGCCCCAGAGGACGCGCGCTTCAAGGTCGAGAAACTGCTGGGCGACATCCCCCAGCCGATGACGACGGAGATCGGCCCAGATGGCCGGCTGTACTTCAACGAATACGGCGGCTTGCTCAAGGCCATCGACCTTAAAACAAAGCAAGTGAAGGTCATCGGCAAGCTCGAGGTCTTCCTGCAACAGGAGAACGGCTTCCTCAGCTTCGCGCTCGATCCCAAGTTTGCCGAGAACGGCTGGGTCTACTGCCTCTACTCTCCCCTCGGCTTTGATGGTCAATCCATCTCGCGCTTCACGATTAAGGATGACGCCCTCGATCTAAAAAGCGAGAAGGTCCTCCTACGCTACGACGAGCAGCGCAAGGAGTGCTGTCACCACGGAGGCAGCATGCTCTTCGGTCCGGACGGTAACCTTTACTGGTCCGCTGGTGATAACACGCACCCCTTCGGCGACAGCCAGAGTTATTCGCCCGCCGATGAACGTCCGGGCCGGATGCCGTGGGATGCGCAAAAGTCTGCCGCCAACACCATGAGCCTCGCGGGCAAGGTAAACCGCATCCGCCCCAAGGCCGACGGCACCTACGAGATCCCGGCCGGCAACCTCTTCCCCGTAGGCACGCCGAAGACCCGTCCGGAAATCTATGCCATGGGCTGCCGCAATCCCTGGCGCCTCTCTATCGACCGAGCCACGGGCTTTGTCTACTGGGGCGAAGTCGGCCCCGACGCCAACGCCGATGGTCCCCGCGGCCCGCGCGGCTACGATGAAATCAACCAAGCCCGCAAGGCGGGCAATTTTGGCTGGCCCTACTTTGTCGGCGACAACTACGCGTACGCGAAAGTTGATTTCGCCACCAATGCGGTCGGGCCCTTTGCTGACCCAGCGCACCCGCACAACACGAGCCCCAACAACACGGGCCTGAATGACCTGCCACCGGCGACCCCAGCGTTTATTTACTGGCCGTACAAGAGCCCCAAGAAGTGGCCAGAACTCGGCGAAGGTGGCCGCACCGCCTGCGCCGGCCCCGTCTTCCACTATTCTCCGTCCTTCGAGAAAACCGATGGCTTCCCCGAGCACTTCGACCGATGCCTGCTCTTCTGGGATTGGCAGCGACCATTCATCAAGTGGGCGCGTCTAGACGCCGACTCGAACCTCGTCGGCCTTGAACCGTTCACTAACGGCAAGGTCGTCACGGGTAACTCCGGCGAACAGGTTAAGAAACTGCAGCCCGCCATCGCCAATGGCGCGACGCTCATGAAGCGCCCCGTGCATGCAGTCTTCGGTCCAGACGGCTGTCTCTACTTCATGGACTACGGTGAGACGTGGGGAGCCAACCATGATAGCGGCCTTTACAAGATTTCCTACCTCCGCGGCAACCTGCCGCCCATCGCCAAGGCCGCCGTTTCGGTCGGCTTCGGCAAAGCCCCGTTGGCCGTGAAGCTTAGTGCGGCCGGCTCGAGCGACCCCGAAGGCAAAGCCTTAACCTACCGCTGGAAACTCCAACCCGGCGACCGCCCGCTCGGTGAAGGCGCGGAGCTCTCGACCACCCTAGCACAGGCTGGTAACTTCTCGATCGAACTCACCGTCAAAGACGCCGAGGGCGGCGAAGCAGTCTCGAGCTTACCGGTTGTCGTGGGCAACACCCCCCCGCAGGTGCGTTTCAGCGCTCCGCAGGACGGTGATTTCTTCACGCCCGGCAAGAAAGTCGCCTTCCAAGTTGCGGTTCAAGATGCTGAGGATGGCAGCTCAACCGACAAGGCTCTCGAATTCAGCCTACGTGCCTTCGTGTCCTCGGCCTTCGTCACCGGCGACGGCAAGACGGAATCGACTGACCCCGGCCTGACGCTCATGCGCCAAAGCGATTGCCTCAATTGCCACGCGACCGAAACACAGCTCGTCGGTCCTTCCTTTGTCGCCATTGCGGACAAGTATCGCGGCGTAAAAGATACCTCCGAGACCTTGAACAAGAAAGTCCGCCTCGGCGGTGGCGGCGTCTGGGGACAGGTCCCCATGCTCGCCCATCCGCAGCACACCGTCGACGAAGTCGCGTTCATGTTGCGCTGGATCCTCGCCCTCGAGAAAGGTAAAGGCGGTCCGTCCATCACCCGCGGACTCGCCGGTGAGATCACTGCACCGAAAGCGGACAAGGCCGGCCAGTTTGTCCTAGAAGCCACCTACACCGATGCGGGCGCCGCCCCCGCTGGTCCGCTGGCGGGCAAAGCCACGGTCGCCCTGCGCACCCGGCGCATCGAAGCAGAGACCGCCGAACTCAACGGCCCGAAGAACACCGGCAAGGCCGTCGGCTCCACCAACCACGGTCACACCCTAAAGTTCGCGAACCTCAACCTCGCCGACAGCCAGAGCTTTACGGTCTTCGCTTCCGCGGGCGGCACCTCCAAAGGCAGCAAAGTAGAAGTTCACCTCGATGCCCCCAATGGCCCGCTGCTCGGGACGGTAGATATCACGAATACGGGCGACTGGAGTAAGTTCGCCGAGAACAAGGCGCCGCTGGCGGCTTCGACCGGACGGCACGATGTTTTCCTCGTCCTCGTCAACCCAGGTAAAGGCGGGCTGATGAACATCGATTGGATCCAGTTCAACCCTTGAGGCCAACAGATTGCGGACGTGGAACCCCAGGGTACGCCATGGGGAAGAAGCCCCGAGGCCAAGTGACGGAAGTTTCGCTTTGCCCGCGGAGCGCCAGACGTCAGGCTTAACCGTCCGTCCCGCAACACGTGTCTGACCCTGCCCCTAAGCCCAAGCCCCTCGACCCTTTCGACCCCGAGGTCATCGCCCGTGCCAACCGGGCCATCTTGGTGGGGCTCCAGCGCCAAGGTGAAACGAACGAAGAAGCCCAGCTCCTCCTGAACGAGCTCCACGAACTCGTGGAGAACCTCGGCGTGGAAATTCGCGGCTCGCTCATCGCCCGTATCCGGGAAGAAAGCCCGCGCCACCTCGTCGGGTCCGGCAAGATGGAGGAAATTTCCAAACTGGCGCACGACAAGGAATGCGGGCTCATCATCTTCGACGACGAACTCACTCCAGCCCAACAGCGCAATTGGGAGAAGGACTCTCGCGGCCTCCACGCGATTGATCGGCAGGAAGTCATCTTAGATATCTTCGTCTCGCGGGCGAAGACCAAGGAAGCCGTCTTGCAGGTCGAGCTCGCCAAGCTCCAGCAGCAGCTCCCCCGGCTCAAGCGCCTCTGGTCACACTTGGACCGTCAGCGTGGTGGCGGCGCGATGCAGCGCGATGCCGGCGAGACGCAGATGGAAATGGACCAACGTAAGATTCGCGACAAGATTGCCAAGGTCCGGCGCGACCTCGCGGCCGTCGTGGCCCAGCGTGCCACGCAGCG
>CAIYEN010000065.1 GCA_903925205.1 uncultured Opitutia bacterium | reverse complement strand
CCCGGATAGCGATGCCCTGAAATCTGAATGGCGTCAGAGCAACGGCAAGGGCGTCCATTTCAGCGGACCCGGCCTACGCGAACATGCCGCCCGCTGGGCTGATCGCATTACGCCTTGGCTCGAGCAGCAACTCGGTCAGAAGTAATCCCATGTTCGGCGGCAAATGTCCCTTCGGCCACAAGCCGTCTGACCCCTTCAAGGCGAAGCGGGAGGCAGGGCCCGTGACCCGTTACGAATTCCAAGGCGAACAGATTCCGATGATCCTGGGCCATGCCGACGTCCGCAAGGCGGCGAAGGATTGGCAGACGTATAGTTCCGACGCTCCCTGTCGCGTGCCGATTCCCTCAGAGGAATCCGTGCGTTCGGTCCGCCAGCTGCCGCTCGAGATCGACCCTCCTTCACACGCCGACTACCGGGCCATCGCCGAGCCTTTCTTCCAGCGTCCGAAATCTGCCGAGATGATCGCGCAAGTCGAAGCCCTCACCGAAAAAATGCTTCGCAGCGCCTTCGCCCAGGCGGAGATCGAGATCGTCCATGGCTTCGCCCTCCCCCTCCAATCCCGCGCGCTCACCTACCTGCTGAATGTCCCCGAGAGCGAAGCGGACCTCTGGATTGGCTGGGGAACACACGTCTTCCGCAAGAACGATGGGCTCAGCAAGAGCTCCGGCCTCGACGAATACATCGAAGGCAAGTTCGCCGCGACCGCTGCCCAACCCGGCGCTGACTTCTTCTCCGCACTCCACGCGGCCACCTTCCAAGGCCGTCCACTCACGCACCAAGAGAAACTCGGTTACGCGAACATCGCCTTCGCCGGCGGCCGCGACACGATTATCCACACGGTCGCCTGCGCCCTCGGCCACTTGGCGGCGAACCCCGACGCGCTGGCGTACCTTCGCGAAGACCCGAAGCGGATTACGCATGCGAGCGAGGAGTTCTTCCGGTTCTTCATGCCGTTGACGCACATTGGCCGCGTCTGCCCGGTCATGACTTCCGTCCACGGCGAACAGGTTCCTGCGGGCGGACGCGTCTCGCTCGGCTGGGCTTCGGCCAATCGCGACGAGTCCGTCTTCCCGCAGGCCGACGAGTTCAAGATCGACCGTAAGCCAAACCCGCACCTCTCGTTCGGCTTCGGCGAACACCTCTGCCTCGGCGCCCCGCACGCGCGCTTAATCCTCCGCACGCTGCTCCAGAAATGCGTCGAGCTCGTGGGCACCCAGGAGATTATCTCGTCCGTCGAGCGCGTGGAGAAGGAACCCTCCTACGAACGCACGCTGGGGTACGAGTCCCTCGTCCTCCGGATCCGCCCGCGGGCCTGATGGGGGTTGCCTTGCGGGGGTCGGGGGCCTAGCCCTTCTTTGCCCCAACCTTCGCCTCGCGGCGGGGTTCCAAACACATACCCCCCTCCATGTTCGCCTTCAGCCTGACCATCTTCTGGGGAGCATGCCTGCTCTTCCTCGTCCAGCCGCTGATTGCGCGCTTCATCCTTCCTTGGTTCGGCGGTGGCCCCGCGGTCTGG
>CAIYEN010000064.1 GCA_903925205.1 uncultured Opitutia bacterium | reverse complement strand
GGCAGATTCAGCGCCCAGCCGACGAACGCGGCGAGGTAGGCGCTGACAAGGCCCAAGGCGATGGGCAGGTCCATGTGCAGGTTGCCGCGACGGAGCGAGGCCCACGCCCGGGCCGCGAAGTAGCTGCCGCCGACCAGCATCGAGAGCGTCGCGAAGAATGCGGCGAGCAGCCGGAAGAGTTCCGCGAACTGTTCGTCCTGCTTCATGCCCAGGTACGCCGGCACGGAGTTGAGCATCGCATTCATCGCGAAGGCCGCGCAAAGGCCGAGGCGCGTGGCCAGGCCGTCTTCTTCGCGATGGTCTTCGCCGTCGTCGGGCACCATGAGGTAGCCGAAGCCGGCGAGCGTGCGCGCCGCGGCCGTGATGTCGGTGCCTTCGGCCCATTCGAGCCGGAGCGTGCCGCGATGCGCGTTGACGCGACCGGCTACGATCCCCGGTGACTCAACGAGCAGTTTCTCGATGAGCCAGACGCAACCCACGCAGGAGAGGCCGCGTAAGGCGACGCGGAGCGAGCGTCGTCCGGCCTGGTCGCAGGCTTGCTGCGCGTCGCGCAGCCAATCGAAGTCATGGGAGCCGAGGATCGTCTCGTTGACCGGGGCGATCGCCTCGGACCGGAGTTCATAATAGCGCTCAAGACCGCAGCCGACGATCAGCCCGTGGACCTGTTCGCAGCCGGCGCAGCAGAAGCCGGCCGGCGCCAAGGGATTCAGGATGGCCGAGCCGCAATGGCGGCAGGGCTTGGCTTCAGAGGCAGACATTGCCCGGAGGGTTGAACCAGATGAGTTTGGTCAGGAGCGCCAGGGCGGCGAGGCCGGCGAGCCCGCGACGCAGGCGGATACTGCGGGTTTCGCCGAGACGGAGGGACAGGCGATGGTAGCCCATCTGCGCGGCCCACAGGAGAGGAATGGTGCCCAGGGCGAAGCCGAAGCCGATCTCGGCGCCGCGAAGCGAGCGGCCGCTCAGCAGGGCCAGGCCGAACAGGGCATGGAGCGGACCGCAGGGCAGGAGGGGGCTGAGGATCCCCAGCAAGGCGCCGGCAAAAGCCGGGCTGCGGTCCTGGGTCAGTCGCATCCACCGGGCATGATGTCGGCGCAGGAAAGCCGGAGCGGCGAATCCGCGATCAAGGCCGAAGGCCAGGGCGACGAGGAACACCACCATCGCCCAGGGAAGATAATCCATGAGCGGCAAGGCCATCCAGCGGCCGAACTTCGCTCCGAGGAAGCCGGCGAGCGCGCCGCAGGCGGCGTAGGCCAACGTGCGAGTCAGGTGGTAAGCGGTCGTGAAGCCGAGGCGTTGGTCGGCGGTGGCTTTCCATGGTCCGAGGGCGCACGTCAGCGGGGCGCACATGGCTCCGCAATGCGGCGATACCGCCAGGCCGGCCAGGAAGGCCCCGGCGCCGGTCTCAACGAGCGGGAGCATGGGCGGGCGGAGGGTTGGCGGGCGCCACGGATTCCGGGGCGTGGCGGAGAGCGAGTCGCAGCCAGCAACCCCACACCGCCACGAAGCCCAAGAAGAGCAGCGCGAGCGGGATCCAAGGATGGCGGCGTAGGAGGTTCATTTCTGCAGGGTACGTGGATCGGGGCCGATGAAGTGGGCTTTCTGAAGGAGCGAGATTGCGCCATCCTCGCTGCGCAGGCGAAGGATGAGGTTGAATTCGCCGCGGTAGTCCTGGCGGTCGACCAGCAGCGTCAGCGGCAGGGTGAGCTCGGTCAGTGGCGCGATGACCATGCCCGCGGACTGGTTCAGCACCGTGACTTTGGTGCCGGCCGATTGCGCGGAGATGAAGAAGCGACGCGGAATCTCATCCTTATTCTGGATCTTGGCGCGAAACACGTTCGCGACCGAGGTTTCGCTCAGGGCGTAGAGCTCGGTCTGGGGCGGGCGGCTCAATTTGAACGCCGCGGGTTGGACGCGGAGTGCCGCGACGGTCGCGACGATGAGCCCGATGACCAGCAAGGCCGCATACAGGACCGTGCGCGGACGCAGGAGGCGCGTCTGGCCTCCGTCGAGTTCGCGCAAGGAGGCGTAACGGACGAGGCCAGTGGGGCGCTTGAGCTTCGTCATCACGTCGTCGCAGGCGTCGATGCAGGCCGTGCAGGCGATGCACTCCATCTGCAATCCCTGGCGGATGTCGATGCCCGTGGGGCAGACCTGGACGCAACGACGGCAATCGACGCAATCGCCGGTGGAGATGTCCCTGGCGGGCTTCCCGCGAGGTTCGCCACGTTTCTCGTCATAGCCCACGATGACCGAATCATCGTCGATCAACGCCGACTGCAGGCGGCCGTAGGGGCAGATGATCAGGCAGAGCTGCTCGCGGAACCACCAGAAATTGAAGAACAGCACGCCCGTCGCGACGGCCATGGCAACAAAGGCGGCCGGATGGGCGAGCGGCGCATCGGTGATCATCGGATAGAGGCCGGGAATCGAGATGAAGTAGGCCAGAAAGATGTGCGCGACGGCCCAGCACAGGAAGAGATAGGCAATAAAACGTCCACCGCGGCGGAGCAGCTTGGAGGGTTCGCTCCATGGTTGGGCATCGATCTTAGCGCGGCTGACGTGGTCGCCCTCGAAGAGGCGGTCGACGACGCGGAAGACATGTTCGAGGTAGACGGTCTGCGGGCAGGTCCAGCCGCACCAGATACGTCCGAGCAGGGCGGTCGTCGCGAAGATCAGGAAGCCCCATCCCGTGATCACGAAGAAGAGCAGCCAGATTTCGCTCAACCCCAGCATCGTGCCGAACAGGTGGAAGTGGCGATGCTCGATATCGAGGAAGACGGCCGGGAAGCCTTCAATCTCGATCCAGGGCAGGGCCGCGAAGAAGGCGATGAGCAGCCAGGCGACGGCGCGGCGTGCCTTCCACCAAGGGCCGAAGATGATGGCCGGCTGCAGGAAGTGACGCGCGCCGTCGGGTGCGATGGTCGTGACGCTTTCGCGGGTCGGTTTTTTTCTCATGGGTTAAGCTGTGAGGGTTCGTCCTTGCGCAGGGCCGTTTTCATCGAGCCCTCCTTCTGCGTGGAGAGCAGGAAGGCCGTGACGGCGGCGATACGGCCCGTGCCGAGGACTTTCTGCGCCGCCATCCCGGTCGGCTTGCCTTCGAAGGTGATGCCTTCGCTGATGTTATTGAAGATGGCGGTCGGCGTGTTGCCATGCACCCAGAGGTCGTCGTTAAGGCGGAAGCCCAATCCCTTGATTCCGGCCAGGTTCGGCGCGTGGCAGGTGAAGCAGAGGGAGTTGTACACGGCCTGGCCTTCCGCGACCGTCTGGGTGTTGCGGCTCATCTTCCAGAGGGTGGCGTCGTCGAGGTTCTTCACTGCGGCGAGCTGACGGGCTTCAAGGGCGTCGAGTTCGGCGTTGAGCGTGACGCGGTCGTCGGCGGCCGTCTCGGTCACGAAGCAGGCCATCCAGTAGAGGAAGGCGAAGGCCATCGAGCCGAATAGGGTGAAGAGCCACCAGTTGGGCAGGCTCTGGTCGTATTCCTGGATGCCGTCATAGGAATGCGGCATGATCACGGGCTGGGAGTCGCGGTCCTGGTCTTCGGTCATGGTCTTGTTGAGTCGTCGTTAAGCGGAAGTTCGGAGAGCCGGCGGACCTCATCCTTCGGCGTGGTCAGCACGCGGGCGAGCAGCAGCACGAGGGCGATGCCCAGCAGGAGCAGGCCGGCCGTCTGCAGGTCGCGCAGGAGGTCTTCCCAGATGATACGGCGGAACATGTCAGCGGGCTTCCTCCGGCTTGAGGGTCTCGACGTTCAGGCCAAGCCGGCTCAGGTAGGCGAGAAGCGCCACGACCTCGGCGTCATCCGAGACCTTAATGCCTTTCTCCATGAGAGCCTTGCCGATCTCCTTCGACTGGACGTCGTAATCGGCCTGGATGGCGCCGGGCGTGCTGGCCTCGGGCTTGTAGGGCACGCCAAGGGTGCGCAGGGCCGAGATCTTTCCGAACAGCTGCGATCGGTCGACGGCGTGGGCTTTGAGCCATGGATACGCCGGCATGATGGAATCCGGCTCAAGTTCGCGAGGATTGATGAGGTGGCGGTAATGCCACGCGAGGTCGGGGCGGAGCAGGCCTTCGCGGGCGAGGTCCGGGCCGGTGCGGCGCGAACCCCACTGGAACGGGCGGTCGTAGATCGATTCGCCGAGGCGGGAGTACCCCAAGCCGGCGCCATAGCGGAGGATATCCGGCTTCAAGGTGCGGATCATCTGCGAATGGCAGTTGTAGCAGCCCTCGCGGATGTAGATGTCGCGGCCGGCGAGTTCCAGCGGCCGATAAGGTTTCTGGAGGCGGTGCTCGAGCAGCGTCGCGTCGCCGTCGCCCTTGTAGAGCGCGACGGTCGGGATGATCTGCAGGGCGCCGCCGATGGCGACCGCGATGAGGGAGAGCACGGCGAACGGAAACGCGTTATGCAGCAGTTCCTCGTGCCACCGCTGCCAGGTGTAGCTGTTTAGCTCGAAGTGCGCGACCGTCGCCAGGATGAGCGTGATGGCGCCGACCAGTCCGGCCGTGCTCCAGCCGCCGTGCCCGAGCAGCCAGAGGCAGACGGTGGAGACGATGCCCAGGGAGAAGAGCACCGGTGCGTTGATGAAGCCGGGGAAAGCCTTGGCGGGGGCCTCCGCCGGCCCCGCTTCGGTCACCTGCAGCGTGCCATCCGTGGCGACGCCGCTCCGGATGGTGCGGCCGAGGTTGTAGACCATCAGCAGATAGCCGACAAGGTAGAGGCCGCCGCCGAGGGCGCGTAGGTAATACATCGGGATGATGTTCTTCAGCGTCTCGATGAACGTGTTGGCCGTCGCCGAGCCGTCGGCGGTGAGCTCGTTGAGCGAGAGCCCCTGGCCGATGCCGGCGACCCACATGGAGGCGACGTAGAAGAGGATGCCGATCATCCCGATCCAGAAGTGGAGGTTCGCGAGCCGTACGCTGAAAAGCTGCGTACCCCAGAGGCGAGGGACGAGCCAGTAGAACATGCCCGCCGCCATGAAGCCGTTCCAGCCAAGGGTGCCGATATGCACGTGCCCGATGATCCAGTCGGTGTAGTGGCCGAGCGCGTTGACGGCCTTGATCGAGAGCAGCGGGCCTTCGAAGGTGGCCATGCCGTAGAAGGTCACCGCGGCGGCCATGAACTTGACCACGGGGTCGGTGCGCAGCTTGTCCCAGGCGCCGCGCAGCGTGAGAAGGCCATTCAGCATGCCGCCCCACGAGGGCGCCCAGAGCATGAGCGAGAAGATCATGCCAAGGCCTTGGAGCCAACTCGGCAGGGCGGTGTTGAGCAGGTGGTGCGGGCCGGCCCAGATGTAGAGGAAGATCAGCGACCAGAAGTGGATAATCGAGAGGCGATAGCTGTACACCGGACGCCCCACGGCCTTGGGGACGAAATAGTACATGATGCCTAGGATCGGCGTGGTCAGGAAGAAGGCCACGGCGTTATGTCCGTACCACCATTGGACGAGGGCATCCTGCACGCCGCCGAAGATCGGGTAACTATGCAGAAGGCTCGTCGGGAGCGACAGGTGGTTTACCACGTAGAGCAGCGCGACGGTGATGATCGTGCCGATGTAGAACCAGATGGCGACATAGAGGCTACGTTCGCGACGGCGGGCCAGGGTGGTGAAAAATACGATGCCGAAGACGATCCAGATGACCGCGACGAGGATATTGATCGGCCAGATGAGCTCAGCGTACTCCTTGCCGCGCGTCAGGCCGAGGGGCAGGGTGATGGCCGCAAGGAGGATGATGAGCTGCCAGCCCCAGAAGTGCACCTGGCTCAGGAACTCGCAGGCGAGGCGCGTCTTAAGAAGGCGCTGCGAGGAATAGTAGACGCCCGCGAACATCATGTTGCCGACGAACGCGAAGATGGCCGCGTTGGTGTGGAGCGGCCGCAGGCGGCCAAACGTGGTGTAAGGGATTCCGAAGTTCAGCGCGGGGAAGGCTAGCTGCAAGGCGATGAACACCCCGAAGAGGATGCCGGCGACACCCCAGAACACGGAGGCGAGGGTGAATCGCCGCACGATTTCGTCGTTATAGCGGATGGTGGTCGTGCGGTCGTTCATGGAAGTTTGTTCGTCGGAGGAGGGGAGGGGGCGTCCTCGTCGAGCGGCCGGAGCGAATCGCGGTCGTACCCGTCTTCGCCGCGGTTGCGCTGATCCCACAGGAACGCAAGTGCGGCCAGCAGCGCCAGGATGACGGAGAAGAAGACGGTGAGTGCGAGCGCGGCCATATGTCGTAAGGGACGACGCCCTGAGATTACCTCTCGGCCAGACGCATTCAACCAGCGTCCCGTCGGCGCCGTCCGGCGCACAGGTTTCCGATGCTTATAAGGATGTTAAGCAAAATGCTTGTAATCATTCTAAGCGTAGCATGGTCGGCGTTTCGAGCATGCTCCCAAAGGGCGGAACGATTGTCGGAATCTTGGGTCAGCAATCGCCGCGGACGCGGATTAGCGAAATGAATGAGGCGATTAGGCCCGCTGAAACCTCCGTGGCGGCTTCGCGGCCGGCTTACTTCGCGGGCTTGTCCGTCGCCGTCACGCGTTCGAACCACGTGCGTGCGGTGGTCGTCGCGTCGCCGTCGCGTAACGGCCAGCGGTCGTTATGCGGATGCTTCGCGAGC
>CAIYEN010000063.1 GCA_903925205.1 uncultured Opitutia bacterium | reverse complement strand
CCGCTCCCGCTGCCCCAACAACGTTAAGATCCAAGCCAAACCGAGCCAGCTGTGTAGGGTTCAGAAGGTTAACGAAATCCGTGCACTGAGCTGCGGTGAGGCCATAGGCCGGCGCCAGACTTGCACCCGCACCGCGGACAGCTGAGGTATGGCTGGTTTCATATGCGGTCCCAGCGAGATTAGTGGCCCCCTGGGTGCTGACGAGCGTGATGCTTTTATAGACCATCGGTTGGGCGGCGTAACCGACCGCACCCGCCGCCGGGGCATAGGCCGACTTACCCGAACCATTGCCATGACTGTCCCGAGCGAGGACGAGAAAAGTCTGTCGGTTCAAAGCAATCAGTTCCGACTGCGCCGCCGTCTTGTTGGCTGGCTTACCGTTGCCCGAACCGTTGAAGGTGGGCAGTTCGACGAGAAAGTGCCCGACGGGCTTGGTCGGCAAGGTTGCGCCCGCCAGATCGTAGACCAACACGCGTGTATAGGCGCGATTCTCTTCATCTTCGCTGGGGCAGTCCTGCCGCGGCGCGCTCTGTAACATCGCCACCAGATACCGTCCATCCGGCGTCACGTCCAACCCCTCGTATCCTTGATTATCGCGGCGCCCGCCCGTCTGAACTTCGACGGCCTTCTTCTCCGTCGTAAAGCCCTGAAAGTCCTTACTAGTAAAGCGCGGCAGCCAAGCGTTCGGCGGCGTCACGAGCCCGAGCATTCGGCCGTCCGCAGCGACATGATAAATCGTGGCGCCATATTCTTCCGAAAGATAAAAATTGCCGTCGGGATGCAGGCCTAGCCCTTCCGCATCGACCGTGAACTTACCATGGCGCACCGGGACCGGCGAAAACCCCTGCAGGGAGTCGCCATGGGGGTCGAGTCCTGTCGTCAGGTTACCCTTAAAATCCAGTAGCGGTCGGGTCGCCTTGAAAGCGAGCTTGAGGTTTGGCGTGAGCACCGGGGCACGGCCGTAGTCAGGCCGAAAGGTTACCTCGAAGCGCTGGAGCCGGGCGGGGTAATCAACCGGGCCATGGGCGTTATAGCCCCGGTCGGGCAGGCTAAACAGCGTGCCGCCAAAACTGCCGTCGGCGTTGCGGTGCCATGTCTTCGGGTCGACCTTAAAGGACGAAAACGACCCGAGACTGTCCCCCCGGTCATCCAACGCCCCAACCGCGAGCTGACCGACTCCGACGAGGCCTTTATTGACGAATTTAAGCCCCCCAAACCACACCGGCTTAGCCTGTCCCACGGGGGTCGTATCCAGGTTCGGGGTGGTATAGGTCGCCGCACCCGCCGCCAACGCGGACGCCGCCACGAGGGCCAGCGCGCGGACAGCGTGGTTGCGAAACATGGCACAAAAGATGCACCTTCCGTACCCGCCTGAACAGGCTACACTCTGTCAACTTCCCGCGACAATTATGTCAGATATGTGCCGAAATGATTAGCTCAGGGGGGCGCCAACGGCCGCAATCTCTTCGGCCAAGCCAAACGACATCGTCATCCCAGCCCCACCGAGGGCATTCACGAGCGTGACGCCTGGCATCGGGGTTAAGACGAGTTCGGACTTTCCGGCCAACTTCGGATAGTAACCGGTCCAACGCTCGGCGATGCTCCGCTCTGGGATGCGGGCGAATTCGTCAAGGTAGGCGAGGACCAGCCGGTCGAGCGCCTCACGCTGGAAGGGCTCATGGGTCGCACCGTACTCGTGCGTATCACCCAAGGTCAGGCCGCCGTCACCGTTTTGGGAAACCAAGACGTGCACGCCCCACCGCATCTCCTCCGCACGTGATGTCGCAAAATGCTGCTTCAGCTCCGGCAACGAGGGGCAAAGCGCAAAGGCGTCGTAATGCGCCAAGGTGAGGCCAGCGCATAAGGCGGGGCCCAGTTTCCAACCAGCGGGCTGCGGATCCGTCCGGAGCATCTGCAATTTACAAACCGTGACGCCCGCCGCCGCCAGCTCGCGCGGGAAGAGGGTCCGGAGGTCTGGCCCGCTGCACACGAAGACCTGATCCGCTTCCGCGCGCGTCCCGTCCGCAAAGGTCACCACGCCTGGCTCCACCCGCGTAGCCACGAGGCCGAAGCGGAACTGGACCGCCGCTCGCTCGCGCAACCACCGGATAATCGCCGCGGGAGCAGTCCGCGGGTTCACCGTGTGCTCGTGCGGGCTGAAGAGTGCGCCGACCAATTGCTCCGTCCGTACGGCCGGACTGCGCCGACCCGCTTCTTCGGGCGCCAAGACTTCGATGCCCTTACCGAAGGCCGCAGCGAACTCGCGTAAGACGCGTAGCTCCAGTTCGGAATGCGCCAAGGTTAACGACCCGGTGGCGTGAATCTCCACCCCCGCCTCGACGGCGAGTTCGTTCCAAATTTGGGCGCTCTGCCGCGCCCGCTCAAAACGCGTCCCGGGCGGCTGGCCGACTGGCCAGACGAGTCCGAAATTGCGAATGCTGGCACCGACGGTGCGGTCTTCGCGGTCCACCACGAGGACGCTCCGTCCGCGAATGGCGTGGCTACGGGCTAAGGCGAGGCCGACAATGCCGGCGCCGATAACGATGACGTCGTAGGGTTGGCTCATAACTGAGTATTGATGAAATTCTGTCCACGGGCGCCGGCGGCGGCGGTCCGCAGAATCTCAGCGGTCTCCGCCGGGGACACGCCGTAAGCGGTGAAGCTACAATCCACGCCGACAATCTCGAGGAAGCTCCGCAAGGCTCCCGTCGGGTTGGTTTCCTGCGAGCCGAAGACTTCGGCCAAGACGGCGTCGCGCTCAGGGGAAATGCCTTGGGCCATCGACCAAACGAGGGGCAAGGTGAAGGAACAGGCAATCCCGTGCGGGACACCGTGGCGCAGGGTCAAGGGATAGGAAATCGAATGGGCCAACGCGGTCTTGGTATTTGAGAAGGCTAAGCCCGCCAAGAGACTAGCGCGCGATACTTGCGTGCGGAGCGCCAGGTTCCGCGGGTCCGCGAGGAGCCGTGGGAGTGTCGCCATCATGGTGCACGCCGCTTCGACGGCCAAGGCGTCGGAAACAGGGTTGGCGTTCCGATTCCAAATCGCCTCTAAGGCGTGCGATAAGGCGTCCAACGCACACACCCGCGTCACGGCATCCGGCAGCGTCAACGTTAGGGACGGATCCACTAAAGCGGCCTCCGCCCATAAGGCATCCGTATGGAGCGAGAGTTTGGTCGGGGTGGCGGCCGCACGGTCCCAGAGGGTCGCCCAAGGCGTGACTTCGCTCCCCGTGCCCGCCGTGGTCGGGATGGCAATCAGCGGCAAGGCTTGCGCCGTCGGCGGGGCCTGCCCCGCCCGTAAGGCGGCCAAGGTTTCCGCAAACGTCCCCGAGGGCGGACGGCTCAAGAGAACCTTGGCGGAGTCGATAGTCGAACCGCCGCCGATGGCCACGACGACGGTATCGGAATAGCGGGCCCAAAAATCCGCGTAGTGCGCTTCCACCCAAGCTACCCCCGGGTTGGGTTCTATATCCGTGATGACGCCCCGGAGCTGCGTACCCAAGAGAGCCCGCACCGTCGGCAGTAGGCCCGTTGCCTCCGCCTCGGGGAAGGCAATCACCACGGCCGGGCGACCCCGCAGAACTTCTGGCAACTGCGCGAGCGCCCCAACGCCAAAACGGACGTCGACAGGGTTACGATAGCGGAGGGTCGCGGCGGCCATTAGATTTGTCGGCGGCGCAGAATGGCCGAGGCCCAGTCCGTCAGCGAGACCAAGCCGACGATCAAGATGAGGACGGCACATGTCTGCGCATACTGGAAGCTACGCAGGAGTTCATACAAGACCACGCCGATACCGCCCGCCCCGACCATGCCCACGACCGAAGCGGAACGGATATTCGCTTCAAGCCGGTACAGGGCGTAAGAAATCCACAGGGGCATCACTTGGGGGAGGACGCCGTAGAGAATCTCTTCCAGCGCGCTGGCCCCGACCGCGCGGACACCTTCGACGGGGCGCGGGTCAATCGCTTCCACGGCTTCCGCAAAGAGTTTTCCCAACGAACCCGTGGTGTGCACCCACAGGGCCAGGACGCCGGCGAAGGGACCGAGTCCGACGACCACAATGAAGAGCATGGCGAAGACCATTTCATTGATCGCGCGACAGGCGTCCAGCCACCGACGCATCGGCAAGCGTACCCATGCCGGGGCGATGTTCTCGGCGCTCAGCAAACCGCAGGGGATGGCACAAACGACGGCCAAGAGCGTGCCCCAAACCGCAATGTGCACGGTGACCACCGTCTCCGAGACATACACGCGCCAATCCCGGAAGTCGGGGGGGAAGAATTCCTGCGCATACTTCCAGGCATTGCCGAGGCCACTGACCAAGGAGACCGGTCGAATATCGGCGCCGTGCCAAGCCCAGCCCAGAAAGAGCAACAAGGCCGCCCAGAGGAATAACTCCGGGAGGCTGCGACGCTCCGGTGGCTGGATTGGCGCGGGCTTCACGACTTAGCGCGCGGCTTTCGTAAGTTCGGCTTCGCGACGAGCCAAGGCCTCCAAGCGCGTGGATCGCTCGGTCGGCGAGAGGTCCGAATCGGACTTAACCTTGAACTTCTCCAAGGTGATGGCGGTCTGGCGCACGGAGATGAGCTGACGGTTGTCCGAGGGACGGAAGCCGGAAATCTGCTGCAGGCGCGCCAGGACCGCCTTCTCGCGCTCGTCCTTGCCGTAACTGAAAAGGAAATCGCGGATCTGCTTCTTCGTCGCATCCGCAAGGTCGCGGCGCCAGACAATGGGATCCGACGGAATCGGCTGCGAGGTCCAGAGGACGCGGACCTGCGCATACGCCTCGGGGTTGGCTAACTTCATCTTCTCCAGCCCAACGCTGTAGTTCGTAGCGACATCGACCTGCTTATTAATCACGGCTAGTAAGTTGCCCCCGTGCGTCGAGCTGCGGGTGATGCGAAACACCTGGCGGACATCGAGGCCGCGCGGGGCGAACAATTCGCAGGTTGGGACCATCGTACCCGAGGTGGATTGCGGGTCGCCGATGCCGAAGCTGAGCTCCTTGGCATGGGTGAACATATCCTCAATCGTCTGCAGGCGGCTATCGCGATGCGTGATAATGACCGAGGTGTAGCCCGTCCGACCCGCTTGGTCGATGAACTGCGCGAAGACCTCGCCGTCCGCGCGGTCGACTGACTCGATGGCGGCCTTCGCGCCTAACCAAGCGACTTGGATTTTATTAAAGCGCATGGCCTCGACGAGCCCGGCATAATCCGTGGCGAAGAAGCCTTTGACCTCGAGGCCCGTGGCCTTGGACATATCTTCGAGAAAAGGATTCCAATTTTGCTTCAGTGCGGAGGAGGCATCGGTGCCGAGGATACCAAAGGCGACTTCTTCGGCCGGCAGGGTGGAGGCGCCGGCCAGCACGAGCAGGAGGGAGCGGAGGAGGGTTTTCATACGGTGGAGGCTAAATCTTCGGGGGCAGTGAGGAGTTCCTCGACGGCGGAGCCGTAGAGGCCACGGAGCGTCTCGGCGGTGAGGGCATCGGCGCGACCATCATGGACGACCTCGCCGCCGCGGAGCGCGACGACGCGCTGACAGAACCGCCGGGCGTAGGCGACTTGGTGAAGCGAAACGACGACCGTGACGCCATGCTCACGGTTGATGCGGGCCAGGATTTCCATGACGTTACGCGCACTTTCCGGGTCGAGCGATGCGATGGGTTCATCCGCCAAGATGACGCGCGCTTGCTGGACGAGACAGCGGGCAATGGCCACGCGTTGTTGTTGTCCGCCCGAAAGGGTACTCGCCCGACGATCCGCAAAGTCAGCCAAGCCAACGGCTTCGAGGGCCGCGCGGGCCGCCTGGATTTCTTCAGCGGAGAAATTCCGGAAGACGCTCCGCCAGAAAGGCACGCGGGCGAGGAGGCCAATGAGGACATTGGTGAGTACGTCCAGCCGGCCGACTAAGTTGAACTGCTGGAAAATACAGCCGATTTCCGCGCGACGCACCCGCACCCCTGCGACGATTCGGCCATCCGCCTGAATCAGGCCAGCCCCAATGGTGATGGGGCCGGAGCCAGCATCTGCCGCCATGAAACCCGGAAGTAGGCGCATCAACGTGGACTTACCGGAACCAGAAGCACCCAGCAGGGCGACACATTCGCCAGGGGAAACTTCCAAGTTCAAAGCGCGCAAGACCGGCCGGCCAGGAACGTAGGATTTAGAGACTTCGCGGACGGAAATCCCTGCACCCCGGGACTGGTGACTATCGGAATTCACGTGTGGAGGTTTAGTCCGAGCGCTGCCGGGACGTCGGTCAACGCACCGACCAAATGCGTCGGGCGGTGGACGGCGAGTTGCTCACGTGTGTGACTAGGCCCAGCGATGGCGACGTTCCAGCCCGCACCCGCCGCGCGACCTTCGCCGATGTCGCTCGGAGTATCGCCGACATGGGCGCACTGCTGCGGGTCGGTCACGCCACCGCGACGCATGGCTTCGAGGAATAGGTCGGCCGCAGGGCGGCCGTGCGAAACTTCATCACTGGTCACAACCGCATCCAAGGTGGCGGGGATGCTCCAGCCCAAGCGGGCGAGGATGATGTCGGCGGTGGGTCGAGAGAAACCCGTGTCTAAGGCGACCTTGATCCCACGGTGGCGCAAGGCGGCAAAAATCTCGGCCGCCCCTTCCGCTGCGCGGACGGACGGGTGGGTGCGGTAATGCTCGTTGATGGCGTGGAGAAAGTTGCGGTGGATTTCACTGACCAAGCTAGGGGTGACCGCACGACCGACGCCGCGCTCTAAGGAGAGGGCGGCGAGCTCGGCGATAGCGATCGGCTTAGCCATGCCCATCCGGGTATTCGCCAGCGTGTCGTCACAATAGTAACCCGCCGACCGCAGGGCTTCGGTCAGGCACCGCGCGACATCGCTATTGTCGTGCACCGTGGTACCCGCCATGTCGAAGACCACCAGAAGCGGGTACGCGGGTTTTGCCATGTACCCATCGTACACTCCATTCGTCACAGTCCTGTGCCAGCCCCGTGACTCTTCCGCCTCCAGCTGCCCCGGGGATAGGGAATGGCTTTGCCTCGGGTAGGGTTGGCACTGCGTGCCAACCTAGCAGCCGCCCTGGTAGGGGCGCGACTGCGTCGCGTCCGTTCGCCGCGCTACGCAGATCACCTTGACGGCCCGCTATCGACGAACGGCTCCCCCTAGGTCGGGACGCAGTCCCGACCCTACCCAATGCAGGCGCGGCGAAGCCACGCCCCTACCTGATGAAGGAAATAGTGGTTGGCGGTAGGCGGTATCTAGGACCGCACGTGGTGCGGTCCCTACCCGCGGGCGGAGCCCGCGAAAGTGAAGAGGTAACGCCGCATCACGGCGTACACCAGCGGCCGGAGGCCGCAGCACCACGGTCGCGTCTCGACCGCCCTCCAATCAACGAATCAACCATTCAACAACCCCTCGCCCTCTTGTCCCCATGTCACCTTGTCCCCTTGTAACCATGTCCCCTCGTAACCTTGTCCCCTCGTGGCCGCAGGCCACGCCCCTACCTCAAGGCGCGAACGGCGGCGGGGGTGCTACTAGGGCTGTCGCCTTTAACGACGGCGGGCTTGCCGATGGTGACTTGATCGTCGTCCGCGGGCGGATTGCCGCCCGTGCGTAGCCACTCGACCATCTTAATCTGCCCACCTGAAGCGAGGACGCAGCGGTTGAAAATAGGTTGTGGCTCGACCTGCGTCGAGAAGAGGTAGAGACGTGGCCCGCGGCCGGACTTCGCGCCGGCGAAGGCGTTGACGAGCTCATCTTCCCAGTGCTTCTCCGCCGGCTTGCGTTCGTCCGTCGGCAGCGTCGAGCGCATGCCATCACTGTAAACAATGGTGGAGTTCTTAGTGGAATAACTATCGGGTTTCTCGCCCTTCGGGCTCCGGTACTGGGTGACGCCATCCTGGAAGTCGGAAAAGATGACGATGCCATCATAGTGCTTCTCGCTGCGCATGATATCAATCCATGCGCCAATGCAGCCCGTCCGAAAATTGCCGTCGTATTGGTTAAAGATGCGCTTCCCAGTGGCGGTCAGTTTATCGGGATCGGTCGCACGCACGGGGGCCGAACCAGTCCGACCAGTCGACCCTTTGTACTTGAGGCCGCCGATGATGGTGTCGTCCTTCACGTTCGTCCAGATGCCCGCGTACAGGAAAACATCCGCATCTGGGAACTGCTTACGGATTTCGCCTTCCACTCGATCTAAATAGCGCGCCATCGACCGCGACGCATCGAGGAAGACGGCCACCTTGGTCGCGTTAATCTTGGCGCCCATGACGGGCTTACCCACAAAGTTGCGCGTATTACCGACGCCAATCCCCTTCCCCGCGCCAATCCCACCGCCGGAACCGCCACCAAAACCCTTGGAGGTGGAACCTGACACTTTGGTGTTCAAGGTATCCGCCATCTTACTCATCGGAAGCTCCGGCAACGCGATCGTCGAAGTAGGATTCTTAGAGGTGATACGCGCGACGGTCTTCGCCGTCGCCTTCGCCTTTTTTTGCTGGAGGTTGTGCTCCAAGATACGTGCCCGGTCCCCGTCAGCCCCACCCCCCGCACCGGTGGCCATGAATTCCGGCTGCTTAACCCGCTGCTCCTTCATCACGGAAATGACCCATACGAACGCGATGAGTAGCAAAAATAAATGGAAGCCAACCGAAACGAGTAAGCCACGGCTGGTCAATAAGTGTGCCCATAGCAACCGCAGGGTGCCCCAGACTCCGTCGCGGCGCCAGGACACGTCCAACGGAGCTTCTGTCTGCCGACGGCGCAGCAAGGTTTTCCGGTCGTCGATCATCGTTCGGGGCTTTCTAAGCGGGCGCATGCTCCACTCAACCCCCACGTCATTTCGACGCCAAAGCGTCACCCAGCCGTCAGATTCGCCAGGCCAGCTTACGCCTTTCGCCGCGCCGTGGGGCGACGCCTGACGATGGGCTTCAGTGGGGTATCCAGTTCCGCTAACCGTGCCGCCACTAAGTCGCCGAGCAGACGGGCATCCGGCTGCCAATCGACGGGCACGAGAAAGCAATGCTGCCGCACGACGTAAGCCCCGAGGCGGGCCCGAAAGGCTACGATAATGCGCTCACTCCACGGCGCGAGCGTGAGGTGTTGTTTGTAGGCACATAGCCCGAAGATGTATTCATGGCCGCGCTTAATATGCGGGACATTCCACGCCATGACCGCCTGTAGGTCCGGGAACTGCCCGAGGATGGCCGCGATGGTCAAGCGCAGCGTCGCCGCTTTGGTTTCATCCAAGGTCGCGAGGTATCCCGCGACGGTCTGCGGCCGCGTCGATGGGCTCATCGGCTGGGCGCGGCGTAACCGGGCAACGTCACCCGATAAACGAGAATGCGGCTCAGGTTTTCCACGATTTCAGCGCCGGGTTCGGCCGAGAGCGCGTTATAGGACTTACCGAGCATGGCCCCTTCGGCGGTCAGAAAATCGTTATCACTGCCGACGAAGAGAAAGTAGTCGTCGGGATAGGCACGGTCCAAACACGAGACGATGGCCATGGCTTCCCACTTAGCCGAAAGTGACGCGGGGGAAAGCTCGCCCACCCGATGGCCATCAGCCCGGGCCTTCGCCGCTCCCGCTGCCCCAACAACGTTAAGATCCAAGCCAAACCGAGCCAGCTGTGTAGGGTTCAGAAGGTTAACGAAATCCGTGCACTGAGCTGCGGTGAGGCCATAGGCCGGCGCCAGAGTTGCACCCGCACCGCGGACAGCTGAGGTATGGCTGGTTTCATAAGGCGTGCCGGCTAGGTTAGTGGCCCCCTGGGTACTGACGAGCGTGATGCTTTTATAGACCATCGGTTGGGCGGCGTAACCGACCGAACCAGCCGTTGGCACATAGTCTGCCTTCGCTGAGCCATTGCCGTTACTGTCCCTCGCCAGTACCAGAAAGGTCTGGTGGTTCAGGGCGATGAGTTCCGACTGCGCCGCCGTCTTGTTAGCCAGCTTACCGTTGCCCGAACCGTTGAAGGTGGGCAGTTCGACGAGAAAGTGCCCGACGGGCTTGGTCGGCAGGGTTGCGCCCGCCAGATCGTAGACCAACACGCGTGTATAGGCGCGATTCTCTTCATCTTCGCTGG
>CAIYEN010000062.1 GCA_903925205.1 uncultured Opitutia bacterium | reverse complement strand
GCTACGGCACCAAGTACGGCAAGAGCCTTGCGATGCTCGTCGGCAAGATCAGCGGGAAGTACACCAGCGAACCTCGGGCCGACCTCTCCGTGCCCGACTTCCTGGACTACCTCAAGCCCGCAACAAATGTCTACTTCGAGGTCGAGGTGGAAGTCACCCCCGATGGCGAATGGCAGGGTCGTCCGCAGTTCAAGTACAAGATGAACTTCCCCAAGGGCAAGGGCGTTGCCGCTTCGACCATCCCAACCCCAACCGACTGGTAATGCGCCGCGTACTCAAAGCCCCACAGACCATCGTCCTCCTCTCCGGGTACGCCCGCAGCGGGAAGGATACCTTTGCGGAAGGGATGACCCGGCACAGCGTGGACGTGAAACGCATCGCCTTCGCCGACGCCCTCAAGGACGCCGCCAACAACTACGCGTTCCAGTTGGGGCTTAGTGGCGTTAACTTCCACGAAGAGACCTTTAAGTCAGTACACCGTGACACGCTGGTCGCCATGGGTCGCTTCGCCCGCTCCATGCATAAGGACGTCTTCATCTTCAATCTCACCGAGTCGGCTAACAGGGAGCGAAGCCATGTGGTCGTCCCCGACACCCGGTACATCAACGAGGTCGTCGTCACGAAGCAAATCATGGGCGAGGTCCGCAATTGGCGGGTAATCCACCTGCACATCGAGACCGAAGGCGTCGGCCCTGCCAACGAGGAGGAGGCCGCCAGCATCCGCGAAATGCTTGAAGGCACCATCCCAGACCAGACCTACGTCTTTAAACCCAACACCGCCGCAAAAATCCGCGAGGTCGCCGCATCGGTCGCCAAGCATCTCGGACTATGAGCGACTGGCAACCGATTGAGACGGCTCCGAACGCGACTGTCATCCTTGTTTGGTGCAGTAAAAATAAGGAGACATTTATCGGGTTCCAATATCAGGGAAACAAAAGATGGGACTGCTGGCATAGCGACGGACAAATCTATCCAACTTATTGGATGCCCCTTCCCAACCCACCTATCGAATGAGCCGTAAGCAAACCAAGCAGGAACGCATCGACGAGCTGGAGAAGCAACTAGCCCAGGTCAACGCCCTCAACACCCAACTCGCCCAAGTCCTGAAGATGACCGAGGACGGGCAATGGGTCGTCATCTCGGAGGTGGACTTGAACCGCTACAAGAACGGCATCGACGTACTCATCAAGGCCGGTGACGCGCTGAACGAACACCTAGGCGAGTTCGACCCGACCGAGGCTGGCTTCGAGGTTCGGCAACTGTGGGCGAAGGCTAGGGCTTCGGATAAGTTCTAACTTATGCCAGCCCCCACCGACGACGAACTGGCGGAGATGTCGAAGGCATGGGGGGTCTCCATCGACCGCCTCCGCTTCCTCGCCACCTGCCCACACTACGACAGCAAGCCACATATCCGGGTCGACGACTTCAAAGACCCGACGGAGAGGCACATCGCCAAGGCCATCCGCGAAGCCATCCGCGGATCGTGGCTTCCCTTGGACGCCGCCAAGATTGGCAAGGTGACGCTCAAGGATATTGAAGCCTTCGTCTGCCGGCATGGCATCATCTGGCCTCCGGGCTGTCGGCGCCGTCTTGAGTGGGGACGCGGCACGACCCACACGCACCGCCTCAACGAGGAACACGCTAACCTGTTAGCCAAGGGACGGCTCACGATGGCTCAGGCCGCAGCCAAGGGCATTGCCGAAGGGCTGACCGCCAAGGAGACCGCCGACAAGTACGGCTTCTCCGCTCCAGGGATGTATAACGCCGCCGTCCGTCAAGGCCTACGCTTCCCCATCCACAAGGAGAAGTTCGGCGTACACCGTGGGCAACCAAAGCCCCCAAGTGTATGAGCAAGCTGACCAAGTTCATCTTCGCCTCAGACAGTCACGGCGACATGGCGGACCCCGAAGCCCTCGCGGCCTTGTATGCCTTCACGAAGGACTTCAAGCCCGACATCCGCGTAGCCGGCGGAGATCACTACGATTTCCGTTCCCTCCGTAAAGGCGTCGGCTCGGACAAAGAAGGCGCCGAGTCGCTGAACGCCGACATCGATGCCGGCAAACAATTCTTCGACCGCTGGCGTCCTACCGTCTACCTCTGGGGCAACCATGAACACCGCCTCGACGCCATGCAGGGCCATGGTCAGGCCATCGTCCGCGACTATTGCCAAGGCATCAAGGACCACATCAACGCCCACGCGAGGAAGTGCGGGGCCAAGGTTGTCCTGCCTTACCACGCCGACAAGGGCGTCTACCGCATCGGCCCGGTCGCCATGGTTCACGGCTACGCCCACGGCGCCAACGCCACCGTCGTCCAGGGACTGCACTACGCTCCCCACGGCGGGGCTTTAATACACGGACACACCCATAACCTCGCAAGCGTCGCCTTGACCAAGCACGGGGGCGGGAACGCCTTCTCCGCTGGGTGCCTATGCCTCAAGGAAGAGATGGCCTACGCCTCGCACCGCCTAGCCACCGCCCGCTGGGGTTCGGGTTTCGTCGCCGGCTTCGTCACCGCTGGCGGACAATACAAGGCATGGCTCGTCCACAAGATGGGCGACCAATGGATCTGGCAGACCGAACTCAAGACCTTTACCCCATGAGCGCTAACCCTGGCACCAAGAAGGTCGACCCGCTCTTGGCTCAAGTCATGGCGGCTATCCACCGCAAGGTCGACGCTGTCCCCGAGGGCTTCCGAACAATCGACGAATGGGCTAAGCGTTGGGGCATCTCGCGTACCCAAGCGACTAAGTACGTCCACAAGGCCGTCGAGATGGGCTTAATGGAAACGAAGAAATTCCTGATCCTCTGCCGTAAGGACGCGCGCCCCTACCCGACCGCCCACTACGGAGAAAAGACTCGCCAGCGAAAGACCTAAGCCCCTTAGTCCCCCACCTCCAAGCCATGGAACCACTCCCACCTTCCGCCCTCGACGCGGAACGGCACATTCTCGCCGTCTCCGTCGCCCAAGGCACACCGCTACCCAGCGGCCTCCTGCCGTCCTACTTCTTCGAGCCTAAGCATCAGGATATCGCTTCAGCCATCACCGGGCTTCTCGACGAGGGCATCACCCCCGACGAGCTGACGGTCTCCGAGCGTCTCCGCACCCTTGGCTCCAATGTCGAGGCCTTCGCTATTTCCGAATTAGGAACGGCGGGGGCTTTCATTCAGCCTAATCCTGCGTGGGCTGATGCGGTGATTAAGACCTTTAATCTCCGCAAACTTGCGGAGCAAGCACGTGCCGTCCTGCAAGTCGTCGGCGAACCCGGCGCTGATCCCGACGCCATCCTCCTTGCCCAAGACCAACTCGCCCGAAGTCTACAGGTTAGGAAGGGACAACCCAAGGAGACCTCTCAGGCCTTTAACTTCCGCACGATGGTCGACGCTGACAAAGAGACCGACCCGTCCTGCGTCCTCGGCAATCGCTTCCTTTGTCGCGGTGGCTCCTGCCTCCTCGTCTCGCAGACAGGTGCAGGCAAGTCGGCCCTCGTCACCCACGCCGCCCTGTCCCTTGCCCTTGCTCCTGGTCATGACTTCTTTGGCATCCGCTCCCGCAAGGGTCCGCTGACCTCCGTCATCATCCAATCGGAGAACGACGAGATGGACGTTGCCGAGTCTATCCAAGGGACGCTCGACGGCATGGGCATTCCTCGGGGCTCACAACTCGTCGACCAATTAGCCGACCGAGTCTTCTACTACCGCGAGGCCGTTAAGACTGGCGAGGCCTTCGGGCTTCTCCTCCGTGAGCTAGTGACCCGCCATAAGGCCGACTGCGTATGGATTGACCCCATCCTCGGGTTCGCCGGCGTGGACCTATCCGATCAGGAGGCCGCGTCTCACTTCCTGCGCCACATTATTCAGCCCGTCCTCCAAGACACGGGGGTCATCCTCTTTTCCGTCCACCATACGACCAAGCCCGCTAAGGACAAGTCGTCGAGCCTAGCCGACCTCGCCTACGCTGGTAGTGGTTCAGCAGAACTCGCTAACTGGCACCGGGCCGTCATGGTGCTCACGAAAGACCCGACCGCCGAAGGCATGGAAGAGCAGCCGTTCTATACCCTCCGCATTCCTAAGCGCGGGGGCCGTGCCGGCCTCAAGGACGACCAAGGGAATTACACCTCGTCCATCCCCCTCCGACACGCTCGGGAACAGGGACGCATCGCTTGGGAGCGTCGAAGCCAGTCCCAAGTCGTCAGCCAGACCACCGTTTCCAGCCCCGCTAAGGGGTCGCCAAGGCGTTTTAGTGCCTAGGTTGGTATCCTCGTAGCCTGTACCCCCCTAAGCCCCCCTCGGAAGTGCCTCCAATTCTAAAGCCTTTACCTTGTGACAGTCCTTGTGACAGTCCGTCCTTCCCTCTTCGAGGTAAGGTAAGAGACTCCTTAGCCTTTCCCTACGGTCAGGCAGTCGTCTCCCTAGTCATATAGTTTAACGCGATGCCTAACCCATCCCGAAAACGAACCCCTAGGGAAGTCATCCTAGCAAGACTACAGATGACCCGGTACAGGCAGAAAGCCTGGAGAGAAAAGCCGGACCTAATGGAGTCGATACGCCAACGAGCTACAGCCCGAGCAAAAACAGTCAGGGACAAGAAGACAGACAGACTTAAACAGTACCTATCGGAACTCCCTGAGAGGATGACCAAGCATGAGTTAAAGACTCTGATCGTGGACGACTACTGTCACCAGAAGCAGGTGGACCCAGCGTCCTTCTATAGGCACGTCAAACGTCACGGCCTACTGTCCTATGACGGCGCTGTCGGCCTATGGGTAAACCTATCCAAGGAAGTGAACGCATAATTTACTTACACTGGATTAAATCCTCAGCAGGGTTGTGGCGTGGTTAAGAAGTCCAAGCCAAGAAAGCCGATGCCTAAACCTTCTCGGGCCATTCCATCCCGCGTCGACAAGGCCAAGGCCCAACGCTTCAAGGCCTACCTCAAACTCTGGAAGGCCATGATGGATAAACAGGAGGACGATTATCTATGCCAGGGCTAAACGGTTTCGACCGGGCCGCGTCCAAGGATGACTTTGCTCACGCCAAAAGGTTTGACCGATGGTTCTATGCTTTGCCCAAGACCCAGCAGGATAGACTAAGGGAAGAGGGTTGCGTCCCTTACCGCGAGGCTAAGTCGCCTGACCATGTCTTCCCGGTGTACGAACGTGCAGCCATCTGGCT
>CAIYEN010000061.1 GCA_903925205.1 uncultured Opitutia bacterium | reverse complement strand
TCACAGCACTCGTGCTGTTTCCACTGATCGCCCTCGCTTACTTACTCCTCAAAATCAAACATGACGATGAATGACGAAACCAAAGACCTGATCCGTTCCCTTACTTACATTGACATCTTCTTTGCCTGCATCTTTCTCGCGGCATGGGTGGAGGGCAGTTAATAAAAAGCCGGCGCCGCGGCTTCCACACCGCCGACGCCGGCCCCCCAATTATATGCCGAACGCCTCGAGCGTGCGGCGCCTCACTCTGTCAGCAACTAAAAAAAACACACATCATGTCCCTAATCGTTAAAGAAAATGCCGGCTCGAGTTTCGAGCCAATCCCAGCGGGTATGCACCACGCTGTTTGCTACGGAATCGTTGACCTTGGCACCCAGCCTGGCGGTCAGTTCCCAGATCGCCGCAAGGTCGCCTTCTTGTTCGAGGTTCCCTCCGAACGCCAGAAAGGCGGCGACAAGGATCTCCCGCGTACCATCTCCCAGATGTTCACGCTGTCCCTGTCCCCCAAAGGCAGTCTCCGCCCATCGCTGGAGAGCTGGCGGGGCCGGGCGTTTACCTCGGAGGAGCTTGCCGGCTTTGACCTCAAGAGTGTCCTTGGCGCTAACTGCTTCATCAACGTAGTTCACGCCGCCGGCTCCGGCGCCAACTCGTCGAAGACATACGCCAACATCAAATCGATCAACCCCGTGGCCAAGGGCATGCCAAAGCTCAAAGCCGAGACGGCGCTGGTTTGGTTTTCCCTCGACGAGTGCCCTAATGGTATCGTGATACCGCCCACCGTCCCTGAATGGCTTAAAATCAAGATCCTTGGCAGTTCTGAGGCATTGGCTGAACCAATCAAAGCCGAGCCGTCCGAAGATGAAATGGCCAACACCACCACCATCATGTCGGAAGACGTGCCATTCTAATGAACGACTCCTCCCACTGGTACGACAGCAACGGCAAGGCCGTGTTTGAGGTTCCCGCGGCCAAAGGTGGCATGCGCTCGACCACGATCCGCGACGCCCGCAAGATGAACTTGTACCCAAGCGTTACCACCGTGCTGGGCGTCCTCTCTAAAGGATCCCTAGACCGCTGGAAGCTCGAGCAGGTCGCGCTTGCCGCCTACAACCAAAAAGTCGCGCTCCACTTGCCCCAAGAGGAATACGTCAAGACCCTGATTGACGCCGCCTTTGAGCAAGTCGAGGACGCCGCCGACCTTGGCACCGACATCCACAAGGCGCTCGAGGATCACTTCCAAGGGCGTGACTACAACCCCGCCCTGGCGCCATACGTGCAGGCGGTGCAAGCGTGGACAACGCAAAACAAGGTGCGCTACGTGCAGCACGAACTCCGCCTATGCTCGACCGTTCACGGTTACGCCGGCACCACCGACGCGATTATTGACTGCCCCCGCGGGCTTGGGATCCTTGATTTCAAGAGCCGCAAGACCGAACCCGGCGTTGCCGTCGAGCCTTACGACACGCAGAAGATGCAGATTGCCGCGTACCGCCAAGCCGCTCTCAGCGACAGGGCGCTCGGCTGCAACTTGTATATCAGCACCACAGAGCCAGGTCGCGTCGATGCGGTTTGGTACGATCCTCATGAACTGACCAAAGAATGGGAGTGCTTTGAATCGTGCCTGAAAGTCTGGCGCCATCTCAAAGGATATGACCCCCGCGGCTTAGAGTCTCCCGCGGCAGCTTAACAACCAACAGCGTGCCGGCGCTTAATCCGGCAACCCCTTTCCTTGTCCACTTCCACAGAGCATTTCGTCGGCATCAACAAAATGGTCGATGACGCCGCCTCCCGCATTGCCCGCGCCGTGTTTACCGCCAAGCAACGCGCCGCCGCTGTTCCAGCCGGCAAGCCGTTCACCCTGGCAGACGCCGCCGCCGTGATCCGCGCCCAGCTCGAGATCGAGTTTCCCGCGGCCAAGCGCACGCCTCGAGTCAACGGACGTGACGAACTCTTTGACGCGCTTGCAATCGCTTGCGGCTGCGACCTCACTAGCATGACCCGCAATTATGCCAAAATGCTCGC
>CAIYEN010000060.1 GCA_903925205.1 uncultured Opitutia bacterium | reverse complement strand
GCCCATCGCCTTGGGCCTTGTCAGCGCCTACCTCGCCGCGTTCGTCGGCTGGGCGCTGAATCTGCCCAGCTTGGAATACTGGGACTTCGTCTGCCTCTTCACGTTCCTGATGCTGGTGGGACGCTGGACGCAGGAGCGGGCCATCGAACAGAATCGGCGCCGTCTGCCGGCCAGTTCGCCTTCGCTCCGCCCGGTCGACCTCTACGAGACCGCGGACAGCGCCACGCCCCTGCGGCGCATTCCCGTCGAAGCGTTACGTCCTGGCCAGATCTACGCCGTCCCGAGCGGCCAGGTCGCCCCGGTATGCGGCCGGCTGCTCCGCCAGGACGCCGAACTCAGCCTCGCGTGGATCAACGGCGAGTCCGAACCGGTGGTCTATCCGGCCGGACGACTCGTCCCTTCCGGAGCCTTGAACATCAGCCAAGGGGTGCTCCGGCTCGAGGCGACGGAGACCTGGGGCGATTCGATGCTCCGCAAACTCACCGAGGCGGGCGGCGACGGCGCGTTTGTCCCCCGCCAGCTCGAACGCATCCTGAGCGTCTACCTAGGCGCCGTCATAACCCTCGCCGGGCTCGCCTTCGGCCTTCGCGGCACGCTCACCAGCGACTGGCCGCAGGCACTGCAGTCGGCCATCTCGATCCTGATCGTCTCCTGCCCCTGCGCCATCGGACTGGCCTTCCCGCTGGCGACGGAGCTCGCGGTCGGCACGCTGCGCCGCGCCGGGGTCTACCTGCGCGACCATCGCGTCTGGGAACGCGCCCTGCGCGTCCGCCAGGTCGTCTTCGACAAGACCGGCACGCTGACCCTCGAAAGCCCGCGGCTCGGCAATCCCGAACAGTTGGCCGGCCTGCCCGAGGAGGCGCGGCGGGCGTTGTTCGCCCTGGTGAAAACCAACCTGCATCCCTTCGGACGCAGCCTGCGCGAAGCCTTGGCCCAGCACGAGGACCCCGCGCCAGTCGCCGGCCTGTTCAGCAACGTCCCCGGAGCCGGCGTGATGCTGACGGATGCCCAAGGCGTCCGCTGGACCGTCGGCAAGCCCGGCTGGCAAGGCAGCGCACCTGCGCCGACGGGGATGTCGGCCGCCGAGTTCTGCCGTGACGGCACACGCCTCGCGCTGTTCCTCTTCGCGGAGCAATCCCGGGCCTACGCTCAGGAGGTCATCGACGGCCTCCGGGCGGATGGCGTCGCGATCTTCCTCCTCTCCGGCGATCGATCCGAGAAGGTCGCCTTGCTGCTCCGGCAGCTGGGACTGCCCGCCGGCAGCGGACTCGGCGACCTCACGCCGGAGCAGAAAGCCGAGTGGATCCGCCGTCACGACGGGGCGACCACGCTCATGCTCGGGGATGGCGCCAACGACGCGCTCGCGTTCTCCGAAGCCACGCTCCGCGGCACGCCGGTGGTGGACCTCGGGCTCCTCGAGCAGAAAGCCGATTTCTATCTCCTCGGGCGCGACCTGCGCGGCCTCGGCCGGCTCTTCGCCGTGGCCCGCCATCGCCGGCGCGTGCTGACCGAGGTCTTCCTTTTCACCATCGTCTACAACCTCGTCGCCATCGGCCTTGCCGCCGCCGGCATCATGTCGCCTTTGCTCGCGACCGTCATGATGCCCACCAGCGCGATCCTCACGCTCGTGCACGTCACCGTGCGCATGCGGAAGGCTTAGTGCTCCAGGCACAAAAAAGGCCCCGGGGTGAGCCGGAGCCTTGTCTGTTCGTTCAACCGAGGCTTAGCGACGGTCCGGACGGTCGCCACGAGGGCGGTCCATCGGCTTCGGGGCAGGAGCGTATTCGCG
>CAIYEN010000059.1 GCA_903925205.1 uncultured Opitutia bacterium | reverse complement strand
ATGAGGCCATTATCAACGAGGACAACGCCACCGACGGGGACCGCTGAGATCATCTTCGGGTAGTTGGTCGGGATGACGAGGATGTCTCCGTCGGCCTTCGTCTCGGTGGAGCCGGAGACGTCGACCAGCTGACCAGTCACCAATTGGGTGGGTTCGGTGCGGGCACCGGTCCGAATCTCGGGACCTTTGATGTCCATCATGACGGCCAACTCCTTGCCGACCTTTTGGCTGACTTTACGCACGCGGGCGACGGTGGCCCGGACCCAGGCGTGGTCGGCGTGGGCCATATTTAGGCGGACCACATCGGCGCCGGCTTTGATAATCGCCTCTAAATTGGCCTCTGACTCGGTGGCCGGACCAATCGTAAAGGTGATGCGGGTGTGGCGGAAGGACTTCACGGCTAAATGACTAGATATGATTATTAACTAGGCAAGGGAAAGCGGGACTCGCCCCAGATTTTAACAATGCCCCGATGGGGCAAAGATTAACCTAATTAAGGCAAGCGAACCGCCAGCAAGTCTCGCTTCGCTTTCATCATATCCTCGAAGAAGGTGGTACGCTCAAAGGGCCAAGGGGTTCCTTCCACGAGTTGCCAGCGTGGATGCGCCGCGAGGTGCTCACGCGTCCAAGCGTGATAGGCTTCCGAGTCGGTGCGAAAATGGAGGGTGGCCCCAGCGATGGCATGGTCGGCGAGGCGGTCGAGATTCGCTGCGTTGATGAAACGGTTTTTCTGATGACGTTTCTTCGGCCAAGGGTCTGGATAGAGGATGAAAATCTTGGCGAGCTGCTGCGTCGGCAATAAAGCGTCGAGGAACTCGGTCGCTTCGGCCTTGAGGAAGACCACGTTAGTGAGTTTGCCCAGAGCCTGTTTGCGTTGGGAGCGCTCGACGCGGTGGGTGACAAGGTCGATGCCGACGCAGTATTCCGCCGGATGCGCCGCCCCGTAAGCAGCAAGCCAATGCCCGTGGCCGCACCCGAGTTCAAAGGTGATCATCGTCTGGTCCGCCAGGGCGGTCTGGAGCGTCAGGCGTAAACGGCCGACGCTGCCCTCGCGGCGAGCGTCGGCCCAATCCTTCCCCATGACTTTGGTCTGTTCCGGCATCGCCTTGGTTAAGGAGCGGAAGGGGTGGGCTGGCAAGGTATTGAAAGGTAGGGGATAGGGGAGAGGGGATAGGGGAGCGGGGAAAGGGTAGAGGGGGATGGCGGTTAGGGGAGTTGGTGGGAGGATTAACGAGGCCTCCCGTGCCCTTTTTCCTACTCCAATCAACGAATCAACCATCCAACGATTCAACGTCACCGCCGCCCCCGCCCTTGGCCAGAGGCGTTGCGAATAACTCCGGCTTCCCATGCGGGTGGGCTTGGTCTCTGTTAGGGGCCTATGGCTAAGGTAGACATCGAACTCGTACAGAAGGTCCTCAAGGAAAACGGCGTGGATGTCCGTTTGGCGGCGGCTATCCTGAACCAAATCCGCGAAGCCGCGGCCGAAGACGTGGTCGAGCGCGAGAAGCCTGCCAAGAAGCAGCACCTCGTCTTAATCAGCGAACCCGAAGAAGGACTCCCGAAGGACCTGGTTGGCTGGGTCGTCCAAATCCTCGAAGACGATGATCCGCGCGAAGTCGCCGAAAAAATCGCCGACACGGCTTCGGCTTTTAACAATACCCCGAAGGGTGAACGCGTGCCGGTGACTTCCTTTGGTGATGCTTGCCAGAGTTTGCCGCCGAAATTGCTGAAGGAAAAGAATGTCTGGGTGAAGACGCGCGAGCCCGTTCGCATCTTTGCGGTCAAGAATTCACTCGGTCGGCGGCGTGCCCGCGGGGAGTGATTTTTTCAATCCGCTTTCTAATACGGAGCATTACCTAAAAAACGCATTTTTTGATGCGTTTTCGGGATGCGCATGTAGTTAGGCAATCCAAACAGGCGTTTTTTCGCGGCCTCGATTCGTCTCGCCTCGCCCGATTCTGTTACGCAATCTCGGGGCGTATGAAGTTCAGGAATTTCCCGATCTACCGCATCGAATGGATCACCTCCATTTTCTTGATCGGTACGGCCTTATTATCTTTGACCGTGGTGCCCTGGTTCCTGTGGACCCAGTATCACTTGGCCGCTGATGCCCCTGGCAAGGTGCAGGGCTGGGCCTTCGTTTGGGCCATGTTCGTGTTCTATTATTACGCCACCGGCTTCGGTATCACCTTGGGCTACCACCGGCTGTTCTCCCACCTCTCCTTTAAGGCCAAGTGGCCAGTAAAGCTCTTCGTCCTGCTCTTCGGCGCCGCGTCCTTTGAGAATTCGGCCCTCGATTGGTCCGCCGACCACCGCATCCACCACAAGCATGTCGACGAGGATGAAGACCCCTATGATATCTCTAAGGGCTTCTTTTACGCCCATATCGGCTGGTTACTCTTCCGCCTGAAGCCCAAGCCCCCCGTCACCAACGTGAAGGACCTCGAGGCCGACCCCCTCGTGATGTGGCAGCATCGCTACGTCCAATGGATTGGCCTGACCGTCGGCTTCATCACCCCGACCCTCTTAGGCTGGGCGTGGGGTTACTTCAATGGCTACGCGTCCCCTGGGATGACCGCCCTCGCTGCCTTCCTTATTGCTGGCCTGCTCCGCACCGTGGTCGTCCAGCAGGGCACCTTCTGCATCAACTCGCTCTGTCACATGGTTGGCCGTCAGCCTTACTCGACCACCCATAGCGCGCGCGACTCCGGTTCGGTGGCTTTGCTCACCTTCGGCGAAGGCTACCATAACTACCACCACGAGTTTCAGCACGACTACCGCAATGGCGTGAAGGCCTGGCAGTTCGACCCGACCAAGTGGATCATCTGGTCCCTCGAGAAAATCGGCATGGTCCAGGATCTCCGTCGCGTGCCTGACGCACGCATTCTTGCCGCCGAGCTCAAGGAAAAGAGCCGCACGCTGGGCTCGGACATCGATAAGTTAGCCGCCCGCCTCGATGCGCGCACCCGTGAGCTCAAGGCCCGCACGATTGCCGCCGCTCACGCGCTGGCTAAGGAATTAGCTGAACGCTCCGAAGCTTTGAAGGAAGCCGCTTTAACGAAGGCGGACGTTGGCACCGAAACGATGACGGAGCTGCGTAGCCTCCTGCAGGAAGCGGCTGAGATGCTCGAGTCCTTGCGCCGCGCCGACGCGGGCGCCACGGCCTAAGCTTTAACCGTTCCGGCGGAACGACTCCACCAGGCTGAGGACTTGCGCCTCAATCTGGGGGAGGGCGTCTGCTGGCTGCGCGCAGTCGATGTCATGGACCTGCCAGTATTCAATGCGGTCCGCCCACTCGGGGTGAGCCTTCAGCATCATGGCATAGTGCTCATCTTTCTTCAGGGCAATCGAGCGGTGGGCCCGGGCGAGGTCTTCGGGACGGAGCTGCACCGGCTCAGGGCCAGTATGGTCTTCGGGGATGCCCAGATGTTTGAGCCGGGCCCGCGTATCGACCGAAATTCGGGTCGGTTCGTCGGCGACCATGGAAGTCAGCAGGCCCCGGGAAAAGGCCCGAAAAGGCAGCCCATCGCGGTGGGCATGCCAATTGAACAGGGCTTCGGCATGGCGGCTCCGGTAGAAGTTGCCCGTGCAGATGAAGAGCACGTGGGGATGAGAATCTGCGCTTGAGCGGGAGGACATGCTCGGTAAAGTCCGACCAACCTAACTCCACCGTCATGGCACGCAACCTGTTCGTTCTCTCCGCACTCTCTTTGGTCCTCGTCGGCTGCTTCGGCCCCGACAAGGCCCCGAGCGCCGTCACTGATGGCGGCCCCACCTTCTCGAATGGCCCGGTCGTCATCGACAACAGTGGCCTCGTCCCCGTCCCTGCGGTGACGACCCCGGCCGCTAAGCCGGCCGCCACCAAGGCCCCGACGAAGAAGGCCCCTGGTACCCGTCTACCGATCGAAAAAGCTGGCAACAAGTAAGCCGTCAGCGACCCCAGTCGCTTACAGCAACGAGACTTCGGTGACGAACGTCTCGACCCGACCGGGCTCCGCAAAACGGAGCCCGTTCTTGTGTTCGGGGCTATTGGGCGGGCCCATCCAGGGTTCGACGCAATAGAACGGGGCTTCGGCGTCCGGCGTCCAGGTGACCACGGTCGTCCAAGCATCCGGAATCGGCTCTTCGCCGACTTTCACGGTCAGGTTCTCTTCTCCCGAGCGCGGGCCAAAGGAAACCAGCGCATCCTTCAGGTTGGTGAAGATGCAGTCGGGAAGGTGCGGGTCGTCGAAAGAAAACTCCGTGCGGCCCTTGAGTTCGCCGAAGGGGATGAGTTTGCCGTCGGCGGCGTGGCGCCACTGCTTCTTGGAGCCAATCTTTAAGAGGTAGTCGCGCCGGCTGAGCCCCGCGTGCCACGGGAGCGTGAAATAGAAATGATGGCCCGCACACCACGGGAGCGGCCGGCTGTCCTGGTTTTCGAATTCGAAGGTGCAGCGAAGGAAGAGCTCGCGGAATTCGTAGCGGACGCGGAATTCATAAGCGAAGGGGTAGCACGCCCGGGCCCGGTCATCGGGGACCATGCGGACGAGGGCGTGCCGGTCGCTGCTTTCGATGATTTCGAAGCGGCAGTCACGGGCGAAGCCATGCTGCGGCATCGGCCGCTTGACGCCCTCGGCGTCTTTCCATGCGAACTTTTCTCCATCCGCATAGTTGCGCCCCATGAAGGGGAAGAGGATTGGGTTACCGCCGCGGACGAGCCCAAGCTTGTCCGGCGCGAAGTCGGCCCCGGCAGGCCAGTGGAGGACTTCGCGGTTACCGGTCGGGAGGCTCAGGCGCCAGCGGAGGAGGCGGGCGCCGCGCGTGAGGCAGGTCTCATAGGTCGATGCACCGATCTGCCATCGTTCCATGGGCACGCCCTTTTCTTCGTAGCTCTGCATGCGCCGAGCAAACGCCGGAAAGGCCCGGAGGCAAACGCGGACTTGGGCGGCTTACTTCTTAGCGAAGCGGTAATGGCAGACCATCCACTCAGAGCCGCCCCGGAAGTTCCAGAGCTCGGCACAGGCCATGAAGAAGACGCGCCAGTAGGCCAGCCACTTCTGGGCGTGCTCCGGACCGTAGGTGTCCGCGAAGATGCGCAAGACTTCGGCGCGGTGGGCATCGGTGTTCTGGAGCCAGTGCTCCGCCGTCTGGCCGTAGTGGCGACCTTCGACTTCCCAATGCGTCTCAAGCTTCAGGTCGTCCTGGAAGCGCATCGCGAGGTCGTTGGATGGCATGATTCCGCCGGTGAAGAAATGCCGGGACATCCAGTCGGAGCCATCCTTGGGCTCAAAATGGTAGGCGATATCGCGGTGCGTGAAGACGTGGAAGAAGAGCTTTCCGCCGGGCTTAAGCCAACCGCTGATGCGGCGCATGAGCTCCGCCCAGTTTTTCATATGCTCGAACATCTCCACGGAGACGACCCGGTCGAAGCGGCCCGCCTCGGCGGCGAAGAGGTTCATGTCCTGGGTGATGATGCGGACATTGCGGAAGCCACGCTTCGCGCATTCGCCCTCGATATGGGCCCGCTGTGAAGCGGAGTTGGAGACGCCGGTGATGCGGGCGTTCGGGTACTGCTCAGCCATCCAAAGGGTGAGCGAGCCCCAGCCGCAGCCGAGCTCGAGGATTTCCATGCCGTCGGCCAATTCGGCCCGCTTGCAGGTGAGGGCGAGCATCGTCTCCTCGGCTTGGGCGATGGTTTCCGAACCCACCGTGTAGAAGCAGGAAGAGTATTTTAGGCGCGGCCCGAGGCAGAGTTTGTAGAACGCTGCCGGGACCTCGTAGTGCTGGTCGTTGGCGGCCTGGGTTTCGACGGCGACCGGGAGCGAGCGGAGCTGGGTGGCAAAACGGTCCACCTTGCCAGCGCGCTCGACATTGTCGTCCGGGCGCTCGTCTTTGAGCCGTTGTTTGAGCAGGCGGCGGATGCCCCAGCGGATGGCGCCGTCGGGGAGGAGGTCTTTGGCCAGGATGGTGTCGATGAGCGGCACAGCAGGAAAAGTGTTACTTACCTCGTCGGTGGCAATCCGTAGCGTCAGAAATTACCGCGTGGGTTTGCGCGGCCAGAAGGCGGGCACCCGACTTTGGTAGTCGGCGTAGGCGGTGCCCTTAGAGGCCAAGAGTTGGGCTTCCGTCAGGGGGATGCCCGTGACCGAAGTCAGCAGGTAATACATGATGCCGGCACAGGCGAAGCCGGGGAGGCCCCAGTAGGTTTGATTGAAGGCCAGCAGGGCGAAGCCGACCCAGATCAGCCATTCGCAGAAATAGTTCGGGTGGCGCGTCCAGGCCCAGAGGCCGCCAGCGCAGACCTTGCCGCGGTTATCGGGGTTGCGCTTAAAGGCGGCGAGTTGCGCGTCGGCGATGCCTTCCCCGAGCATGGCTAAGGCAAAGATGACGAGGCCGACCCAATGCCAGAGGGCCATGTGTCCGGCTTCCGTGGGGGCGGTACCCGCGGCGGAAATCAGGGGCAAGAGCAGCAAGGCGAGGGCGACGGCCTGATAGAGGTAGAAGCGATACATTTTCAGGCCCGTCCACTTACCCCATTCGGCCCGCATCTTCAGGTAGCGGCCGTCTTCGCGGTCGAGGTGACCCAGGACCCGAATCGCCAGGTGCGAGCCGAGGCGTAGGCTCCAGACGGTCGTCGCCGCGGCCAGCCACAAGAAGGGGTCGCGGAAATTCCAGGGGAAGCTTGAGAGAATCCAGATGCCCACGAGTGCGAAGCCATAGGACCAAGCCACGTCGACGATGGACCAGTTGTTGAGGAGTTTAGCCACGACCCACGTCGCCGTGAAGAAGAAGCCACCGAGTATCAGGATATAGATGAAATCAAAGAGGAGCTGACCGAGCGGACTGGGATTCATGAAGCAGGGGAGGGGGTTGGTGGGCAGAGGCGGCGAAAGAGTCGGGCGAGTAGAAAGTATAGACCGAAGCACGTCACGGGCACGACTAATGCCCAGCCCAAGAGTCCATGGGCATACGCCATGCCGAACTTAGCCACGAAGCCCCAGAAGGATTTTTGGAATTCTTCAATCAGGAGGCTTGGGCTGAGCGGGAGGGGGTCGGCCCCGGTGAGGAATTCACCGAGCCGGACGAAGGGGACAAGGAGCAGTAGCTGTAGCGGATAGGCCAAATGGTTCACGGTCTGCATCACGAGGTGGTTGAGGCGGCAGACCCGACCCGCCACGAGGCAGAGCACCGTCGTCGTCCCGATAATCGGGTTGATCGCGAGGCCGAGGCTGACGACGACGGCCAAGGCAAGGTCTCGGGGGGAGAGGCCGCGCTTAAGCAGCGCGAGCAGCGGGTCGCTGACCTTCCGTTTCAGCCAATCGCGGAGCCGGCCCATCAGGCTTGCTTACGGGTAAAGAAGATGACGTCGAGGCTGGCGTCCGACGGAGCCTGGAACAGGCAGAGCAACGCGTACCCAGCGATGGCGAAGTTGCCGAGGAGCATCAGGGCGACGAACCACGCCAAGCGAGTGAGTCCGGAGCGTTCGCGCCAAGCCACGTAGAGCCAGAACGCGAGGAAGCCAAAGTAGGCGTCGAACATCGTGGCGAGGCCCCAAGGCTCGCTACAGACGGTGACGTAGCCATCGACAACGTTGAGGCCGGCCTTGCCCGTGAGGGCGGCGTATTGCGGCAGCGACGTGATGGTGGGCACGGTGCAGGCATACCACGACACCCAGGTCATGGCGGCGAGGACGAGGACGAAGTAGAGGATGAGGGCGTGGCGGGCTTTCATATTAAAGGGTCGGGTGGTTGGGGCGGACGTAGACGGCCTGAACCACCCCGATGTTGCGGTGCGCGAAGGCGGCTTCGCAGTAGCGGAAGTAGAGGCGCCACTTCCGGATGAAGCGTTCGTCAAAGCCCATGGCCCGGACTTGCTCCAGCTTGGCTTCGAAGGCCTGGCACCAAGCATCGAGCGTGCGTGCGTAGTCCAAGCCGAACTCCTCGAGGCGATGCAGCTGGAAGCCGCTTTCCTTCGTCATGAGCTGGTTCACGCGATTAATCGAGAGCAGTAAGGAGCCTGGGAAGATGTGCTTTTGGATGAAATCAACGCCCCGGCGGAACTCGTCATAGCGGCTATCGGGGCAAGTGATGTACTGGAAGGCCGCGATGCCCGCGGGTTTAAGGAGGCGACCGATGGAGTCACAGAAGGCCGGGAGGTATTTATGGCCGAGGGCTTCCATCATCTCGATCGAGACGCACTTATCGTATTGGCCCTGGTGGTCGCGGAAGTCTTCCAATTTCACGGTGATGCGGTCGGCCAGGCCGGCTGCACGGATGCGTTCGACGGCGAGGTCGTGTTGGGCTTGGGAAATCGTCAACGACGTCACGCGACAGCCGTAATGCTTGACGGCATGCAGGGCCCAGCCGCCCCAGCCCGTCCCGATTTCAATGACGTGGTCGGTGGGCTTGAGTTGGAGGAAGCGGCAGAGGGCGTCGTTCTTGTTGGCCTGGGCTTGTTCCAGCGTGGTGGCGCCTTCCCAGCGCGCCGATGAGTACATCATCGATGGGTCGAGGAATAGCTGGAAGAAGTCGTTGGAGACATCGTAGTGTTCGGAGATATTCCGGCGCACGACCTTCTTGGAGTTCGGACGTAGCAGGTGGCCGATGCGGTCCGCGATGCGGAGGAGGCCCAGCGCGGCCCCGCGCGCGGCGGAACCCGACATGCCAGGCGTGTGGTCGACGTTCTGGATGAAGAAACCGATGACCGCCCGGAGGTCGGGTGAGTCCCATTCGCCATCCATATAGGATTCGGTGAGGCCGATGTCCGCCGCGAGGACGACGCGGCGGAAGAAGTTTTCATCCGACAGGCGGATTTCCGCCGGCTTCCCCGTGAAGGACTCGTCGCCAATGACGATCGTTTCACCCGTCGGCAAGGTTAGGCGAAGCTGGGCCTGGCGCATGCGGCGCAGCTCGCGCAGGACCAACCGGCGGGCCAAGCCTCCACGGGCACTGGCCTCATCGAGGCTAAGGGGGGCAACGGAGGTCATTCTTTACGGAGGAGTTCGGGGGTGGGGTGGCGCAGGTTGCGCTGGAGAGGGATGTCATCCCCCTTGCGGCGAAAAGGAAGTTTTTTCACCAGCCAAAGCCAAGCGGCGTGGAGATGGATCAAGCCGATGACTTTAAAAATCAACAGCGGGACTTTCAGGGTTAGCCAAGCGAGCCGTGCGTCGGTCAAGGGGACCGCGTGACCCGTCCAGGTGCTGATCAAGGTCTTGCGGCCGGCTTCAAAGTGGTCGACGCCCACGGCGAGGCGCCCCGCCGGTGCCCGGAGGGTGAATTCAAATTCGGTATCGAGGCCCGAAAACGGCGAAACGTAGAAGCGCTTCGGAGTCCGGAGGACGAGGGATTCTTCGCCGGCGGGCCCGAGTTGGCGACAAGCTGGTCCCAAGAACCAGGCCTTCCGTTCGCCGAAGGTATTATGGACTTCGGCGATGCCGCAGTGGAGTCGGCCCCCTTGGTGCACCAGGAAGAAGATGACGGGGTTGTAGCTTTTGCCGAACGCGCGCGGCATCGCGATGAGGGTGATTCGCGCCTCCGGGGTGAGCGTCTCGCCGTGGGCGGCGCAGAAAGCCTGGACGCGTTGGGCTAAGGTCGCGTTGGGTCCGCCGAAGTCTTGCGGAACGCCCTCCGCCCCAAACACGGCCGCGGCCGGCAGGAAGTCCGCCTCGCGTAATTGGTACGGCGCCCAGCCCTTTTCCCCAAGGAAGGCGAGCCCTTGGCCGATGTGGCCAAAGGCGCCTAATTCTACTGCAAAACAAAAGACACCATGCGTGAAGCCGTGCCGCTGCGGCCAAAGCCGGGCGTGCATGACCTGCGCATCGTAGAGACGGACCATCGCCACCCAGAGTGGAAGGAAACCGCACGGGCGCAAGTGCCCGCCTACGCTTGCCAAACGCGGGCGGGGCGGGTCATGCTGGTCGGGTGTTCGCTGCGCAAGCCAGCCCAATCGGTCTCCTTCCCCTCGCCGTGGGGTTCATCCTACTCCTGTTCGGCCTGAATGCCGGCCGCAAGCGTCGGCTGTTGGACGATACCCCGCTCAGCAAGACCTTGGGGGTCTTTATTGGTGAGGTCGAGGTCACGGGTACCTGTGTCACCTCCACGCCCGTCCAGGCGTATTTGTCGGAGCGGATGTGCGTCCTTTACGACTGGAGTGTCGAAGAGGAATGGCAGCGCTGGGAGACGGAAACGTACACGGATAAGGACGGCCGCGTCCGGACGCGCCAGGTGCTGCGGAGCGGGTGGACGAATGTGGCGGGGAATGGGCACACCCAAGGGTTCTATTTGAAGGATGAATTCGGTTTTCTCTGGGTCCACCCGCGCGGGGCCGACCTCGAGACGCTCGACCTCTTTTTCGAGACGGCTTCCCGTCACGATGACCTCTACTTTACCAAGGGCCCGAATGACGAGATTTCCGATTCCACCGGCCGCCGTCGTTTCCGGGAGACGGGCTTACCGATTGGGACGCAGCTCTTCGTTCGCGGGCGCGCTTCCGAGCGCTCCGACGTGGTGGCTCCGCAGATTGTGCAGGACCCTAAAGCGGAGATGTTCATCATCACGCCCCGCAAGGAGAGCGAGGTCAGTGCCGGCAAGGACACGGCCTATTGGCTGTGTAACCTATTCGGTCTAATCGCGGTCGCGCTGGGCTGCGGCCTGCTGGGGGGCCAGCAATACCCGGCCGTGTTCCTCTTGGTGGCCGTGTACGTGCTGGCGTGGGCCGCGGGGTGGGTCTGGATGGTTTTCAATAGCTTGGTGGGCCTGCGTAATCGCGTGCGCCAAGCCCACTCGTTGATCGACGTGCAGCTGAAGCGCCGGGCCGACCTCATGCCCGCGCTCGTTGCCTGCCTGCAGGGCTTTCGGAAATATGAAGCCGAACTACAGACGGCCGTAGCGACTTTGCGCGCCCAGGCCGGCTCGGCCCCGGTCGCGGCGGTCGCGTCGACTTTAATCGCGGTGGTCGAGAACTATCCCGAGCTCAAGGCGGACCAGTCCTTCAACAGCCTGCTGAAGAATCTCACCGAGACGGAGGACCGTATCGCCTTGGCCCGAGCCTACGCCAACGACATCACGACGTTCTACAACACGCGCTTGGAGCGGATTCCCGACGCCTATGTGGCCCGGATTATCTCGATGCAGCCAGGCGAACTCTTCGTTGCAACAGGCTTCGAGCGGAAGGCCGTTGACGTGAAATTCCCCGCTTAGGCCGTCCAGGCGTCCCGCCCCAGCAGGAAACTGCAGAGCCGATGCGCGGACCAGAGGCCATCCTCATGGAAGCCGTAACGTTGCCACGCCCCCGCGAAGTGCACCCGGGCGCCGGGCCGTTCGTTCAGGGCTTGCACCTTTCCTTGGGCCGCCAGCGCTTCGAGCGAGAACATGGGGTGCTCGACGGGGATCGTCTTGAGCACCTTATCCGCGGCAATTTTGTCGGGATGGTTGATCGTGACGAAGAAAGGTCGGTCTGGTTCTAAGCCCTGCAAGGCGTTCATCCAGTAGTGCGTCGAAGTCGCTTCGCCGCTCGCGGCCCGCCAGGTCTGGTAGTTCCAAGCCGACCACGCGAGTTGGGCTTTGGGCATCGGGCTGGGGTCCGAGTGGACTAAGGCGACGTTTTGATTATACGCGAAAGCTTGGAGGACGGTGCGTTCGGTCGGATCGGCATCCCTAAGTAGCGCGAGGGCTTGGTCCGCGTGGCTGGCCATAATCACGCGGTCGAACGCTTCTTCGCCGGTGTCGGTGACCACGAGAACTTGGTCGCCGGCGCGTCGGACGCTGCGCACCGCTGAGCCGAGTCGGAGCGTCGCGGGATGACGCGCCAGCAGGGCCTGCACGTAGGTGCGGGAGCCATGGACGGGCGTAAGCCACTGGTGCTGCGTGTCGAGCCCCAGGAAGCCGTGGTTATGGAAGAAACGGAGCAGGGCGGCGGCCGGGAAGCCGAGCATCTTTTCGGGGGGCGTCGACCAGACCGCCGAACTCATCGGGATCAGGTAGAGCGCGAGGAAATCCGCGCCGAGGTCATGGCGAGCACACCACTCACGCAAGGAAGTCGTTTCAGCCTCGGTGGATTGCCAGCCCGTCTTGGCGAGTTGGTTGAACCGGTTGATCTGCAGGAGTAGCCGCCAGAACCGCAGGCTGAAAAGGTTACGCTTCTGGGCGAACAGGTGGCGGAAGGAGGAGCCGCACCATTCGATACCCGTCGGGTCGTGGCGGACCGAGAAAGACATCGGCGCCTTTTTCCAGGCCACCTCGAGTTCGCGAAAGAGACGGCAGAGATGCGGGTAGGTCACCTCGTTAAACACCATGAACCCCGTGTCCATCGGCTGCGTCCGCCCCGCTTCGTTCGCGGGCACATCAATCGTGTGCGCATGCCCGCCGGGACGCGTGTCCCGGTCGAAGACCGTTACGTCATGCTGGGCCGAGAGGAAGCGTAGGCAGCCGAGGCCACCGATGCCCGACCCGATGATCGCAATCCGTTCACGCACGCGGCAGGCCTTCCTGTCGGGTGCGCTCCGCTTCTTCGTAGATGGAGTCCGGGACGCCTTTCAGGCCCCAGATCAGGCCCAACCAAGACAGCACCTTGAGGCCGTAATAAGTCGGATCAAACTCCCACCAGTAGAAGCCCTGCTTCGTCGTCGCTTGGTAGCGGTGGTGATTGTTGTGCCAGCCTTCGCCCAGCGTGATGAGCGTGAGAATGAAAGAATTCCGGGATTCATCTCCCGTGGTCCGAAAGCGCTTCGTACCCCAGACGTGCGCGAGCGAGTTGATGCAAGCGGTGCCGTGGAAAAGCACGACCGTCGAGATGATGCCCCAGACGAGGAGCTGCGGGCCATTGGTGTCATAGCCGTGGGCGCCCAGCCATGCACCGGTAACGAACGTCGCAATCGCGGCCAGCAGCGGGATAAGAACGTCGAAGCGGTTGAGGAAGACCAGCTCGGGGTATTTGGCGAGGTCGGGAATCTTCGAGTAGTCCGTGGGGAAGTTACGCTTGGAGGTAATCCAGCCGACATGCGACCACCAGAATCCGTCGACGACCGGCGAGTGTTTGTCCTCTTCTTCGTCTGAGTGTTTATGGTGGTGGCGGTGCGTGCAGGCCCACCAGAGTGCCCCGCGTTGCACCGCGAGTGCGGTCCATAGAGCCATCACGAACTGAAACACCCGGGACGTGGAGTAGGTTTTGTGGGAGAAGTAACGGTGGAGGAACCCCGTGATCGCAAACATGCGGAAGAAGTAGAAACCCACCGCCGACCAGACGGCAATGGGGCTCACGCCGACCCAGAGCACGGCGAAGCAGGCGAGGTGCAGAATGATGAAAGGAATGGAGCGAAGCCAATCGACCTTCTTGGGGGTGCTTTGCAGCGCCTCGACCCCCTCGGGGATGTAGTCCGCGTCAAACCAGCGAATCAGGGAGCGGAAAAAACCGCTTTTGACGGGGCTGATGGGTTCGGCGGGCATCTGGCGGCGAGTAAGTGAGCCTCGGAGCCTTTCGCAACTGCTTTGACCATTTTAGGGGAGGGGGTATAATCGTGCCAGTGGGTAGACAAAACCGCCTCCTGCTGTCGCTCCCTATTAAGTTCCTCATGAACGATGCCCATGCCGAGCAAGACTGGCGGGCCTGGTTTGCCGAACACGGCGCCCGGCTCCGGTTAATCGCGCGCCAGTGGACCCGCTCGGAGGCCGATGCCGACGATGTCCTCCAGGAGGCATTTGTACGCTTTTGGAAACATCAACGTCACCTGCCTGGCAACCCCAACGCCCTGGTGGTGACCTCCATCCGCCGGGCGGCGTTAGACCTCCATCGCCGAACGGATCGCCGCGCCCTCCGTGAACAGGTGGTGTCCGTCGATGCCGCGGCGGTAGCTGACTTTGAGCCAGAGGCTGACCCGCGCCTCCAAGCCTTGGCCCGGTCGCTTCCATCGCTGCCCCCGGAACAACGCGAGGTTGTCGTCTTGAAAGTTTGGGGCGACCTGACGTTTGAACAGATCGGTGCCCAACTGGAAATTTCCCCGAACACCGCCGCCTCGCGGTGGCGCTATGCCATGGAGGCGCTCCGTCGCCTCGTGACCGCCCGCACTTATGAATAACGAAGATCAAGACATCGAATCGGCTTTACGCCGTTTGCGTCCTCGCCCCCCTGGTCCAGCGGTGGTGAGCGCCATCGGCCGCGCACTCGATGCGCCCGCCGCCACCGCCTCGCCCCGTGGGGTCATCTTGCGCTGGACCGCGGGCCTCTCCGCCGCCGCGGCTTGTTTGCTGGGCTTCCTCCTGTTCGGCCGTGCCCCCGTGACCGCCGCCCCCGAGTATCAACTCGTCCGCGCCGAACAGCCCCCCGCCGCGGTCGATGTCTTTGCGCCCATCCGCCTGCAGGATGGGTCGTTTGCCCGCCCCGTCCGGGTGCGCTGGAGCAATGAGACGCAATGGGAAGACCGCCGCACCAACACCCGCTTGATCAATTACTCGCCGAGCGAGCAGTTTGGGCTCATCCCCATGGAAACTTATTGAACAAATCCGCCAACCTTCTCCGCTTATTATTAATCTTACCATTATGAACTCCCTCCGCCAAATCCCGCTGCACATGCTGCTGCTCGCTGGCCTCGTCGGCCCGTTGGCTGCCCAAGATAAGTCCGCTCCTGCCACGGACCCTACGGCTACGACCACCAAGAAGGCCGCCCTCGTTCCACAGGCCTACATTGGCTTGTACGTGAACGCCCTGACCGAAGAACTCCGCGGTAAGTCCGGGGTGGCGATCCCCGACGGCGTCGGCGTCAGCGTCATCATCGTCGACCCCAAGGGGCCTTCAGCTGGCAAGGTGGAAGTGGGTGACGTGCTCACGCGCCTCGACGACCAAGTCTTGGTGACCCCCGATCAATTCCGGGCGCTCGTGCGCATGCGTAAGCCCGGCGATAAGTTGAAGCTGGTCGCGGTCCGTGAGTCCGAGATTAAGACCATTGAAATTGAACTGACGGAAAAAGCCGTGCTCGAGCGCACCCCGCCGACGGCTCGCTCCGCGGGCACGCAGTCGCCGACGGGTATTACGCCTGGTGCGACTGGCGCCAACCCGATGCGCATCACCGTGAATGGTCAGCAGATTGACCTCGGCAGTATGCCCCCTGGCAACGGCACCGTCACGCAAGTAGGCCCTGGTCACGTCGTCATCATCGGGCCCAACCAAGGCCTGCCGCCGGAGGTGCTAAAGCAGCTCGAGGAGATGCGCGCCCGCGGCTTGCCCATCCCTCCCCTCGGCCTGCCGGGCTTGGCCCAGGGGGTGCCAGTGCCTGACCCAGTCCCCAATGCGCAGGGTGGTACGACCACCCAGCGCTCGCAGGCCTTCAGCTTTAGTTTCGGTGGTCCAGGCGCGAAGAGCGCTTCCAGCTCCATGGCTTCGGATGCGCAAGGCACCGTGTCCCTCGAAGAGAAGGACGGCCAGAAGCACGCCGTCATTAAGGACGCCAGCGGTAACGTGACCTTTGACGGCGATGTGACCACGGAAGAGCAACGCGCCAAGATGCCTGCGCCGGCTCGTGATCGGCTCAAACTCGTCGAAGGCTCGTCCTTCTCCATCCAGGGCACCAAGCCTGGCAAGAAGGCTGACGGTGCCCCGGAACCCGAAGCCCCGAAGAAGAAGCGCGACCCGAAGGAAGGCGCCTAAGTTTCGAGACCGAATAAACGAAGAGGCCTCCCGCGTGGGAGGCCTCTTTAGTTTAGCCGAATTACTTTTTGGCCGCGGGCTCAGCCGGGGCGCCGGGCGCGGCACTTGGCGGCGGGCCATCGAGGGGCGGGGGACCATCAAAAGGTGGAGGTCCGCCGAAGCCGCCCTTGCCTTGACCGTCTGGGCCAGGACCGCCCTTGCCTTGGCCGGGACCACCCTTGCCCTTGCCTTTCCCACCCTTGCCTGGGCCGCCGGCTTGGCCGCCGAGGTTGGAGTGGGGGTCGAGGTTCTGCTTACTGAAACTGGGATCGGCCGTACCCTTGTGCTTACGGGGGATGAAGGGGTAGTCCTCGGTGAGGACGTAGTAGTAGGTGCCCTTAGGGAATTCGGGGGTCACGCCGGCCCGGCCGCCGAACTCATCGAGGTCGCCCGAGCCTGCGACATATTCGAAATCTAAGCCGAACGCGCCGTCGGGCTTGCCCGTCGGGGTGGTCTGGCCGTCGCCGCCGCGGTCCGCCGTCTTGAGGCGGTAGCTGCTCTTCATATTCTTGAGCGGGCTCTTCGGGTCTTCGGCGTTGGTGTAGGCGTAGATTGCGTACACTGGGTAGCCATCGGCGGCCCAGCCGACGTGGGTCATCTTCTTTTCACCGCCCGAAAGGCGCTCGAGGAGCAGGGTGGGGAGGCCGTGGTAGTGGTAAGCACCGTTAGGCTGCACGTGGCCGTGGTTCTCATCGAGGCCGAGGCCGGTCTTGATCTTTGGGGTCGTCCCCATGGTCTTGTTGCTCGTCAGGGCCTCGTAATGCCAAGGGTTGCTGCGGTCGCCATCGTTATAGACCTCGGCGGTACCCGGGTCGAAGACCACGCCGTTCAGGGCTACGCCCCACGCGGACATCATGCGGGCGGAGGCGCCGTTCTTGGAGGGCTGCGGGTTAGCCGGGACTTCGAGGTGGTACTTTTGTTCAGAGATGGGGTTTGGGTTCCCGCGGTTGGGGAACTTGGAGACCTTGTGGTCAGGGATACCGTTGGAATCGATGATGCGCTTGTCGCCCTTGACGGTGATCGTGACCTTATTGGACGCCGGCGGTTCGTTGTCGGCTTTGGCTAAGGCGGGGCCAGTCGCCTTGGTTTCTGGTGCCTTGGTGTCGGCGCCATAGCCGACGGCGCTGACGAATAGCAGGCCAAGCGTGAGGATACGGAGGGGGTGCATGGAGTGGGTTCTGAGGTTAATAATACACGATATGGGCTTAAGCGAAGATTAAGCCCGATTTTAGGGCTGGGGGGTTGCGTTTTCCCCCTAAAATGGTCTTTTTCCCAGTATTATGGCTTCCACCACCGAAATCCTCTCCCGCTCCGTCGCGGGCATGAACGCCTTGGCCACGGTCTTCCTGGTGGTCGGTATCCTCCGCATCAAAGCCGGCGACCGTATCGGCCACGGTAAGGCCATGGGGGCGGCGGTCGTGACCTCGTCCCTCTTCCTGGCACTCTACCTGGCATCCAAGGTCCACCTCTGGGTCGCGCTCGGTAAGACTAATATCATCTACCGCGACGGCGTCGGGATGACCTGGGACAAGATTCTGTACTACCTTATCCTCTTCCCGCATATCGCCCTGGCGATCGCGGTGACGCCGTTCATCCTCTGGACGGTCAAGCTCGCCAAGGCCGACCGGCTCGAGGAGCACAAGCGGCTCGCACGCTGGGTCTTCCCGGTTTGGCTGTATGTCTCAGTGACGGGGGTCTTGGTCTGGGCCTTCATGGAGTTCAGCGGCTCGCTCGCGGCCGTGGTGGCGAAGGCGCCCTGAGCGAGATTTTCCCCTCGCCCGCCGGAGCGATTCGGGTTTCACTGCGCCCACGTATATGGAGAGCCCGGAGCGCACCGCCAACCCTCAGACCGAGAAGCTCATCCTCTGGAGTTGCTTCTTGTTGCTCTGCACGGTGGTTGGCTTCGTCTACTCGACCTATCAAGAAGAAGAAGACCGCCTCGCTACGATGCGTTTAAATGAGAAGGCGAAGGAAGATACTTTTAACGCGATCGAACGTCAGCGTGAGCAGACGGCCCGGTACATCGATCGCTTTACGCGTGACCCAGAATTCGTCCGCGATCAGGCCCGTGAACGCCTCGGTGTCGCCGAGCCGGGTGAAGTGGTGATTCGTTTGGACGGTGGTGCCGCCTTGGCGCAGCCCGCCCCGGCCCCGCAGGCCAAGCCCGCCCCGCAGCGCTAAGCATCCTTGCTTGCCTGCTGGGCTCGTCAGGGGCATTCCTACCTTATGTCCGCACGTAAGAAGGCACAAGCGACTTGGGGTGGCCGGTTTAGCGCCGGCCCCGCCGCATTGATGCTCCGTTTCGGCGAATCCGTCTCGTTTGATCGCCGCCTCTGGGCCCAAGATATCCGTGGCTCCAAGGCCCACGCGACGATGTTGTCCAAGGTCGGCATCCTGACGGCGCGTGAATGCGCGGCCATCGTTAAGGGCCTCGACGGCATCGCCAAGGAAATCGCCGCGGGTAAGTTCATCTGGAGCGAGTCGCTTGAGGATGTGCACATGAACATCGAAAGCGCGCTCACGAAGCGCGTGCCGGCCGCCGCGAAGCTGCACACCGCCCGTTCGCGTAATGACCAGGTCGCCACCGACGTTCGTCTCTGGATCAAGGATCAGGTCGCCGCCGTGGATGCCTCGCTCGTCGGTTTGCTCCGCGCGCTCGTCGAACTCGCAGCCACCAACGCCACGGTGATTCTGCCGGGCTACACGCACCT
>CAIYEN010000058.1 GCA_903925205.1 uncultured Opitutia bacterium | reverse complement strand
CTCGGCGATAAGGCCTACCTGCTTTCCCCGCAGGACCTCGCGGGTATCGAGGTCGTCCCGGACCTCATCCGCGCGGGGATCCGTTCGCTGAAGATTGAAGGCCGTCTGAAATCCCCTGAATACGTCGCCGCCATCACCAAGGCCTACCGCCGCGCGGTCGATGCCGCCTGGGATGCGTTTTCAAAGGGCGCTGACGCCGATCGCGCCGCCGTGCAGGTCCGTCAGGAAGAAGACTACGCGATGCAGATGACTTTCTCGCGCGGCCTGCACACGGGCTGGCTCCGCGGCATCGATAACCAGCAACTCGTCCACGCCCGCTTCGGCAAGAAGCGCGGCGCCTACCTCGGCACGGTCGTCGATGTCGGCACGAACGGCGTGACGATGCGCCTCGAAGGCCCGCTCAAGCCTGGCGACGGCGTGGTCTTCGATCAAGGCAAGCCGGCCGAACGCGAGCAGGGTGGCTTCGTCCACGGCCTCGAGCCTGCCCGCGGCGGCCTGACGTTCATCCGCTTCGGTCGTGAGGATGTGGACTGGTCGCAGGTGAAGCCCAATGCCATTCTTTGGAAGACCAAGGACCAGGAACTCGACAAGCGACTCCATGATTCCTGGGATCGCGAGAAGGCTAACTATCGCCGTCCGCTCCACGCTAAGGTGATCGGTCGTCTCGGCCAGCCCCTGCGCGTCGAATTCAACGACGGCGAAGGTCATGTCGTCGCCGGCGAGACCACGATGCCTTGCGCCGCGGCCGAGAAGCGTCCGATGGACGTCACGACTTTGCGCGACCAGCTAGGCCGCCTGGGCGACACGGGCTTCGAGATGGGCGAGCTCCAGGCCGACCTTGAAGGTGCTCTCATCATTCCTGTTAGCGAACTCAACCGCCTCCGCCGCGATCTCGCCGAACAGATTTCGAAGCTCCGCAGCCTGCCGCTACGCTGGACGCTCCTGCCTTTCGAGGAGTCGGCCACCAAGGTCGCTCCCTTTGAGCCAAAGCGCCCGGGCGAAGCGGAGATCATCGTCGTCATCCGCGAGCCCGAGCAGTTGGATCCTGCCCTCGCGAGCGGCGCCCGCGTCATCTACGCCGAATACGAGGACCCCAAGAAATTCCGCGCCGCCGTGGCCCGTGTCCGGGCCTACGAGCAGGAAGCCGGCCGCAAGGTCGAGTTCTGGGCCATGGGCCCGCGCATCCATAAGCAGGGCGAAGAACGCATCAGTGAGATCGTCCTTTCGTGCGAAGCCGATGGCTACCTAGTCCGCAACCACGAGGATCTCCGCGCCTTCAAGGGCAAGCGTCTCCGCGCCGACTTCTCCCTGAACGTCGCCAACGGACTCACCGCCGAATGGCTCATGAGCGAGCATGCGCTCGAGGGTCTCACGGTCTCTTACGATCTCAACTCCGAGCAGGTCACGGCCTTGTTCCAGTCCGCTCCGCCGGAATGGTTCGAGGTCACGGTCCACCAGCACATGCCGATGTTCCATATGGAGCACTGCGTGTTCTGCACCTTCCTCTCCAAGGGTAAGGATTACCGTGATTGTGGCCGCCCGTGCGAGACCCACCGCGTCAAACTGCGCGACCGCGTCGGTGCCGAGCATATCCTTAAGGCTGACGCCGGCTGCCGCAACACACTCTTCAATTCACGCGCCCAGACCGGCGCCGAATATGTGACCCAGCTGCTGGCTCTGGGCGTACGCCGCTTCCGCGTCGAGTTCGTCGACGAGGATGCTTCCACTGTCACGCGCACGCTCGAGAAGTATCAGGCTCTCCTCAAGGGCGACCTCGACGGCACCGCCCTCTGGAACGACCTCAAGGTCCTGAATCAACTCGGCGTCACGCGCGGGACGATGCGCGTGCGGATCTAATCACTCCTCGCCGCGGAGGCGGGGGAGCAGGCCGGTGATACGACGTGAATCCGAAGCGTTACGCACGGCCATCGCGTAGGCGGTGGGGTCGCCGACGAGGATGACTTGTTTGCGGCCGCGGGTGACGGCGGTGTAGACGAGCTTGCGCGCGAGCATGATACTATGCTGACGGAGCAGGGGCACCACGACCGCCGGGAATTCCGAGCCCTGGGATTTGTGGATGCTCACCGCGTAGGCGAGGTGCAGGTCGCCCTGTTCGCCGCGTTCGAGTTCCACGCGTGCGCCGTCGAAATCAATCAGGAGCGTACCTTCCTCGTTCTGGCCGAGCACCACACCGAAGTCGCCGTTGAAGACGTTCTTGTCGTAGTTGTTGCGGGTCTGGATGACCTTGTCG
>CAIYEN010000057.1 GCA_903925205.1 uncultured Opitutia bacterium | reverse complement strand
GGGTCGCGGACCGCGCCGAGGTGGAGCTGGGTGGCCCAGCCCTTGGCGTGGTTGAGGCGGCCGACGTGCAGCATGATGAAGGCCGTGAACTTCTCGGACTCCTCGAGTGTGGCGGCATGACCGGCGATGGCGCGTTCCCAGATGGCCTTGGCTTCCGCCTCGGTGCAGCTGGCGTCGGGCAGGTAGTCGAGGCCGTGGTCGGTGGCGCGGCAACCGGCGGCGGCGAAGTCGTCGTGGCGTTGGTTGAGGCCGGCGATCAGGCCGGCGAAGGTATCGGCGCCCTTGCCCGTGGCGGCGGCGAGGCGCTTGGCCCAGGCTTGCACGCGTTCAGGCTGGCGGACCTTGAGGCAGGCGTCGGGGCGATAGGTCGGGACGACGCGGGTGGCGCAGCCGGACTTCGCGATGGCGTGGTGGAGGTCGAGCGAGTCGGCCGGGTCGTCAGTGGTGCCGACGACTTCGACCTTCATCTTCTTGAGGATGCCGCGGGCGGTGAGGTCGCCGTGCTGGAGCTGGCGGTTGGCTTCATCCCAAATCTTCTGCGCGGACTGACCATCGAGGATGTCCGTGATGCCGAAGTGGCGGCGCAGTTCGAGGTGGGTCCAGTGGAAAAGCGGGTTGCGTAGTGTGTGCGGGACGGTTTCGGCCCACGCCTGGAACTTCTCGCGCGGCGACGAACCAGCGCCGGTGATGAGCTCCTCGTTGACGCCGTTGGCCCGCATGGCGCGCCACTTGTAGTGGTCGCCAGCCAGCCAGATGGCGGTGAGGTCCTCGAAGCGACGGTCATCGGCGATGTCCTTCGGGCTCAGGTGGCAGTGGTAGTCCACGATCGCCTGGTCTTTCGCCGTGCCGTGGAACAGCTTCTGTGCCGTGCCAGTCGAAAGGATGAAGTTATCGTCCATGAAGGCCATCGTCGGGGAGCGCAGGGGTTAGATGGACATCGCGGCGAAACCGCCGTCGACGACGATTTCGGAACCGGTGATGAAGCTGCCGGCATCGGACGCCAGTAGGAGCGAGGCGCCGATGAGTTCCTTGGCTTCGCCGAAGCGGGCCATCGGGGTCTTGCCGAGGATCGAGGCCACGCGCTCGGGCGTGAGGACCTTGCGGTTCTGTTCCGCCGGGAAGAAGCCGGGGACGAGGGTGTTCACGCGAACGCCCTTGGGTGCCCATTCGCGGGCGAGGTTCTTCGAGAGGTTGTGCACGGCCGCCTTTGACGCCGAGTAGGTGAAGACGCGTGAGAGCGGCAGGATGGCCGATTCGGAGCCAAGGTTGATGATCGAGCCAGCGCCGGCCTTGACCATCGCTTCGCCGAAGACCTGACAACCGAAGACCACGCCCTTGATGTTCACGGTGAGGATGCGGTCGAGTTGGGCTTCGTCGATTTCGAGGAAGGGCGTGGGGGAGTTGACGCCCGCACCGTTGACGAGGATGTCGACCTTGCCGTGCTGGGCGAGGATCTCGTCGCGCAGGCGGATGAGGTCAGCCTTGTGGGTGGCTTCACCGGCCTTGAATTCACCGGAGCCGCCGGCGGCCTTAATCTTGGCGAGGCGGGCCTCGGCCTTGACGGGGTCGCGGCCGACGAGGATCACGTGCGCACCGGCGCCAGCGAAGCCTTCGGCCATGGCGCCGCAGAGTTCACCGGTGCCGCCGATGACGACGGCGGTGCGGCCTTGGAGAGAGAAGAGGGAGGACATGGTGATGAAGGGGATGGGGGATAGGGGATGGGGGATAGGGGATGGGGAAGGTGGACCGGGGATGGGCGCGGGCGGCTTAGCGGACGACGCGGGCGCCGCCGCCGGAGAGCTGCTTCTCGACTTCCTTGCGGGTGACCATCGAGGTGTCGCCCGGGGTCGTGGAGGCCAAGGCGCCGTGGGCGGCACCGTAGTTCACGGCCTTCTGGGCGTCGTTGTGTTCGAGGAAGCCGAAGACCAGGCCGGAAGCGAAGCTGTCGCCGCCACCGACGCGGTCGAGGATTTCGAGTTCAGGGAACTGGATGCTGTCGTAGAACTTCCCGTCGTGCCAGCAGATGGCGCTCCAGTCGTTCTTCGTGGCGGTGATCACGCGGCGGAGCGTGGTCGCGGCGACCTTGAAGTTCGGGAACTGCTTCACGGCCTCGCCGATCATGTCCTTGAAGGCCTGCGTCTCGATCTGGGAGATGTTGTGGTCGACGCCCTTGACCTCGAAGCCGAGCGAAGCGGTGAAGTCCTCTTCGTTGC
>CAIYEN010000056.1 GCA_903925205.1 uncultured Opitutia bacterium | reverse complement strand
TTCAGACGTGTGCTCTTCCGATCTGCTTCTCGGCCTTGTCCGCCATCTCCTTGTCGGCTTTATCGGCTTTATCGGCCAGTTCGGCCTTTTCCTTGGTTTCGGGGGCGGGTTTACTCGCGGCCTTGAGTTCGCCAAAGGTTTTCCAGAAAGTGGCTTCTTCGATTTCACCTTCCTTCAGGATAAACTCGACGTTGGTGATTTTGACGCCCTTGAGCCCGTCGAGCATCGAGACGGAAAGGTTGCGCAGCAGCGACTTGGTGTCGGTGGGGGTGGCTTCCTTCGCGAAGGGATCTTCCTCGGGCTCCTTTTCTTTCTTTTTCTTTTCCATGGCCTCTTCCTTGGCGGGCTTCAGCAGGAGTTCACGTTCGGCCCAAACCTTCGGGGAGTTTTTCTTCGTCCAATCCTGATCGAGGTCGTCCCACTTGTAGGTGAGCACGGAGTCCTTGCCGGGGACCTGTACGGTGATCGTTTCCTCGTCTTGCGTGATGTATTCGAACGTCACGATGTTGCCGTTCTTGCGGAGCTGCACGGGCTCGGCGGTCAGCACGGCAGCGGCGAGGAGCAGGAGGAGGGTCAGGGGCTTCACGGGGGTCACTTATGAATAATACTGTCAGGTGACTGGACGGGGGCAAATAAAGAAGGAGGCCACCCCACCAGGTGGCCTCCTTCTTTACCGGATTAGCGGGGGCTTACTTACTGCCCTTGGCCTGGAACTTAGGGAAGAGGTACTCTGCGCAGGAGTCGAGGGAGGCTAGCTGGACGTAGTCGGCCTCAGGCACTTCAATCCCGTGCTTCTTGCGGAGTTCCATGACGATATCCAAGAAGTCCATCGAATCGAGGGACAGCTGGTCGCGGAGGCGGACTTCCGACTTAACGGCGGTGAGGTCCTCGTCCGGGGCGATGTCGGCGATGATGTCGAGTACGACCTGCTTGATGTCTTCCTTGGTCATGGTGCGTGGGGGTCTGTTTCAACCGCCCTTGCCCGTTCAGGCAACCCCATATTTCTTTACAATGAGGGCAGAATTGATGCCCAGCATGCCGAAGGAGTTGTTCAAAATAGCCTCCAGGCGGGGGGCTTGGACGGCTTGATTGATGACCAGACCGGGCATGGCGCACTCGGGGTCTAGTTCGTCGATATTGATGGTCGGGTGGACCCAGCCATCGTTAAAAGAGGGCAAATTACCCGCTAATTCGAGGGCGCCGGCGGCCCCCATGCAGTGGCCGATGAAGCTCTTGGTATTGTTAATATGGGTCTCTGGGCAGTCCGTGAAGACCTCCCGTAGGGCGGTACATTCCTGGATGTCGCCTAGGGCTGTCGCCGTGGCGTGGGTGGACACAATGTGGATGTCCTGGGGGCGCATTCCGGCCCGCTTGAGGGCCAGGCGGACGCACTCGGCTTGGCGCTCCGGGTTAGGCAGGACGGCGTCCGTGGCGTCGGAATTGATGCACCAACCAGCAATTTCGGCGATGATCCGGGCCCCGCGCTTCTGGGCATCCTCGAGGCGCTCGAGGACGTAGATGGCGCCCCCTTCGGAGATGACGATGCCGTTGCGGTTCTTGTCAAACGGACGCGATGCCTTGGTGGGATCCACGTGGGCACCTAGGGCGCCTTGGTTCTTGAATCCAGCGAAGATGCCGAAGGTGTGGATTGACTCGGAGACGCCGCCCGCAAAGGCCACGTCGACCTCGCCGAGTTGCAACATTTGGGCGGCTTGGATGAGGCCGGCATTCCCCGCGGCGCAGGCCGCCCCGATCGTGTAATGGGGGCCAGTAATGCCCATGTTCATGGTCACCTCGCCGGCTGGGTTGTTGGCCACCGTGCGCGGGTTGTGGTGGTGGGTCCAGTACTTCGTATCGTTACCGAACTGGGAAATATTATGGATCTCGTTCTCCGTCTCGACGTTGCCGTGTTCGGTGATGCCGAGGTACACGCCAACGCGGGACTTGTCGACGGACTCCCAGACGAGGCCGGAGTCGCCGAGGGCTTCGCGGGCACAATAGATGGAAATCGACCCGACGCGCGTACCGTTACGGATTTCCTTCCGCTTCTGCCACTTGGTGGCATCGAAGTCACAGACCCCAGCGGGGTGACGGCCCATGTGGCGGACGTCGATTTCGGCGATGCGTGCCTTACCAGCCAGGAGGTTGGCGCGGAACTCCGGGAGGGAATTCCCGTTGGGGGCGGTGAGGCCGATCCCAGTGATGACAATGCGGGTCTTGGAGGACATCTGGCTACTCCCCCCATCAAGTGCTGCGGAGCCGTGAAGTCAAACCCGCCCCCGCTTGCCCTTGCCAACTGGGGTTCCCTCGTTTTGCTGGTCTTTCGATGTCCAACCCGCTCAAGTGCTCCGTCTGCGACGCCGTCGCGACCGTCCACCTGACCCAAATCGTCCAGGGTAAGGTGACGAAGGTGGATTTTTGCGAGGCCTGTGCCGCCAAGGGCGGGGCGGGGGATGCGGCGGTTTTTAAACTCGCCGA
>CAIYEN010000055.1 GCA_903925205.1 uncultured Opitutia bacterium | reverse complement strand
TGGTCGAAGTCGATATCCCGCACGAAGGCCCGAAGGAAGGCGAAGATGTCGGGCCCGACCTCGTCGACTCCGACAACGTCTCGATTTCCCCTGACACCACGACCAAGGAAAAGAAGCCCGAGAAGCCGAAGACGGTCGCCCGGGAAGATGAAGAGGAAGCTGAAGAAGCGGTCGCAGCCAAGCCCGTGCGCAAGCAACCCGAACCCCTCGGAGGTAACGTCGGAAAGGTATTGGTGATTCAGCAGGAGAAAATCGAAAAAGCCATCGCAACTAAGCCGGCAAAAAAATCCAACGAGAAGTATACTTTCCCCACGAAAGAAATGCTCAACGAGCCGGCCGCGAACTCCAAGGCCGAGCCGGAGGATTTCCGCAAGCGCGCCTCCGACCTCATCGAGACCCTCAAGCAGTTCAAGGTCGACTGCGTGCCCGTCGACCCAATCAACGGCGTCGACGTCGGCATTCAGCAGGGGCCTTCGATCACCCGCTACGAGATCAAGCCCGCGCCAGGCGTGCGTGTGGAGAAAATCTCCAACCTCTCGAACAACATCGCGATGAACCTCGAGGCCGAGGCCGTGCGCATCCTCGCTCCCGTGCCGGGCAAGGGTACCGTCGGCATCGAGATCCCGAACAAGAACCGCAAGGACGTGCTCCTGCGTGAGATTATCGAGTCCAAGGCCTGGGTCGAGTCGACCATGGAGCTTCCCGTCGTGCTTGGCGTGGACAGCGTCACCAATAAGCCGGTCATCCAGGACCTCGCCAAGATGCCGCACGCGCTCATCGCCGGCGCCACCGGCCAGGGCAAGTCCGTCTGCATCAACGCGATCATCGTGTCGCTCCTCTATCGCTGCACGCCGCAGGACCTACGCTTCATCATGGTCGACCCCAAGGTCGTCGAGCTGCAGATCTATAACAACCTGCCGCACCTCCTGATCCCGGTCGAGACCGACCCTAAGCGCGTGCCCGCCGCCCTCAAGTGGCTCATCGCGGAGATGTCGCAGCGCTACAAGATCTTCGCCAAGTGCGGCGTGAAGAACATCACCGGCTTCAACGCCAAGATCGCCAAGGAGGCTGGTGCGCCCAAGCAGGAGGAGTTGGCACTCAGTCCGGACGAGCTCGCAGCCGCGGCAGCCGCGGCAGAAGAAGTGATCGACGACGGCATCCGCGTCCAGACCGAGAAACTGCCTTACATCGTCTGCATTATCGACGAGATGGCGGACCTCATGATGGTCGCCGCCAAGGACATCGAGACGTCCGTCGCGCGCATCGCCCAGTTGGCCCGCGCCGCCGGCATCCACCTCGTGCTCGCCACCCAGCGTCCTTCGACAGACGTCATCACCGGCCTGATCAAGGCCAACCTACCCACGCGTATCGGCTTCAAGGTCGCCTCGCAGATCGACTCCCGCACCATCCTCGATCGTGGCGGCGCCGAGACCCTCGTCGGTCGAGGCGACATGCTCTTCGTGCCTCCAGGAAGCGCCACGCTCAACCGCGTGCAGGGCGCTTTCGTCGGTGAGCAGGAAGTCGCCGCAATCGTCGAGTTCCTGGCTGAGAAGAACGGCAAACCCGAGTTCGCCCAGGATGTCATCAAGGCCATCGAGGACGGCGCCAAGGGTGGCGAAGGGGGCCAGGAAGGCGAGGACGGCGAGGATCCCCTGGTCGCGCAGAGCTGGGCGATCATCAAGGAGACGAAGCGGGCTTCGGTCTCGATGCTCCAGCGCAAGCTCAGCATCGGTTACAACAAGGCCGCACGCATCATGGACATGCTCCACGACAAGGGTTACGTCGGGCCCGACAACGGCTCCAGTCCGCGCGAGATCTTGGTCGACTAAACGGGAGTCGAGGGCCGGAGGATACGAGGGCCTGAGGGCACGAGGACCTGAGGGCACGAGGTAGCACTCGTTGACCGGTTGATCAGCAGGCAAGGGAGGCAGACTAGAGGCACGGAGGCTCAGAGGCTCGGTGGACCAGACGAAGTCGGCACTAGTTGGCCAGAGGACCAGTTGGCTAGACCTGAAGAGAGTATGGAGTATCGAAGCCGTGCTCGACTTGGGTAGGGTCGGGACCGCGTCACGACATAGTTGTCGTTGCAGGTGTCGGGTTCTGCATTTCCCAACCGCTAATACCTTACGTAGGTAGGGACGTGATCACTAACGCGTCCGCCCTTAACCCCGGCGGATGCGATGTCATCGCATCCCTACCTATTGCACCTATGTCGTGACGCGGTCCCGACCCTACCCATTACAGCCGCTGGAACCTGGTGCCGAGACCCGAGACCTGAAAGTTTATGCCCCCCAGCCAATCATCCGGTCTCCGGGTTCCCTTTGAGTGCTGCGGCTGTCTTGAGGTAGGGACGTGATCACTATCGCGTCCTAACGTGTGTCGCCTTGCGGTGGCTTAGGACAGCACGTGGTGCTGTCCCTACCTCGATACACGGTTGAGCGAGCAATCACGTCCCTACCTCGTGTCCGCTTACTTCTTTTCCTTCTTCTTCCGCTCGGGGACGACGGGCTTCTTCTTTTCGGGGGAGGGGATGGAGGGTTCCGGCGCGGGCTTGGTCGGATCGACTGTCGGGGCCGGAGCGTTGGGG
>CAIYEN010000054.1 GCA_903925205.1 uncultured Opitutia bacterium | reverse complement strand
CCGACGGCGGCCAGACCGCCTCCGACACCGGCGCTGGCGAGCGATTCGTGTACAATCAGGAGCACACGGAAATCGGCCTTGGCTACGCGATCACTCGCAAGGCCATCGACGACAACCTCTACAAGAGCCAGTTCGCCCCGTCGAACCTCGGCCTGACGCAGTCCTTTGCGCAGACCAAGGAAATCTACGGCGCCAACGTGCTGAACACCGCCACGACCTACAATGGGTCCATCGGCGGCGACGGCAAGGCCCTCGTGGCGACTGATCACCCCATCGACGGTGGCACGATCTCGAACTCCACCACGAACGACCTGAACGAGAGCACGTTGCTGGCTGGCATGATCGCCATCCGCACGAACTTCCGCGATCAGGCCGGTCTGAAGGTGTTCGCTCGCGGTCGTCGTCTGGTTATCCCGCCCGCTCTTGAGCCGGTGGCGATCCGCCTGACGAAGACTGAGCTGCGCCCCGGCACTGCGGACAATGATGTCAATGCGATCATGTCCACGGCTGGCGGCCTGCCCGAGGGCTACATGGTCAATGACTACCTGACCTCCGCCCGCGCGTGGTTCCTGCTCACGAACATTGATGGGCTCTCCTATATGGAGCGCATTAAGTTCGAAACAGACATGCAAGTTGACTTTACCACTGATAACCTTCTTGTGAAGGGATATGAGAGGTATTCGTTTGGCTACTACAACTTCCGTTCTATCTACGGAGCCTTCCCAACTTAAGGTTTTCCTTGGTTTGAGAAGAAAGATATAGCCTCTTTACAAAAAACCGGAATAGGGATATTTAAAAAGTATCCCTATTCCGGGGTGATGGAGAGAGACTATGGACTACCATGAAATATTATCTCGCGACGAAATTGCATCGGTTCTCCGATACGATGAAGAAACGGGAAAGCTCTACTGGATGATCGCCCCGGCCAGAAATGTACGGGCGGGAAGTGAAGCCGGTGTAGCAAAGGCAACGCGCAAGTCGAAAACCGGAGAGGCCATTTCATATCGGTACATCCGATATAAAGGTTTCAATATCCCGGCGGCCCAACTTGCATGGCTGCTTTATCACGGCGAATGGCCTATCGGGCGCGTCACAAATAAGGACGGCAATACGCTGAACTTAATTGCTGACAATCTTGATATGCAGAACACTGCGGATGGTAAGTTTGACCATTCATCACGGGAAGGACGCAATGCGTATCTCAAATCGCATCGTGAAAAAAACCCGCTGGCATGGAAAGAAACGTATCTTCAACAGTCGTTTGGCATAACGCTTCAAGAATATGGAGAAAAACTGGTTGAGCAGGGTGGCAAATGCGCCATTTGTGACCAATCAGAAAGCCATATGAGAAACGGCAAGGTCAAAGCGTTAGCCGTAGATCATTGCCATAGTACGGGAAAAATTCGGGGCCTCTTGTGCTTTGATTGTAATACCGGAATTGGCAAGCTCAAGGATAGCCCCGCTGTACTTCAACGTGCAATCGGGTATATTCTTAAGCACCGTGAATAGGCAGGGACTATGGCCCCTACCAACATCTAGGCAACCCGATCACGCAGACCGGCCTAGCGGACGCTGCACAGACTTCGTGATCTCATCGTGCAGGAGGCCTTTATGGCTACTTCTACTTTCACCGGCCCTATCAAGGCTGGCGATGTCCTGAATACGACCGGCACCACTGCCGGTACGATCAAGAATGTCGGCTTCGTTGCTATGGTTCAGACCGCGCCCATCACGCAGGCGCTTACGGCCACGGCCTACGCCACGCGCATCGTCATCCCCGCCTACAGCCACATCTTGAACATCCAGTTCCTGACCACCGTGGCTTGGAACGGCGTTGCGGCTACCATCAGCATTGGCACTAGCGCAACCTCCACGGAGCTTGTTGTAGCGGCCAGCCTTGCCGCTATCGGGCAAGCTTCGGCTGGTCCCGGCACCGACGCCACTCGCACGGCGCTCTGGACCAACACCGGCGCAACCGACGTTGTCATCTACGCCTTGTCTGCCAACACGGGAGCCGGTGTCGGCGACCTTGTCGTCCGCTACATTCAGGCTGAGAACGCTTAAGCCATAGGAGATCGCCATGAAGGGTATGTCTGGAACTCGCAAAGCCAAGTCGCACACCGCCTACTCCGGCGGCAACAGCAGCGTGGCCTCTGAAATGATGAAGCCCACGGGCGGCTTCAAAAAGGGCGGCAAGATTGGCATGAAGGCCGAGGGCGTCATGTCCGAGGCTCACGCCGGTCGCAAGCCCCGCAAGAGCGGCGGCAGCGTCATGTCTTCTGCCGCTGGCGGTACGCCTCGCGGCAAGGGTGCGAACTACTAAGTCGATCCTCCCCGATTTGGTGGTTCACGGCGGGGGCTTTATGCCCCCGCATTCGCATGGAGACTGCAATGTCTGGTGCATGGACACGCAAGGAAGGCAAGAATCCCGCTGGCGGTTTGAACGCCAAGGGGCGCGCATCGTTGAAGGCCGAGGGACACGACATCAAGCGTCCCCAGCCCGAGGGTGGGTCGCGCAAGGACAGCTTCTGTGCTAGGATGACCGGGATGAAGCGCAAGCTGACCGGATCTGCAAAGGCTGCTGATCCTGACAGCCGCATCAACAAGTCACTGCGGAAGTGGGATTGCTGAAATGGACAAGCCTTTTTGGGAGAAAGACGCCCCCAAGGATGCCAAGGTGAAGCATCTGAGCCACAAAAAGGTTCAGTCCGCCAAGGCTAGTGCAAGAGCCGCTGGCCGTCCCTATCCCAACCTGATTGACAACGCAGCGGCAGCCCGCAGCAAGGGGAAATAACATGCAACTTGGTAGCATCACCGCAACCGCCACAGGTTCGCAAATCCGCAGCGCCGCCCGCGTTGTCGATGACTTTCAGGCGCCCTTCAACATTGGCATTGGCGCCAAGGTGACTTCGGGTTCCCCGACTTTCAACATTGAGTACTCGCTCGATGACCCCAACGCCGCCGGGTACACCGTCGCCGGGGCCACATGGTACGTCGCCACGGGCTTCAGCGCCCTGACCGCCACAACGGGCGGCGCCATCATCATTCCCTGCCGCGCCATCTGCATCAATATCACCAGTGGCACCGGCGCGGTCACAGCCAGCATCGTTCAGGCTGGCCCGGTCTAAGGAGCCACCATGGCGACGAGCGGCACCTACACGTTCAATCCGGGCCTTGGCGAGCTGACGCTTTATGCGTACAACCTCATCGGGGTCCGCAATACGTCTGTGCTTCAAGAGCATATGGAGGCCGCCCGCATGGCGTCCAACATGCTCTGCGCGCGCTGGTCGAACATGGGGGTCAACCTCTGGGCTGTTGACCTCGTGACGACCCCGCTCGTCACCGATCAGGCCACCTACTCCGTTGACCCCAGCACGGTCGCGATCTTGGACGCCTACGTCCAGAACGACGACTCGGGCGCCAACATTGACCGCATCATCCTGCCGGTGAGCCGCACAGAATACGCCAGCTACCCCAACAAGGAGCAGCAGGGTTTTCCCACGGTTTATTGGTTTGACCGCCTGATTAGTTCGTCCCGCTCGACCGGATCCGCCGGGCCGTCCGTGACGCTG
>CAIYEN010000053.1 GCA_903925205.1 uncultured Opitutia bacterium | reverse complement strand
GGTACGACCCCACCGCGGGCTTCGCGGCGAAGCACGTCCACAATCGCGGCATGGCGGGCCTGTGCGTCCATGGCTCCAGCGTGGAAGGCTCTTTTCGTGAGCGCCAGACGAAACGAGGTTGAGCCAGCCCCGGAAATGGACTGACTCGACCCCGATGATCCTCGCAATCGAAAGCTCCTGCGATGAATCCGCGCTCGCCTTGTTCGAGCCGGCCGCGGGCCTGCGCCGCGAAGTCATCAGTTCGCAGGCCGAAGCCCACGTCCGCTTCGGTGGGGTCGTGCCCGAGCTGGCCAGCCGGATGCACCTGTCGGCCTTGCCCTTGCTGCTCGCGGATTACCAGAGCGAACTCGCCGCTGTGTCGACGATCGCGGTGACGCGTGGCCCGGGCCTCCTCCCCTGCCTGTCGATGGGCGTCAGCCTCGCGCGGGCCTTGGCCCTCGCCACGGGCAAGCCGCTCGTCGGCGTGAACCACCTCCGCGGGCATGTCCACTCGCCTTTCATCGGCCTGCACGCGCAGGCGCCCGCGGCCTTTCTCGCCGCCCGGGCCGACCTGCTCCCGCACCTCGGCATCATCATCTCCGGCGGCAACACCTTGCTCGTGCGCCTGGATGCCGACCTCAAGGTCACGGTCATCGCCCGCACGGTTGATGACGCGGCGGGGGAGGCCTTCGATAAAGGCGCGAAACTGCTTGGCCTGCCCTACCCCGGCGGCGCCCTCATCGAACAACACGCCGCCCGTGGCGACGTGCGTAAATACGTCTTCCCGCGCGGCATCCCCGAGAAGGCTGACCTCCGCATGAGTTTCTCCGGCCTGAAGACCGCCCTCCGTTACCAGCTCGAAAAGATGTCCGACGCGGAACTCGCCGCCGACCTTCCCGACCTCTGCGCGGGCTACCAACACGCCATCATCGAACAACTCGTCGCCAAAGCGGGGGCGGCCCTCGATCTGGGCGCTTATAGATCCGTCGGGCTTTCTGGGGGTGTGGCCAATAACCGGACGCTGCGTCAGCGGCTGACGAATGTCGCGCTGCAACGCGGCCTGCCGATGCTGATCGCCGAGCCGAAACATTGCGGCGACAACGCAGGCATGATTGCTTTCGCCGCTTGGGCGGACCGCGACTTACCGACGGGGACCGCGGCCGTGCCCGCGCCCGCGTTGACGGTGGAAGAAACCTAAACGGCTTACCCTTGCTTCACCTGTTCGGTGAACGCTTTGAAGAGCGGTGCCTGCGCGTCGCGAATCATCGCATAGAATACCGTCTCCACTGGGAGTATCGTCACCCCGTGGTGACGCAACATGGCAAAACACGTTTCCTGATCGGCCGAGCGGCGCGCCGTGATAGCGTCAGAAAGTAACGTCACGCCCATCTCGAGGCGGAGGGCGTCAACGGCCGTTTGGTAAACACAGACCGGACCTTCTAAGCCACAAATCAGCAGATTATTAATACTACGATCAGACAAGGCGGCCCCGAGTTCCTCCCCCGCCAAGGCGGAGAATGCGGTCTTGCCAATCACCACCGCACCCTCGCCCGCCGTCTGGAGGAGGTCGGGGTGGGTGCCACCCAGTTTAGTCGGGACTTGCTCGGTGAAGAACACCGGGATGCCCAGCAGCTTAGCCGCCCCCACCGCCAAGGTGCAGCGACGCAGGAAAGCCTCCGCGTCGGGCATGGCCTTGAGGAAGGCAGGCTGCACGTCGACGACGAGTAAGGCCAAGTGCGGGACGGGGCTTTCGGACATACGGAACACCTTGCCCAAGGATGCCTGCGAGTCACCCGTAAAGAGCCGCCCCGCGCTCCCGCCAGAGGGCCAGAATGTGAGGGGAATGGGATTGCCCCACCCTGCCCGCTCGCCTCATTTTGAGGGCATGGATTGGCAGGTTAAACCTATTGCTCGCACCTGTGCCGCCTCCGGCCAGGAACTTCATGTCGGCGACACCGTCGTGTGCGTCGTCTTCAAGCCCCTCGGCGGCAACATCGAGCGGGCCGACGTCCTCAAGGACCACGCCGCCAACTTTACCCCCAACGGCCTCCTGCTGGGTCGCTGGACCCGTGAGGTGAAGGAACGCAACGAAGAGGAGCAAGCCCACCGTGCCCAGCTGCTGGCTTCGCGCGAGGAGTTCTTCCTCTCCCTTTACGACGACGCCGAAGACCCCAGCGGTGACAAGAGCGTGCTCAAGCACATCCTGGCCATGCTCCTCGAACGCAAGCGCATCATCCGGGCACTGGGACCAGCCGATAAAGGTTTCATTCCCTATCAGCACGCTTCCTCCAAGCAAACCTACCTCGTCCCCGCCTTGGACCTCCAGCCGAGCCACCTGCTGCAGGTCGGCACCGCCCTAGAAATGCTCGTCGGCTAACTTTATGTCATTCCTCCGCCCCGCCAGCGTCCTGCTGGCCGTCCTCGCCCTCGTCGGTTGCCAAACCGAAAAGGTCACGCACATCGCCTCCATCTACGTCGAGGCCCCGCCCTCGACGACCTTGACGATGCGGAAGAACGTCCGACTCCCCGTCAGCGGCATCACCATTCCAATCATGACCAAGGAGCTCACCCTCGCGGAAGACCTCCTGAGCACCGACGTGATTGAAGCCGGCCCGAGCGACATTCGCCAAGTCTACTTATTGGTGCACGTGAACACCGCGGCCGCGCGTAATATCATGGATATCACTCGCCAAGCGCGCGGGAACAACCTCGTGCTCGTCATTAATGACACCGCCGTGGGTATCATGCATATCGACCAGCAGATTAACGACGGGAAGCTCGCCTTCGCCGTCGAACAAAAGGGCATGAGCAGCCGGGAGGCCGCCCTTTTTCTCAGCGAAAAGCTGAATGCTTCGACGCTCATCATCCGTAAGGAACTCGAGCAAAAGTGAGCCGCGGCCTGCGCACGCTCGTCAGCCTGCTCCTCGCTGGTCCGCTCGGCGCGACCGAAATCGTTTGGCCCACCTCGATGGACCGAACGTCCATCCGTTCCTACGAGGACTACGCCCAGCCGACCGTCTCCGGCAAACCAGAGTCCGCCCTTTTCGGCATGGTTCGCGATGACCAGCATCGCTTCCACGAGGGCGTGGACATCCGCCCCATCGCCCGGGCCCCGAATGGTGAGCCGCTCGACCGCGTGTTTACCGCGATGAAAGGGAGCGTCGCCTATATCAACCAACCGCTGAACGGGCCGTACGGCCGGTACGTCATCCTCTACCACCCAGAAGCCGAGCTCCCGGTTTACACGCTCTACGCGCACCTCGCCTCGATCGAAAAAACCCTGAAGGTTGGCGATAAACTCCCGAAGGGTAGCGCCATCGCCACGATGGGGCATACGTCCATTAGCCCGACCGCCATTCCCAAGGAACGGGCCCACCTCCATTTCGAAATCGGTTTGGTGCTCTCGGCCAACTTCGGCAATTGGTATAACGGCCAACCCGACCTCCGCGATGCGCCTAATCTGCACGGCATCTGGAACGGGCAAAACCTTGCAGGCTTCGACCCTGTGCCGGTCTTAGCGCGTTCTTCGGTCAACTTGCTCGACAGTGTCCGCCAATTACCGACTGCCCTCGCCGTGACGATGCGCACCAAGCGCCCCCCCGATTTCGTGCAACGCTATCCAGGGTTGCTGGCCCCGGGGACTGACCCAGCGAAGGCCGCTGGCTGGTACGTGGAATTCACTTGGCATGGCCTGCCGAAGCGCTGGACGGCCCTGCCGCCCGAGAGCCAACAGTTGCCCAAAGGCACCTGGAGTTATGTGGCCTTGGACAATAAGCAGAAGCCGCAGCTGATCTTGCGTAAAATGATCAGTGCCGATGCCAAGCAGGCCGGCGAGACACTGATTCGGAACGTCGATATCCTCCTGACCGGCGCCCGCTGATCAGTTATTGCCCGGGTTCTCTGGGGAATCGAGCACCAGGCGAAGGTCGGGACGATGCCGCACCAATAACCCCTTCCAGAAGGCCTGCTCCGCGAGTTGGGCCGTGGCGCGCTCAAAAGGGCAGACCACCCAAGCATTCAGGCGGAGTTCCGCCTCGAGCTGACCGGGAGACCAACCCGCATAACCGACGTAGGCGAAGAGACGGTATTCGCCGCGATCGGCCAAGACCTCGGCCTCTTCTCGGCTAATGCCGAAGCGAATCGCTGCCGGCCCGCGCGCGGCGAATTTCCACCCACCCAACGCCATGCGATCCGCCGAGCAGGGTCCACCGACATGGATGGGCACGCCGGACAACGGACCGGCACAAAACTCCGCCTGCACTTGGCCGAGGTACTGGCCCATCGGCCGATTCAAAATCACGCCCATGGCGCCGTCCTTCGCCGTGTGCGTATGAATCAGGACAACGGTCTCACAGAAGTTCTCGTCGCGCTGCAAGGGATGCGAAACCAACACGCGCCCCGCAATCGACTGGAACTTACTGGCCATCAGCCGACCAACTTCGTGACGGCAACCCCGGCCTGCGCGAACAACTCCGCGACGAGCGAGTCATTCTTGTAGTCGTGCCGGTAACGCACCTCGGTGATACCGGCGGCGGCCAGAATCTTCGCACAGTTCACGCACGGGAAATGGGTGACATAGCAGACCGTGCCCTGCAGCGAGACGCCCCGCTTAGCAGCATCGGCCACGGCGTTCTGCTCCGCATGGACGGTGGCCTGCTCGTGACCGTCACGAATCTTCGAGTCATGCGGCGTACCGGGCAGGAAGCCGTTATAGCCAGCGGCGACGAGCCGATTGGGATGCTTACCCGTAGAGACGACGACGCAACCGACGTGGAGGCGCTCGCAGCTGGAGCGCGAACTGACCAAGACGGCCGTGGCCATAAAATACTCGTCCCACGACGGGCGAGCGCCCACGTTGACAAGGGTCTCAAGTTGGCTGGCGAGTGACTCAGGAGCTTTCATCGCGGGGACCAGATTCCGTGAGGGATCCAGCCAAGGCAAGAGGCAGTTACGCACAGGGCACCGGCCACCAGCAACAACCCAGCCGCTTGCGCCAGGAAAGGCACGAAATCCGCCGGCCCCGCGGCTTTGCGGAAGCCGACATGCTGCCAGACCGCCCACGGCAAGACCAGCAATGGTATCCAACCGAAGACGAGCGCCAGGCAGCCCAATCCTCCGAATAAGTTCACCGCGTGCAAAGCACGGGCAAAGCCCCGACCGAAGCGGACCACGGTCGTGCGCTTGCCTGCCACCTGGTCGGTCTCGTAATCGCGGGCGTTGTTCGCGACGAGGATGTTATCGGCCAAGAGACCCAAGCCCAGCCCAGCGAGCAGCGCCGGCGTCCACGGCATGGGAGAAAAACATCCACAATCCATAGCCGCAGCCAACCAAGCCGACCATGCGGTCAACGCGGTCGCTTGCACGCCGAAGCAGGCGACGACGAATACATCCCCGAGTCCATTATAGGCCAGCGGGTACGGTCCTAGGGTGTACCCCAAGGCGCACACGATCGCGAGCACGCCCGCCAAGGCTAACCAAGGCGAGATAAGGCCGACGGGGCTTCCAACGACGAGTGCCAGCAGACAAGCGACCCAGATGCCGCGGTTCATCTGCGCTGGCGTGATATCGCCGTTGGCAACGGCCCGCCGCGGCCCGACACGCGCAGCAGTGTCGGCCCCGCGCAAGGTATCCCCGAGGTCGTTAGCGAAGTTACAGGCGACCTGCACGCAAAGGGCGAAGGCTAAGCAGAATCCCAACACGAGACCC
>CAIYEN010000052.1 GCA_903925205.1 uncultured Opitutia bacterium | reverse complement strand
GACCCCTACAAGGACACGGCGGGTCCCGCCGTGAACCCGATGATCAAGATTGCCAACATCGTGGCGCTGCTGCTGCTGGCCGTGCTTGCGCATATGGCGCACTGACCGTTATCGGCTGACCTGAAACACCCCGGGGGTTCGCTCCCGGGGTTTTTTTGTTTCTGCGCCGTGCGTGATCGGTTTGCTGCGATGCGGCTTTTTTGTGCGGGATAGGTGGCATCCCCGACCTCCGCCGCCGCTTCATGGCCCAGGAGACAGGGTATCGAGATTGGCAAGATTTCGACCGGGTTGGCGCGGTTTCGATGCGGCTGGGGCGTATCCCTCCGCCGATGGCCGCCTTGCCCGGTTCGAGTAGCTCTCTGATTCTTTGGCGTCTTTAAGAGAGTTGCTAAGGACGTCTGGGATTGGAACTTGTCAGTGGCATTGAGCGGCGTCGTCGTTGGCGCATCGAAGAGAAGTTGCGGATTGTGGCCGAGGCCGAGGCACCTGGTGCGGTGTTTGCGGCCGTGGCGCGGCGGCATGATATCAGTCGTGGGCTGCTGTGGATTTGGCGTCAGCAGATGCGACGGGGTGAGTTGCGGGCGGTTTCATTCCAGGCCGAGTTCATGCCGGTCAACGTGATCGCAGATACGTCTGATGCCAGGGTATCGGCGTCTGCGTCGATGCCGATCACCAGGCCCGAGACCGTCGATATTATACTGCCGGACGGCACCTGCTTGCGGGTGAACGCAGCCATCGACGCCACATCGCTGCGCCGTCTGCTCGGGGTGCTGCGCGGATGATCCCGCTTCCGTCTGGGGTTCGGGTGTGGCTCGCCACCGGCAGCACCGACATGCGGCGCGGCATGAATGGTCTGGCGCTGCAAATCCAGCAGGCACTCGGCCGCGATCCGCATGCGGGCGACCTGTTCGTCTTCCGCGGCCGGCGTGGCGATCTGCTGAAGGTGCTCTGGCACGACGGCATCGGCATGTCGCTCTACGCCAAACGTCTGGAGAAGGGCCGCTTCATCTGGCCATCTCCCGCCGATGGGGCGGTGGCGATCAGTGCGGCCCAACTCGGCTATATGCTGGAGGGCATCGACTGGCGAAACCCGCGGCACACCTGGCGGCCGTCGAGCGCGGGCTGAACGTGGCGTTTGGCGGCGAAAAGTGACGTGATCCGGTAATTTCCAGTACACAGACGCCAGGATTTCTGATTCACTCTTCGGCATGAACCGCCAAGCCGACGACCTGCCGCTGGATGCCGACGCTCTCATGGCGGCTCTGATTGCCGCCCGTGCCGAGGCGAGCCTGGCCGTGCAGGCGTTGGCCACGGCCCGTGCCCAGATGTCGCAGGATCAGGCCGAGATCGCCCACCTCAAACTGCAGATCGCCAAGCTCCAGCGCGAGCGGTTCGGCTCCAACTCGGAGCGCACAAAGCGTCTGCTCGACCAGCTTGAATTCCAACTGGAGGAGTTGGAGGCCGCCGCCAGCGCAGATGAGATCACCGCCGAGACGGCAGCAGCCAAGACCTCCCAGGTCTCCACCTTCGTGCGCCGACATCCCTCCCGCCAGCCATTCCCCGAACACTTGCCGCGCGAGCGGGTGGTCGAGCCCGCCTCCTGCGCCTGTCCAACGTGCGGCGGGGGGCGGCTGTCCAAGATGGGAGAGGACATCACCGAGACATTGGAAGTGATCCCACGCCAGTGGAAAGTCATCCAGCATGTGCGCGAGCGCTTCTCCTGTCGGGACTGCGAGACGATCAGCCAGGCCCCTGCACCGTTCCACGTCACCCCGCGCGGCTGGGCGGGCCCGAGCTTCCTGGCGATGCTGCTGTTTGAGAAGTTTGGCCAGCACCAGCCGCTCAATCGTCAAGCCGAGCGCTATGCCCGCGAAGGCGTGCCGTTGAGCCTGTCGACTCTGGCCGATCAGGTCGGCGCCGGGGCTATGGCGCTGATGCCGATCTTCAAGCGCATTGAGGCGCACGTGCTGGGCGCCGAGCGCTTGCATGGCGACGACACCACGGTGCCGGTACTGGCCAAAGGTAAGACTGACACCGGCCGCCTGTGGGTCTATGTCCGTGACGACGGGCCATTTGCGGGTCCCGCACCGCCAGCAGCGCTGTTCCACTATTCGCGTGATCGCCGAGGTGAGCATCCGCAGGCGCATCTGGCTGCCTGGTGCGGCGTGCTGCAGGCCGATGCCTATGGCGGCTACAGCGAACTCTACGCGGCGGATCGTAGGCCTGGACCTGTTATGGAGGCGAGCTGCTGGGCCCACGCACGGCGCAAAGTCTTCGAGTTGGCCGATATCGAGACCGCCGCCATCAAGCGCGCGCGCGGCCAGAAGCCCAAGCCGGTCTATCCCCTGGCACTGGAGGCGGTGCAGCGCATTGACGTCCTGTTCGCCATCGAGCGCGAGATTCGCGGCTTGCCGACCGCCGAGCGGCGGTCGGTGCGTCAGGCGAAAGCTGCTCCGGTGGTGGCCGCATTGGAAGCCTGGATGACCCAGACGCGCGACAAGCTCTCGGGCGGGCATGATCTGGCCAAAGCCTTGAACTATATGCTGCGCCGCTGGCCGTCCTTCACCCGCTTTTTGGACGATGGCCGGGTGTGCCTGACCAACAATTGTGCCGAGCGGGCGTTGCGCGGAATTGCTCTGGGTCGGAAGTCGTGGCTGTTTTGCGGCTCCGACCGTGGCGGCCAGCGCGCGGCCATCCTCTACAGCCTGATTGTGACGGCGAAGATGAACGACGCTGATCCTCAGGCGTGGCTCGCCGATGTCCTCGCCCGTATCGCAGGCCATCCCGCGTCCCGGTTGGATGAGCTGCTGCCGTGGAACTGGAACATCGCAAAGCCGAAGCCCCAGTCGACAACGGCCTGACCATGCAGCGCAACAAGGTCCATCATGTCCGCACCGTCGAACGCCTCGCCAAGGATCTCGGCGTCTATGAAGACCTTATCCACGACATCACCCTCGCACTTCAACCCGAGGACGGCGTGATCCGGGTCTATGGCCTCGACAACGACGGCATATTGGCATTCACAGATGATGGCATTGAGGAGGTTCAACGGCTGCTCGACGAATATCGGCACGACACCACGTCAAAATCTTGACCTGGCTCCGCGTGCTACGCCGGATGCTTACCTTTACCTCGACCGTCGCTCTCGTCAAACTCCGGTGGTGTACCCTGACGTCTGGAAATTCAGTTT
>CAIYEN010000051.1 GCA_903925205.1 uncultured Opitutia bacterium | reverse complement strand
GCTCGCGAGAGGCAGCTAGGTTGGCACGCAGTGCGAATCCTACCCGAGGCCCGGCGGCAAAGGGGGACCGGGGACCGGGACGTTGGTGGGCGAACGGACGCGACGCAGTCGCGCCCCTACCCGAGGCAGGGGAAAAGGGAGAGCGGGGAGCGGGAAGTTGGTGGGCGGGCGGAGCCCGCGGCACTACCGAGACCCGCAACCCTCAACCCGATAACCTAATTTAATAGAGGCAGCTAGGTTGGCACGCAGTGCCGACCCTACCCGATACATTTAGGACAGCACGTGGTGCTGTCCCTTCCATTCCCTACTTCGAGGTGGGAGTGGTGAGTTCCTTCATGACGGCGGTGAAGGCGGGCTTGGGCTGGCCTTGGCGGTCGAAGAGGAGAGGGTAGTTGACGCGCTGCCAGGGGAATTTGTTGAGCCAGCTTTGGCCGTCGTGCAGGTTCCAGAACGACACGCGCGCGATGACGTCAGGGTATTTTTGGAAGAGTTTGAAGAGTTTCGCGTATTGCTCCGCTTGGCGGGCGAGAATCTCCGGTGGGCAACCGTTGGCGTAGGGGTTGATTTTGGACATCTCCTCGTGGTGCGAGCCGTTGTCGGCCCACCAGCGGCCGCGGGGGATGACGTCGATATCGAGTTCGGACACCACGACCTTTAGCTTGGCCTCACGCAGGGCGATGAGCGTCTTCTCGAGGGCCTCGTAGGGAATCCGGTCGATCTCATAGTGGCCTTGCAGGCCGACGGCGTGGACGGGCGCACCGCGGGCGCGCAGACTCGCGAGCAGCTTCAGCATCTGTTCACGCTTACCGTCGAGCTCGTTATTGTAGTCGTTATAAATCAGGAGTGCGTCGGGGTCGGCCGCGTGCGCGTATTCGAAAGCCTTGGCGATGAATTCTTCCCCGCAGGCGCGCGTCCAACCCGAGTCACGCAGGTAGCCACCGCCGTCGGCCAACGCCTCGTTGACCACATCCCACGTTGCGATGCGGCCGCGGTAGCGTCCGACCATCTTGTCGATGTGTTCCTTCATGCGGGCCAGCAGGACCTCCTTCGAGGCCGGCTTAGCACCATCCTGGTAGAACCACGCCGGCGTGCGGTCATCCTTGGCCCAGACCAGGCAATGGCCGACGACCTTCAGGTCTTTGGAGCGGGCGAATTCGACGAAACGGTCGGGCCCCTCGAGGCGCCAGACCCCGGCGCTGGGCTGCGTGGCCGCCGGCTTCATGCAGTTCTCGGGCGTCACGTAGGCGAAGTGCTTCATGAGGAGCGGCCAATCTTCGGGGTGATCGGCGATGCGGTCGGACAGGCCGACGCCGGAGGCCCACGGTGTCGCTTGGCGGAGGCTGTCGGCGGCGAAGGTGGCGGTGGCGGCAAAGAATAGGCAGGTGAACGTGCGAAGCATGGGAAGGGTGGGGGCGAGTGGGGGAGACGGTTAGGGCGCGCTGCGACCGGAAACCTTGCTTTGATCGAGGAGTCCCTTGAGTTCTTTCACGATCTCAGGACGTTCGAAGTAGAGGTTCGTCCGTTCGCCCGGATCGGTCTTTAAGTTGTAGAGTTGGCCGGGGGCGGTGGGCGCGGTGTCGGGTAAAGCGAACGTGGCTAGCTCGCCCTTTTCGTAGCTGTTCCCGCCGGAGCCCCGATGGTCGAGGTATTTCCAATCCCCGCGGCGGATGGACAGTTCGCTCTTAATGGTTTGGTGCAACGTGAATGGACGCGTTGGGCGGTTATCGGCGACGCCCGTTAACGTGGAAAGGAAACTGAAGCTATCTTCACCCGCGTTGCGCGGCAGGGGCGTATCCGAGAGCGCCGCGCACGTCGCCAGCAGGTCGGTCAGGCAGATTGTCTGGTCGATGACGGACGGTGCGGTCCGACCGGGCCAGCGGACGAGGAAGGGGACGCGGTGGCCGCCTTCCCAGTCATCGCGTTTCAGGCCGCGCCAAGGGCGGGCTGGGTCGTGGCCTTGGTCGGCGCGCATGTGGATGGCCGTCGTGGTTTCGGGGCCGTTATCGCTGGTGAAGATTACCAACGTGTTTTCGGCGACCCCGAGCTTGTCCAGCGTCGCGAGTAATTCGCCTACGATGAAATCCAGCTCGGCGATGAAGTCGCCGTGGGGGCCGGCCTTGGTTGCGCCTTGGAAGCGCGGCGCGGCGAAGGAAGGCAGGTGAGCGGCCTGCGTGGCATGGTAGAGGAAGAACGGCTGATTCGGCGCGCGCTTCACGTGGTCCGTCAGCCAAGCTTGGCTCTTCTCCAGGAACACCAAGTCCACCTGATCATGTTCGAAACCCGGGGCCACGAGCCCACGGCGGCAATCGTTGGCGTAGGGATGCTTGGGGAGCTTCGAGGCATCGAGCAGCGTGGTGGGCGGGATGGGGACGCGGTCGTTCTCGATGTAGGCGTACAGCCAATCGGTGGTTGGGCAGCAGGCCGTCCCGAAGAAGTAGTCGAACCCCCGATGCACGGGACCGTCGGTGATTGGACGGCTGAAGTCGGTGAGCCGGATGCGGGCGAGCTCGTTCCCGGCGCCGAGCCCTTCGCTGGGCACCTTCACGCTGTTAATCGGAGTACCCTCCTTCGTTTGGAAAGTCAGGCCGACGTGCCATTTGCCGACAGCGGCGGTCGCGTAGCCCTGTTTTTGGAGCATCCCTGGCAATGTGAGGCGGTCGGCTTCAATCAAGTTCGGGCCGCCGACGCCGGTGAAGACCCCGCCGCGGTAGCCCGTGCGGAAGGCCATGCGCCCTGTCAGCAGGCTGTAACGGGAAGGCGTGCAGACCGTGGAAGGCGCATGGGCATCGGTGAAGCGCGCACCGGCCTTGGCCAGACGGTCGAGGTTGGGCGTCGGGATTTTTGAAGCCGGGTTATAGCAACCCACATCGCCGTAGCCCAAGTCGTCGGCGAGGATGACGACGATGTTGGGACGGCGCGGGTCGGGGGCCGCGACGGCGAGTGCTGGGAGGAGCCAGCAGAGGCTTAGCCGGAGGAGGCGGTTCACTTTTCCAGGACCCAGATATTACGGTAGTAGACTGGATTGCCGTGTTCCTGCAGTTGGAAGGGGCCCGGGGTGTTGGTGATCGTCTTGATGCCGCTGCTGGTGGTCGTGTGCGGCAGCTCGACGTTATCTTGGATGAGGATGCCGTTATGGCGGACCGTGATGCGGGCCCAGGCGGTGCGCTGGCCTTGGGCGTCGAACTTCGCGGCGGTGAAGTCGACGTCGTAGGTCTGCCACTGGAGGGGCGGGAAGCACATGTTCACCTTGGGAGCGGAGATCGTGTAGATACCACCGCACTCATTGTTTTCGCCCTTGAGCCCGAAGCTATCGAGCACCTGAACCTCGTAGCGGTCTTGGTGGTAGACCCCGCTGTTGGCGCGGCCTTGACCGCGGGCGAACGGTTTGAACGGCAGCATGAATTCGAGGTGCAGTGTGTAGTCCTTGAACAGGTCCTTGGAAGTCGTCCCGCAGCGCAGGAACCCGCGCTCATCGACTTTGCCATCTTTCCAGGCATCCGCGTTCTTGCCGTCGAAGAGGATCTTCGCGCCCGTGGGAGCGGCTAAGCCCTCGGTCGGGCTGCGGCGGATCAGGCGATTCAGCGTGACCGGTTGGCTGCCAGGGAGGGTCACGGTCAGGACGCCGTTGGCCACGCCTGCGATCACGATTGTAACCGAGGCGCTCGCGTCGCCGTTTTTGGAGGTGAAGGACACTTGGCCGCCGTTCTTGGTGCCCTCCATTTCGGTCTTCGCAGAACCATCCCAGCCGGCGCCGGGCAAGCCACCCTGGAAAATCACCAGGCGGAATTTATCGGCCCCGAGTGCGATGATGTTGGCGCCGAGTCCCTTGACCGCGAATTCACCCTGCAGCAGGAAGTCGGCTCCAGCCGCCTCGACGGTGAGGAAGGCCGTGGGCTCGGCGGGCTTGGCCTTGGGGGCGGCTGGTTCGGCGGCCGATAGGAGGCTGCAGCAGGCCAGCAGCAGGAAGGATGCGCGGGTTTTCATGGGGGTGAGAAAGTCGTAATGAAACCCTTAGGCAGTGCAATGGTGTAGGGTGAAAAGGGAGCGAAAAGGGGAACCGGGGAGCGGCTTTAAGGAAGGTGCAAAAGTGCAAATCGGCCGGAGGCCTGTGGAAAGGTGCAAAGGAGGAATCAGATTACGGAGTGCTGAATCGAGTGCAGAGTGCTGAATCGAGGACAAAGGACGGGAGATGGAGAGTGGTGTTGCGGTGTCGCCTGCGGCAGAAGGTGGATTGGGTGGTCTCGCCTGGTTTCACTACAGGCGTGTTGCGGGTGCACGAGG
>CAIYEN010000050.1 GCA_903925205.1 uncultured Opitutia bacterium | reverse complement strand
AGGGCGGAGAAGGCCAAGCCGCAGAGGAGCATCGCCAATTTGGCGCGATCTCCGAAGAGCATATTCAGGGCGAGGCGATACATGAAAAAAGACTAAGGGGCGGCGGGCGGGTGCCGCGGCGGCGCTTACTTGGCGGTAGGCACGGTGACTGGAGCGGTCAGCGCGGGCGCCACGGCAGCGGGCGCAGACTTGATCAGCAGCTTACCCTTGAAAAAATCCGGTCCCCAGGGGGCGTTGACGGACCAAGCCAGGACGAGCAGGCCGAGGGCGATGGAGAAGCAGCGGACGACCTTGCCGCGGTCTTCGCTCTTCGCTCCGGCATGTAACAGGCCAACCGCGCTGAGGGCGAAAATCACATGGAGCCAGGAGATATTCCGGGCGCCATCTTGAAGGAGGGCGAAAAGGCCCACCACGAGGTTAATGTCCACTAAGACCGCGACGATGCGCTGGAACTTGGTGTTCGGCCCCTTAATGAAAGCGACCAGGATGACGGCCGCGACGAGCGCGAGGAGGAGGGAGCCGTAGTGCTTATGGGCGACGAAGAGCGGGTTCATGCCCTGACCTTGGTGGCAACTGCTCCAGACTCAAGCCCGAGCACGCTTTTGGCCTAGCGCTCTTCCGGGAAAATCCCGAGGAAGGTCCACGCCGCCAAGGCACCCCCTAGGAATTGGGCCACCACGCCCAGAAACAGGCGGGGGGTCGAATGTGCCAAAAAGGAAAACTCTTGGCGGAAGGCCAAGCCGGCATCGCCCTCGGCATTGAGCACACTGAAGCAGCCCTCAATCCCCTTACTAAAGGAGACGGCGGGATTGAAGTCGGGGTAGAAGGCACCAAAGAGCCCCATCAGGCCGGCCACCGTTGCGGCAATCGCTAAGCCATAGTAGCTGTTGCCCACCGTCCGGCGCGAGGTCGCCACCATCAGGATGACGAAGGCCAGCAGGAAGGTGCCGATGAATTCCGCGGCCGAGCCGGCCAGCCAGCCGTCTAAGACGGGCTCCTTCAAGGCATCCAGGATGTGCTGGCTGTTCTCCTCTGTGTGGCCGTGGAAGAGCCCAGCGATGACCGCGGCCGCTAAAGCAGCCAAGAGCTGTACGCCCACATAAGCTGCCCCGGCCGACCAGGCCTGGCGGCGACGGACGCAGAAGGCCAACGTCACGGCCGGGTTATAATGTGCCTGGGAGACGGGACCGCCCATATAGATGAGCGCCAGCAGGAGGGCCCCGATGATGAATGGGGCGAGGGGGCCCTGAACGAGCGCACAAGCCAAGCAAAGGAAGAAAGTCGCAAGGCCTTCGATCAGGAGCTTGGGGCGCATGGGACTAATCTTGCCATCCCACGGGCTACCTCAAGCCCTGACTACTTTCCTTTCTGCGCGAGCCAGTTTTCGGAGAACTCCGCCATCTGTTCGAACGCGGGGAGGCGGTTCGAGCGGCGACGCATTTCCTTCGCGGCGTCCTCCTGCTGGACGAAGAGCTCCTTCATGGTCTCATAGAGCGGGGTCTTCTTGTTCTTATTATCGACCAACCAAAAGCCGACCTGCTGCCCGGCGAGGACTTCGTTATTATAGACCTGCCAGTAGAGCACCAACGGCGGACGCCAAGCCAGGAACTTCGTGAAGATCTCGCGATTCTTCTGCTCGTGGACCTTGCCGTCGCTGCCACACGCCGTCCACGACAAGCCACACTCGCCGATGAAGACCCGCTTGGCCGGTAAGTTGGCTTTCGGCGGCAGCTGCGCGTTGAGCCAGTCGAGCGTCTTGGTGACCTCCGCGGCGGGCAAGAGCTGGCAATCATAGGCCGAGTAGGAGACGAAATCGACGTTCAGCTTCGGCAGCACCAGGTTCGCCATGCGCTTCTTACCGTCGACCATGGCATCGCGGACGCGATTCACCTCGGCATACGTGTAGACCCGGCAACGGGTGTAGGGCACCTCGGCGCGGGCATCATCGACCGCTTCCTGTCGGACATTGAGCCACTCCACCATCGCCGCGGCCGCCGCTGGGTCCACGTCCGCCTTCGTGTTCCGGTCCGGCAAGAGGTACCAGTCGCCTTCCCAGTGGCCAATAAAGAAAGTCTTGCCCGTGGTGTCGCGGCGCGTGAGCAGGTCCTTAGTAAACGCATACGTGGCGTTGTATTCACGGCGGCGCATCTCCGGCGTGAAGCCCTTGCTCCAATCGGCGTTGGAGCGGAACCACACCAAATAGTGGGTGAAGGGCATCGCAATGAGCTGGTTAAGCTGCGGACCCGGCGGCACCTGCACCTTAAGAATACGGGAACCTAGATTCTGCACGACCATCGCGCCTTCGACGATCGGGTCTTCTTTCGTAAACTTATAAGCCGGCCCGATCACCTGCGTGCCCAGCACTTGCGGAAATGCATCGGGCAATTCCGGCACTTGCGGCAAGGGCGGCGTCGTGATCATGCGGTTGCCGCCTTTTTTCTGGGCCTCGGCGACTAAGGGCGCGAGGAGAAGTAGCCCTAGGAGGAGACGGGAGAATAATTTCATGGAATGAGCCTTACAGGGGTACGCTTGCAGTATCGTTTAAGCCCGAACTTCCTCAAGCCCGTTCCCACTCCACCTATGAAACTCACCTCCCTCCTCCTCGCGGCCGGTTTGGCCGCCACCACCACCCTCCCCTCCGCGCTCCGCGCCGCCAAGGCCAGCCCGCCAACGCACGAGCGCTCTGCGGAGACCGACCCAGCCGCCGGGACTGACCCCGAGCAGGCCAAACTCAGCGCCGCCAAACGTAAAGTTCATGAACTCCCCGATGTGGCGAGCGCGCAGCAACAGGCGAAGGCTGACCGGGCCATGGCCGCTAAGGCGGCGGCGGAGTATAAGCATGCCCGGACTAAAGCGGCGGAATCCGAAACCGCTTACCGGAAGGCGTTCGACGCGGCGCTGGCCAAGGAAGATCCGGAAGCCGCGAGTATTCAGCAGAAGCAGCGCGATGCCTTCCGCGAAAAGATGCTCAAGGCCCGCGCCGAGAAAAAGCCAGCGGCGGGTAAGCCGGCCACGGCGAAGGAAGATGGGGCCGAAGACGGCACCCCCGAGCGCGGCGAAGGCTAAACGCCCGCCAGGTTCGTGCTAGGCCCACCGCTTGGTGGGCCTATTTTTTGAGGGCGAGCTCGAAGGCGGCCCAGATTTCATCCATCGGCTCCAGCCCGACCGAGACGCGCAAGAGATCTGGGTCGAGGCCAGCCCGACGAAGTCCTTCGCGGCCTTCCGGCGTGGTGACCTCGGAGAAATGAGCGAGCCAGAGGAACGGCGCCGCCAAAGTAAATTCCAGACCAAAGCTCGGGCCTTTCACGACTGGGAGCCGATCGTAGACCGTGCGCAGGTCGGCGTTGAGCTCCAAGGTGATCAGGGCACCAGCGCCGGCGCCCGGTCGGAGCATGGCCTGATAATGCTTGGCGGTGGCCGTGGTCAACGCCGTGCGCACGCGGCTCACGGACGGGTGTTGCGCCAGTCGTTGGGCGAGGGCGGCCGCCTGCGCCGAGAGCTGCGCGGTCACCGTGGCCATCTTTTCGATGTGCTGAGCCAAGGCGATGGCGTCAGCTTCATAAGGGGCATCGACGAACGCCCGGACGCTGCGAAGCAAGGCCTCGGCGTCGGGTCGAGTCGGGTTGACCGCGAGGACGCCAGCCATGACATCGCCAGGGCTCGCCGCATACTTGGTGAGACTCGAACAAACGACATCCGCATGGGGCAACACATCCACGGACGCCAAGCCCACGGAACTAGGATCGAGGACCAACTTCGCTCCATACCGATCGCACAGGCGACGCAACGCCTGGACATCCGCCGTCTCGAGCTGTGGGTTGTTAGGAATTTCCGTAAAGACGCCCGCGACGTCACCTAGCGCGAGCAAGCGCTCGACGGCGGCGAGGTCGGTCACGTCCGGCACAAACTCATGGCGGGTGTCGGTCGCCTTCTCCAATAAACGGGTGGAATCGACGTAGAGCCAACCCAACTGAATCCAGACCTGCTTCCCGCGCGGACGTTGCACGTCATTGACCGCCGCCATCCCGGCCGCCACGGCGTTCATGCCGGCCAACGTGACCAGGATATCCGCAGGTCGAACCGGCGCGAGATAAGGAGCCAAGACCGCGCGGATGCGCTCCAGTGCTACCAGGGCCGCAGGCGCGTCCGCCGAGCGCCCCGCGAGGCAGGCTTCGGCTTGGCGCGAAGAGATCAAGGCGCCGGTGTGCTGGACAAATTTTGCGAACGGCTCCGACGCCGGCCCTTCTGGAAAAGAAACCAGCACCCAGTCACCGACCACATCGACGTGGGCGTTGGTCACCCGCGTCCATGCGAGGAGGCGGTCGGCGGCGCGGCGGGACGCCAACGGAAAGAGCGACCCCGTGCGCTGCAACCGCTGCGCCGCCTGTTGCGCGGCTTGCGTGACCAAGGCATTCCGAACAAAGCGCGGGTAGCCGGCAGTGATGTGCTGCCACGTCGCCGGCTCGCGGCGTTCATAGCCTTCGACGTCGGCCAACGTCGGCAAGCAGACGACCGTGCCATGCGGCGAAGCTGGCACCGTTGCTCCCAATGGCGGACAAAGCGGCACGGCTCAGAGACCTTCGGGACCGGTTTCGTTCTGCAGAATCTGCTCGAGCGTCTGGCGCCGGCGGATGAGGCGGAACTGTTCGCGGGGCTGCAGGAGCACTTCGGGGGCTTCGGGGAAGGAGTTGTAGTTCTTCGTGCTCATGCCGGCGCAATAGGCCCCCGCTCCGCCAAGGACGACGAGGTCGCCGGACGCCGCTTCCGGCAACGACCGCGTGGCCAAGGTCTCGGGTTCGCCGGGAGCGCAGCTGATGAGGTCACCCGACTCGCAACAATGCCCGACGACGACGTAATCGCGGACGCGCCCGGTCGGGGTCGTGGGATAAAGGTGCACGGGGTGCTGCGCGCCGTAAAGAGATGGGCGCAGGATTTCGGTCATGCCGGAATCCAGCTTGAGGAATTCGCGCGCGCCCGTGGAGACCACATCCTGCACGCGGCAGAGGACCGCCCCCGCGTTCGCGACGAGGAATGTGCCGGGCTCGATTTCGAGGCGGAGCGGACGACCATGGGTCGTGGCAAATTTTTCGAACGCTTGCTTCACCGGGGCGCCCACGACCTGCGGGTCGGTGCCCTTCTCGGCCGCCACGCGGGCAACCTTATAGCCGCCGCCGAGGTTGAGCGTGACGACGTCGGGGAAACGCAAGACCAGCGCCAAGCTGGCCGCGGAAACTTCCTGCCAGACGACCGGATCGCTCCCGGAACCGATGTGCGTGTGGATGCGGACGACCTTCAACTGATACTTAGAGGCGATCGCCTGAGCTTGGTCGGCCCATTCATGCCAGATGCCGAACGATGAATCCGGTCCGCCGACGTTCGTCTTGCCCGTTCCGCCCGAACCGCGGCCGGGATTGAAACGGAGGCCGACCTGCTGGCCGGGCATCGCCTGACCGATGCGTTCGAGTTGAAGCAACGAACACGCGTTCACGTGGATGCCCAAGCGCAAGAGCTCGGCGAAGTCCGCGGGCAGCTCCTGGGAGGATAGGGACAGACGCTCGGCGGGCACCCCGGCCTTAATGGCGCGGCGGACCTCATACCCTGAACTCGCATCTAGGTGCAGCCCCTTGGCGGCGAAGAGCCGGAGCACCGAAGCATTCGGGCACGCCTTCATGGCGAAGCGAACCGTCAGCCCGAAGGCGTTCGGGAAGGCCAACATCGCGTCGGCTTGGGCCTCGAGGGTGGCCTGGTCGTAGACGTAACAAGGCGTGCCATGGGCGGCAGCGATGGCCGCGGCGGCGGCGGGAGAAAGGAAACGATGGAGTTCCACGGGAGTGATGGGCGAACTTTGCCATTCCCCCCCTGCCCTTCCAGCCTTTTCAACGCTGATGACACCGCTTGCCTCCCCTGCCCCGCCCCCTTGGGATGAGCCGTCCGCATGTCCACCTCTGAGACCATCGTCGCCGCCGCCACGCCCAGTGGACGCTCCGCCCTCGCGGTCATCCGCATTGATGGCCCCTTGGCCGCGACCATCGCGCGCGAGGCCTGCGGACGAAGCACCGCCCCGGCGCCGCGGCGCGCGACGACCGCCGTCTGGCGCGACCGCACCGGCCACGCCGTCGATCAAGTCGTCGCCGTGCTCGCCATCGCGCCGCATTCTTTCACGGGCGGCGACTCCTTAGAAGTCACCTGTCACGGAAATCCCCTCCTCGTGCGGCGCCTCGTGGAAGATTGCCTCGCGCGCGGTTGTCGCGCGGCGGAGCCCGGCGAGTTCACGCGCCGCGCGTTCCTCGCCGGCAAACTCGACCTCACGCAAGCGGAAGCCATCGCTGATTTAATCCACGCTAGCTCCGAACGCGCGCTCGCTTCGGCGCGTCGCCAACTCGCCGGCGAACTCGGCCGGCAAGTTGCGACCTGGAGCGATCGCCTCCTCGCCGCGCTCGCGACGCTGGAAGCGCACATTGACTTCCCCGAAGAAGACCTCCCCACCGAGGACCCCGCGGGGCCCTTGCAAACATTGGCTAAAATTGAGTCAGAACTTTCTGGATACGCTCAAACCGCGCGCCATGATACGGCGTTGCGGGACGGCCTGCGCGTCGCGGTGGTCGGCGCGCCGAACGCGGGCAAATCGAGCTTACTGAACGCCCTGAGTGGTTCGGCGCGGGCGCTGGTGAGCGCAGAGCCGGGCACCACGCGCGACTTCCTCGAAGCCCCTGTCGCCGGGTTGCCGCTCACGGTCACCGCGGTCGACACCGCGGGACTCCGCGTGGGTGGTTCCGCCTTAGAACATGCGGGCATGGCGCGCTCCCTCGAACAAGCGCGCGCGGCGCATTTTCTCCTCCTCGTCGTGGACCGTTCGGCCCCGCCCCCGACCTTGCCGCCGGAACTCACCGCACTCTTGGACGCAACGCGCACGCTCGTCGTCGCCAACAAGTCGGATCTCCCGGCGCATCCCGCGCACGCGACTTGGTTTCCCGAATTGACGAAACTCCCGACCTGTCTTTTGGACGGACGGGATGCGGAAGCCCTCCGCACCCAACTCGGCCAAATCTTGGTGGAGCGCGAAGTCGCCCCCGGCGCCGAAGACCTTGTCGTCGGGGTTCGCCATGCGGACGCCCTCCTCCGGGCCGCCGCCGCCTTAAAGGTGGCCCGCGAGCACTTGGCGCCCCCGGCCCAGACCGAACTAGCCGCCGCCCGCTGCCGGGAGGCCTTAGACGCCCTGGGGGAGATT
>CAIYEN010000049.1 GCA_903925205.1 uncultured Opitutia bacterium | reverse complement strand
GGTGGATATCAACCTCATCGTCGGGCTCTGTGCCCTCCTGCAGACGTCTGCGCGGCCAATTTCCTGGCTCCACCCAATTTTTGCCTTGGCGGCCGTAGGCTTGATGCATGCAGGCGCAAAAAGCGAAGACCGCAACAAAGTGGTCAGGTGTTTTTCAATAGCCTTAGGTTTCTTAGTGTTGGCTTGGTCGGTTAATGCGTCATGGGGCCCATTTAAGAACGAGAAGACAGGTCTACCAATTTGGACGATTAAGTCCGTTGAAGCTCCGGCCGCCGTCGCTCCCGCGACGACTACGCCCACCGCCAAGTAAGCGCCACCGCGGCACCCGCCCGCCGCCCCTTAGTCTTTTTTCATGTATCGCCTCGCCCTGAATATGCTCTTCGGAGATCGCGCCAAATTGGCGATGCTCCTCTGCGGCTTGGCCTTCTCCGCCCTCCTGATGGCTCAGCAGACTTCGGTCTTCTTTGGCATCATGAGTTGGACGTACACGCCCGTGCATAACATCCGCGCGCCCATTTGGGTTAGCGATCCGATGGTCGAGCAGGCCAATGATGCTAAACCGATGCGCGACACCGACCTCTACCGGGTGCGTTCAGTCGATGGCGTGGCGTGGGCGGCGCCCTTGCATACGTCCTTCCTCCAGGCGCGCATGCAGGATGGCAATTTCAAGCTCATCACCATGGTCGGCATCGACGCAGACACGTTCGCCGGGGCCCCCGCCGTGCTGTCGCAAGGCCGCATCGAAGACTTACGCTTACCCAATACGGTCATCGTCGATGAATGGGGTGCGCAACTCATGGGCCGCGTCACGAAAGGCCCCGATGGCAAGGATGTCGTCATCCCACTGAAAGTCGGCGACACGTTTGAAGTGAACGACCTTGAGGCGCGGATCGTGGGCATCTGCAAGGTGCGGCGCGCGTTTACCGGCGGGCCTTTTGTCTATACCACCTACGACCGCACCAAGCAGTACACACTGGGAGCGCGCCGCACGTTGAGCTTCATGCTCGTTGAGCCGCAGGCCGGTGTCGACCCCGTCAAACTGTGTGCTCGCATTGAAGCCGATACCGGGCTGAAGGCCTGGACGTCCGACACAGTGATCTGGAGCTGGTCCGACACGAGCTTGGCCCGTAACACGTTCTGGTGGTTCTGGAAGAACACCGGGATTCCGTTCTCCTTCGGCACCGCAGTCGCACTTGGGCTCTTTGTCGGTATCGCCGTGTCCGGTCAGACGTTCTACTCCTTCGTCCTCGAGAACCTCAAGTACTTCGCCGCCATCAAGGCGATGGGCGCAGGCATGGGCGTCATTGCTCGCATGTTGCTCGTCCAAGCCTTCACGGCTGGCCTCCTCGGCTTCGGACTCGGGGTGGGGATGGCCCAGGCCATCGGGCGGGCGATGATTGAAAAGGGCATGCCGCCGTTCGTCATGTTCCCGCAGATTTTCTGGGCTACGCTCGCGCTGGTGCTCGGCATCAGCCTCGTCTCCGCCATCATCGGCATCATCAAGGTATCGCGGGTCGATGCCGCCACCGTCTTCCGCGGATGAGTACGCCCGTTGCCCATACCGTCGCCGTCCGCACCCGCGGGATCGACATGTTCTTTGGGGATGGTGAGACCAAAGTCACGGCGCTGAAGCAGGCCGACTTCGAAGCCAACCGCGGCGAGCTCATCATGCTCGTCGGGCCTTCAGGGTGCGGGAAGACCACCTTACTCTCCGTCATCGCGGGGACGTTGACCCCGCAGACGGGCACGGTCGAAGTCTTCGGCCAGCGCCTCGATGGGCTGAGCCAAGAAGAGTTGACCAGCTTCCGCCGCAAACACCTCGGGTTCGTCTTCCAGTCTTTCAACCTGATCCCGACCCTCACGGTGCTGGAGAACGTCATGGTGCCGCTGCTCATTCAGGGGGCTTCGCAGGACGTGGCTGTCGCCAAGGCGCGGGCGATGCTGGAAAAGGTTGGCCTTAAGGGCCGCGAAGACGGTCGCCCGAACGCCCTCTCGGGCGGCCAACAACAGCGCGTCGCCATCGCCCGCGCCCTCGTGCACGAGCCCTCGCTCCTGATTTGTGACGAGCCGACCTCCGCCCTCGATAAGGATACCGGCGCGCAAATCATGCAGATGGTCCGCGACCTCTCCCGCTCGCCGGAACGTTGCGTGGTCGTCGTCACGCACGATCACCGCATCTTCCGTTTCGCCGACCGCATCGCGGAAATGGAAGATGGCCGCATCCGTCGCGTTGTCGCGGACGCGAGCTTACTCGACACCAACCACCTTTAAAACCTATGTTCCAGAAACGTTATCTCTTGGTCGCCTTAGCGATCGCCGGTGCCGCCGCCGCCTTACAGTTAACCCGCGGCACCGCCACCGAGACGCCGACCTTACCGCCCGCGTACGCGCCCGCAACCCGCGACAAGGATGGGCTCATCGCTGCCGCAGGCCTCGTCGAAGCGGTCGCCGAGAACACGCAGTTAGGCTCTCCAACCTCCGGCACCGTCCTTAAGGTGCACGTCAAGGTTTGGGACCAGGTGAAAGCGGGCGACCCCATCATCACCCTCGATGACCGTGACCTCACCGCGCAACTGCAAGTGCAGTTAGCCTCCGTCACCGCCGCCGAGGCCACCGCCGAACGTGCCGAAGACGCCGCCCAACGCTGGACGGGACTCAAGGACAGCGGCGCGGTCAGCGCCGGCGATCTGCTTTCCTATCAAGTGGCCGCCAAGGAAGCCCGCGCCCGGGTTGCCCTCGCCAAGGCCCAAGTCGGCCAGACGAAGGTCATGCTCGATCGCTTAGTGGTCCGTTCCCCGATTGACGCGACCGTCCTCCAAGTTTCCGTGCGCGTCGGTGAATTCGTCGCGGCGGGGCTCAAAGCTCCGGTCGTGCTCGGTGATATCTCCCGCCTACAGATTCGCTGCGACCTCGACGAGCAATTGGCGCCCCGCATGAGCGCCGGGCTCTCCGCCAAGGGCTACCTCAAGGGGGAAAGTGGCCGCGTCGGTAGCGAGTCCCGGGCCATTCCGCTGAAGTTCGTTCGCATCGAGCCGTATGTCATCCCGAAGGTTTCTTTGACGGGCGGGAGCGCGGAACGCGTCGACACCCGCGTCTTGCAGGTCATCTACCAGTTCGACCGCCCCGCGGACCGTGCGATTTTCGTGGGCCAGCAGATGGACATTTACATCGATACCACCAGCAATGCGCCACGTAAGTAAGAGTTTGCTCGTCGCCGCCGCTTTACTCGCGGGGTGCGCGCATGCGCCCGCGCCGCGGCCTGCCACTCCGGTGGCACCGGTGAGCTTCACCAGCACCGGCTTGGCGGCGACCGCGGGTTGGCTGGAGCGGTTTCAGGATCCCGCCTTGGCCGCGCTCGTCGAGCGTGCCCGGGCCGGCAGTCCCGACTTGGCGATCGTGCGTTCGCGCCAGCGCGAGGCGGATGCGCTCTTGGTCGCCGCGGGCGGCGCCTTGCAGCCCACGCTTTCCGCTCAGGCGGGCTTAGAATCTTCCCGCATCTCCTTGGAGACGGGGCGCATTCCTTATGCCGCCGCGGTCCCGCGGCGCACCGATGTCGCCGGTCTCGGCGTGAAGGCTTCCTGGGAATTGGATTTTTGGGGACGCAAAGCCTCAGCGGTCGCCGCCGCCGAGAGTGACGCGAAAGCCACGGCCATGGCCGTCGCGCAAGCCGACTTAGCGCTCACGGCCGAAGTCGCCCGCGTTTGGTTCGCCGTGCGCGGCGCCCGCGAGCAAGTCGCTTGCTTGGAGGCCGAATTCGCCGCCCGTTACCGTGAGATGGAAATCGTCCAGCGGAGCGTCGCCGGTGGTGTCTTGCCGACGGATCCGTTATCGTCGGCGAAGCTGGCCGCCGCCCAAGCGAAGGTCGATGAAGGCCTCGGGCGCCGCCGCCTTGCGGCCGCAGAGAATGCCCTGCGTGCCCTCATCGGCGCCGCGCCCGGTGAAGCTTTACCCTCCGCGGGGCAGCGGGCCGCGATGCCTACGTTTGGGGCCGGACTCCCTTCCGAGTTGCTGCAACACCGCCCCGATGTCCGGACGGCCGCGTTGCGCTTTGACGCCGCCGTCGCGCGCGAAGGCGCCGCCCTCGCTGATTTCTACCCGGCCGTCACATTGAACGGTCAAGCGGGTTGGCAAGCGGATCCCGCTTCACGCCTCGGCCGCGGGTCGTCTGCTTTCTGGGGCCTGGCCCCGACCATTGATCTGCCGATCTTCGATGGCTCGCGCCGCGAGGCTAACCTCGAAGTCACCCGGGCGCGCCTTGCGGGCGCCGCCGCCGAGTGGCAGAAGGTGGTGCTCAATGCCTTCCGCGAAGTCGAAGACGCGCTCGCCGATTTACGCGAACTCGAGTTGCAGGAGAGCTTAACCGATCAGGTACACGTCGCCGTGCAGGAACGCCTGCAGAACGCCGAAGCTCGCCTCCGTGCCGGGGTTGCCCCGGAAGCCGAGGTCATTGTCGCGCGCCGCGACGAAGCCTTGGCGCGCCGCACGCTTTCGCTGGTCGTCTGGGAGCGCCGCCAAGCCGCGGTCCGTCTCGCCGCCGCCACCGGCGGCTAAGCCCGCTCCACGTAGGCAAGAAGAAGGGCTCCCTCGCGGGAGCCCTTTATCTTAGGCTTTGATCTGCGGACGCTTGGGATCCGGCCAGTCGATGTGGAAGAACTCGCCGCGCGGCTTGTCGGTGCGCTCGTAGGTGTGCGCGCCGAAGTAGTCGCGCTGACCCTGCAACAGGTTCTGCGGGAGGCTTTCGGTGCGGTACGAGTCGAAGTAGGACAGGGCCGAACCGAGGGTCGGCACGGGGATCCCATGCTTCACCGCGAGGGCGATGACCTTGCGCCAGTTCTTCTGGGCCTTCTTGACGGTCTTCTTGAAGTACGGGTCGAGGAGGAGGTTCGCGAGGCGGGGCTTCTTTTCGAAGGCCTCGGTGATCTTCTGGAGGAAGCGGGCACGGATGATGCAACCACCGCGCCAGATTTTGGCGATCTCTCCGAAGTGCAGCTTCCACTTGTACTCGTTCTGGGCTTCGCGCATGAGCTGGAAGCCCTGGGCGTAGGAGCAAATCTTCGAGCAGTAGAGGGCGTCACGAATCTGTTCGATGACCTTGGCCTTATCCGGCTTGGTCATCGCGCGCTTCGGACCGCGCAGGGCCTTGGCGGCCGCGACGCGTTCTTCCTTCACGGCGGAGAGGCAGCGGGCGAAGACGGCTTCGGCAATGGTCGGGGCGGCGACACCCATGTCGAGGGCGTTGGCGCTGGTCCACTTGCCCGTGCCCTTCTGGCCGGCGGTGTCGAGGATGACATCGACGAGCGGCTTGCCCGTTTCCGGATCCTTCTGCTTGAGGACCTTGGCGGTGATCTCGATGAGGAAGGAGTT
>CAIYEN010000048.1 GCA_903925205.1 uncultured Opitutia bacterium | reverse complement strand
GGCGGACACGCTGATTGAGCGTCGTATCAACCCTGATGGCACCATTGATATCCCTTTCCTCAAGACCCTCGTGCCGATTGCCGGCCTGACGATCACCGAGGCCCAAGCAGAAATCACCAAGCGCTTCCGCCGCTACTTCAAGGAGCCGCAGGTCGTCATCACCATCGTCAACTATGCGGAGCGTCGCGTTTATGTCTCCGGCTATGTCGGTAAGCCTGGACCCGTGAATATCCCGCCCGAAGAGAACCTCACCCTCGGCAAGGCCCTTTCGATGGCGGGCGGGATTCTCGCCCGCGGCCGCCGTTCCGACGTCGCCATTAAGCGCACCCGCGATGGCAAGTTGGTGACCATCGTCAAGGACGTCCGGAAGATCGACTCTGGCGACGAGCCTGATTTCGTCCTCGAGGACGAAGACGCCATCTACGTCGACGATAGCAAATTCTGAACCCCATGGCCGAAAAACCCCAGAAGCCTGAGGAAGATCAGGACGACTCCGCCGCGCGCGGCCGTGGCTACGGTAGCTACGGAAACTATGGTAACTATGGCGGCGGTTACGGTGGCGGCGGCTACGGGGGTGCCTACGGAGCTGGCTATGGCCAAGGCGGTTATGGCCGTTACGGCGTCAAAGAGGGCGGCAACCCGCTCTACGCTTATATCGCGATGCTGCGCGAGCGCTTCTGGTGGCTCATCCTGGCCGTCCTCGTGGGCGTCACCATCGCCTTGGTCCTCACCTACCAGACGATGCCGGAGTATCGCGCGGTCGGCAAACTGCGCGTTTTCCGCATGGCCCCTGATGTCACGGCCAATAGCACCGCGGCTAATAATAACTTCAATATCACGACGAACGATGACTTCTATACGGCCGTCGAGTCCATGCGGAGTACGGCCATTATCGAGAGCGTCTCGCGCCAACTCACCATCGACGAGAAGAAGCGGGTTATCGAGCCCTACCAACAGGGGAACATCTTCAGCGGCCCCCTCTCCGAGCAGGAAGTCTTCGGCCGGCAGCGCGTGGTTAACCCGCTCAAGTCGACTTTTGTGGTCACTGTCGAGTTCACGCACCCGAATCGCGAGCTGGCCCGCCAGGTCGCTGGCATCTTCTGTAAGGCCATCCAGAAGAATAGCGAAGACGAGCGCCTGACGATTACGAACCCATTGGTCGAGAAGCTCCGGAGCGAAATCGATCTCATCGAGGAGCGCTTGCGCAAACTTTCCGATAAGCGCAGTGACCTCATCAAGACCCAGAAGTTGCTTTCAATCGCCAAGGACACGACGACGCTTAACGCCGAGCGGGGCGTCCTGGTCCGTAACCGCGAAGATGCCCGGAAGCAGATCGACGAGCTGGAAATCATCTGGAAGCTCATTTTGGAGTATAAGAAGGCGGCGAAGGACCCTTATGACATCGCCCAGGTGCGGACCGATGAGCGCGTCGCCGCGCTCGGCCCCAAGGTCACCGAACTACGCGTGTTGGTGAATACGATGGAGAAGAAGTATACCGATGAACACCCGACGCTGATTCAGACCCGCGCCCAGCTCGACCAGACCCAGAAAGAGCTCACCCAGGCGGTCGCTAATTCGGTTAACCGGATTCAAGCCTCCGTGCAGAACGCCCGTTCAAGCTTCGATGCGATTGTTGCCAACCTAGAGCGGAAGGACGACGAAATCTATCGCCTGCAGGCTGCGAACAACGAGCTCGAGCGCGTCGATAAGGAAATCCGTGGCCAAGAAGAGTTCCTGGCTAAGCAGAAGCAGAATTACGAAGAACAAAAACTCCGTTCCTCGACTTCCGGTACCAGTACCTCAATCAAGATTCAGGAAATGCCTTCCGTGGCCGATCGTCCGGTAAACAAGAATTACTACATGAACGCCTTGACCGGCATGGGCCTCGGCCTGCTGGTCGGCTTCGGGCTCATCGTCCTCATGGGGTCTTTTGATGACCGCGTGAAGTCCGCTAAGGATGTTGAGATGGGCCTGGGCCTCCCGCTTTTAGGGACGGTACCGAAAGTCACCGAAGCGCTGGGCCCTGACCGCGCACTCTTATCCCGCCAAGATAAGGACAAGGTCGCGACCGAGGCGGTCCGGGCGATTTACTCCGCCATGAAGGTCAGCCCGGCTACGGCGAATAGCCGGGTCTTCCTGGTGACTTCGACGCGCCCAGGCGAGGGGAAGACCTTCGTGGTTACGAATCTGGCCCTCAGCTTCGCCCAGCACGCGGAGCGGGTCCTCGTCATCGACGCAGACTTACGCTTACCTAACGTTGGTCCGTCCCTCGGTTTCTCGGGCGACGGCGGCGTGAGCCGCTGGTTCAACGGTGAGATGACCTTGGACGAGGCGATCGTGCGCGATGTAGCGCCGGGTCTCGATGTCCTGCCGGTCGGAATGAGTTGCCGCAACCCGACGCAGGTGATCAACAACCCGAAGTTCCTCGCCATGTTGGATGAGATGAAGACGCGCTATGACCGTATCTTCATTGACTCTCCGCCCATCGGGGCGGTCTCGGACGCCTTACATTTGGTTCCGAAGGTGGACGGGGTCATCTACGTAGTCCGCTTCAACCTGGTCCACATGCGTAACGCCGGCTCCTGCTTGGCTCGCTTGGCCGAAACGGGCGTGCCGATCTTAGGGGCGGTCCTGAACCGCATGTCCATCCGCATGGCGTCTGTTTACACGGACTCCTACGACCCGGCGAATAAGAAGTATTATATTGATACCGAAGATTCGGACTCGTCCGGCTGAGTCTCTGCGGTTTCAATCGGGGAGTCGTTCTCCCCATGCGCTCCTTCCTTCTCTTCGCTTTAGCCTTGGCTTGTGTCGGCTGTGAAACCGTGCCGGGCACGGGCCGCTCGCAGATCAATTTCGTCAGCAACTCCGAAGTCGCCAGCATGGCGGCAGGGGAGTTCGCTAAGATGAAGAAGGTCCCGACCGATCCGCGCCTCGCGCAGATTCGTCGCGTTGGCCTGAGCATCGTTGCGGTCGCTCGCAAGGAAGACAAAAATGGCGTGCTGCCGCCCGCCAACCAGTGGCAGTTCGCCGTCATTGACGACAAGTCCCCGAATGCCTTTGCGATGCCCGGCGGCAAGATCGGTTTCAACGTCGGGATGTTTCCCTATGCCAGCACCGACGACGACATTGCGGTGATCCTCGGCCATGAAGTGGCACACGTACTCTGCCAACATAGCAGCGAACGCATTTCCCAAGGCCTCTTGGTTCAGTTGGGTGCCGTCGCGGTGGATGAAGCGACCAAGAATAAGTCGGCCCAAACGCGGCAGGCATGGATGGCGGGTTTCGGCCTCGGGAGCCAGTTTGGCCTTCTTCTGCCGTTTAGCCGTTCGCACGAATCAGAGTCCGATCACCTCGGCCTAATCTTTATGGCTCGGGCTGGCTATAACCCCGAAGCGGCCCCGGCTTTCTGGCAGCGCTTTGCGAAGGCCGGGGGGACGAAGCCGCCGGAGTTCTTTTCGACGCACCCGGCGGACGACACGCGCGTGCGCCAGCTCCAAGCCTGGATGCCGGAAGCGAAGGCCCAAGCCCCGAAGAAGCCCTAACCGGGCTTAACGGCCGGCCCCACGGACGGGGCAGGACAGGTAGACACCCCGCGGATCGTTCAGCGACCGGATTGCCTTCAGCGTTTCGGCGTGGCTCTTGAGGAAGAGCAGGGCGGGGTCCTTGGACTGGGCGCGTGCAAACAGCGGCATCTCATTGCCGTCTTCGGAGAGTAGCTTTTGCAGGATGTTTTCGCGGCCCGAGTGCAACGCGGGTACCTGGATGATTTCGGCCTCGGTAATCTTCGCGAGCTCCTTGGCTTCGCGGATGGCGTCGCGCAGGCCGCCGAACTTGTCGACGAGGTGTTTCTCGCGGGCATTGAGGCCTAGCCACACGCGCCCTTGGGCGATTTCATGGACGTCATTCCGTTCCATCTTACGGCCCTCGCTCACGACCTTGAGGAAATCTTCATACACGCCATCCACCGAGGCCTGCACGACCGCCATTTCTTCAGGCGTGGCGACATGGTCCATATCAAAGAGGTTGGCGTAGCGGTTGGTCTTCACGCCATCGGTGCCGAGGTTCACCTTCTTCGCGAGTTCCTGGTAGTTGAAGTGTAGGCCGAAGACACCAATGGAGCCGGTGATGGTCGAGGGGTCAGCCATGATCATGGAGCCACGGGCCGCGATGTAGTAGCCGCCGCTGGCGGCCAGGTCGCCCATGGAGACGACCACAGGGATGCCCTTGTCGCGGAGGAGGCCGACTTCGCGCGCGATGATGTCGCTGGCGAAGGCCGAGCCGCCCGGGCTATTGACGCGGAGCACCACGGCGCGGAGGCGCGGGTCCGCACGGAGTTCGCGAAGGTCGCGGGCTAGACGGTCGCCGCCGATGTCGCCGTCGCCACCCCAGCCATCGACGATTTCGCCTTCGGCGTAGACGATGGCGATACGTTCGCCGCGGTGCGGCAGTTGCACCTTATGGGCGTACTTCGCCAAGGAGATTTGCCGGAAGGACGTGCCGAACTCATCGGCCGCCGCCCCGATTTTGCGCAGTTCGGTGATGAGCTCATCGCGTTGGAGTACGCCATCGATGAGTTTGAGGGCCTTGGCTTTTTCGGCGTTGTAGATGCCGGCCTCATCGGCGGCCCGGCGGAGCGAGGCCGTCGTGACCTTGCGGGAAAGCGCGACGTCATTCAGCAGCTTATTCCAGACGCCGTTCAGGAGAAGTTCGGTCTGTTCGCGCGCCGGCCCGCTCATCTTATCGCCGATGAACGGCTCCACGGCCGATTTGTATTTCCCGACCTTGGTGACTTGGACGCCGACACCAAGTAGCTTGAGCGTTTCACCATAATACATGTGGTAGGACGCTAACCCCTTGAGTTCGACTTCGCTCGCCGGATGCATGTAGATTTTATCCGCGGCGCTCGTGAGGTAATATTCGCGTTGGGAAGTATTCTCGACCCACCCGATGACGGGCTTCTTGCTTTCCTTGAACTTCAGGATGGCTTGACGCAATTCGTTGAGCTGCACGATGCCGGCTTCGATTTCGCCTGCGATGAGTAGGCCGGCGACATTGTTATCCTTGGCGGCCAGGTCGATGGCTTCGAGTGCACGGAGGAGGTCAACTTCGGGCATCGGGCTGCCGCCGAGCAAGGAGCTGAGGCCAGGCGTGCCATGCTCCGGCGTGTCATTGATCGCCAGACCATTGCCGATCACGAGCATGGTCTTCGGCTTCAGGGCCACGGGGGTCGCGGCTGGTTGGCTGCTGCTTGAGCTCACGAGTCCAACCATGAGCACGAACATCACGAAGCAAAGCCCGAGTCCGGCGATGAAGGTTCCGAGCGTGGAGGCGAGGACTGATTTGAAGAAGTCTTTCATGGGATAAGGGGGAGCGGTGGGCCGGGAGGAATTTGTCTATCACTGTGCCGGGCTGCTCATGTTTCGCCAATCCAAAGTCGCCATTTCGTCACCCCTTTCCGCTCGTTTCCGTCACGGGAGCGCACTACCATTCCGATATGTCCGAGAATACTCATGAACAGCCCGGCGCGGTGACTGCCCGCAAGGCGCTGGCCATCAACCTCGACCGCTCGGCCTATGGGGTCTTCGCGGAAATTGGCGCTGGGCAGGAAGTGGTACGGCATTTCTTTAAGGCTGGGGGCGCTTCGGGCACCGTCGCCAAGAGCATGTCGGCTTATGACATGCGGGTCAGCGACGCGATCTATGGTCACCCGAAGCGCTACGTCTCGCGCGAACGCCTCGAGCAGATGATGGGGCACGAGTATGGCTTATTGGTCGATCGTCTGGCCGCCGAGCGCGGCGCCCAGACGCGCTTCTTTGCCTTTGCGGATACCGTCGCCACGACGCCCCACGATGGCAAAGGGCAGGGCCATTCTTGGATGGGCATGCGGTTCCAGTCCGAGCCCGGGGCGGCCCCCAGCGATGTCATTCTCCACCTCCGGCTATGGGATCGTGATGCCGGTCGCCAGCAGGACGCGCTCGGCATGGTCGGAGTGAACCTTGTCCATGCGGCCTTGCATCGTCGTTCCTCCATCGATGAATTCGTGCAGGCCATCATCGAGGACGTTGGCGCCGGCCGCGTCGAAGTGGACTTCGCCCATTTCAGTGGGCCAGGCTTCCCTGGCTTCGATAACCGCACGGCCTTGGTGCGGCTCGTGCGCCTCGGGCTCACTGATGCCGTCTTGTTCGATGAGCGCGGCCTGCCGGCCGTCGCGGGGGAGTTCTTTTACAAGAAGTCAGTCCTCGTCGCTCGTGGGACCTTCCGTCCCCTATCGCTCGTTAATGAAGACATGATTAGTTGTGCCCAGCAGGCCCAGCCGCCCAGCGCCGACACCGTGACGCTCTACGAAATGTGTGTGGGGCAAGAAAACGCCTCCGAAGAGGAAATCGTTGCCCGTATCGGCTTAGTGGCCGCAGTGGGCCGACCTTTGCTGGTGACCCGCCATCGCGGCTGGTATCGCCTGCCGGCTTACTTCCGTCTCCATACGACAGGCGAAGTGACGCTGATTGCGGGCATGAACAACCTCGTCGATCTCTTTAATCCCGCTCACTACACCCATCTCGAAGGCGGCGTGCTCGAAGCCTGCGGTCGCCTGTTTAAAGATGGCGTTAAGGTGATGGTTTATCCAATGCGCGGAGACCAGTTGCGGCGTTTGATTTCAGATCCGGTCGCGTGTCTGGTCTGCTTCCCAGCGACCTATCAGGTCGCCCTAGACGCGGTGGTCACCGCGGCAGACGTGCAGGTCCGCCCTAAAGTCGCCGGGCTCTTTGAGCACCTCCGCAATAACGGTTTTCTGGTCCCCATCACCGGGGCTAGCCCCGCGGCCTTGGCTTGCCAGCCGCGTACCTTGGCGGAACGCATCCGCCAAGGTTACGAAGGCTGGGAGAAGGAAGTCCCGCCGGCCGTCGCCGCAGCCATCAAGCGCTCGAAGCTCTGGATTTCCTGAGTTAAAGTGTGCCTG
>CAIYEN010000047.1 GCA_903925205.1 uncultured Opitutia bacterium | reverse complement strand
CGCCGAACGGCTGGCGACGCATCCTTGGCGTTCGCCACGGCGAGGTTCAGGACATCACGGTTGGCCGCGCGGAGCGCGCGGAAGGCCACTAGGCGACGCTGGGCGTCCGGCGAGCGGAGTTCAGCCGAGACGAGCGCCGCTCCCTTATCCCCTAACTGGGCGAGCAACCAAACCGCCCGAGAAGCCACGTAGGGATTAGCGTCCTTGAGCAAGGCAGCGACCGCCGGGATGGCGGCGTCCCCTTGCGCCTTGAGCCGGGCGAAGCCGGCCCCACGGATATTATTGGCCGGACTGCTGAGGGCGAGAATCTGGCCTTCGGTGGTGTTGAGGTCGATCTTCGGGACGACGGACTTGAAACCCTTCGGCGCCAGACGGTAAATCGTGCCGCTATAGCGGTTATCGCGCGTGCCGTGACCGCCCACGCCGGGGTCGAACCAATCGGCGAAGTAAATGGCGCCGTCGGGACCAACGGTGACGTCGGCCGGGCGGAACATCGTCTTCAGCACGCCCGTGGCCCGACCACCGAGGAAGTCAGAGCCCGCCCATTCCTTCTCCTTATTAGAGGTGATGAAGTCAAAGCGCTCGAGCTTCATGCCAGCCCCATCAGGCTTAGGCAAATAGCCGAAGACGACATTCTTGCCGGCTTCGCAGGCCAAGAGCAGGCCGTTCCACTTGTCGCCGAGCGCGCCATTCTCGTAGAAAGCCACGCCCGTCGGGGAGCCGCCGCCGTAGACGTCGCCCGCCGGCATGGTGCCGGGGTCATCCTGGCGCCACTCAGCGGTCGGAGTGTCTTGGCCCGGACGCTTATCCGCCCCCCAGGAGCGCTTGCCGTCCGCCGAAGCGAAGCCGGCGTTGCCACCTTCCATGATCAGCGAGACGCGGCACGCGGGCGGATCATCGTTGTCGCTCTGGTAGAGGTCGCCGAACGAGTTGATCGACTGCTCGTAACTGTTGCGGTAGTTATGACCGACGATGCGGAGGTCTGAGCCATCGGCGTTCATGCGCACGGAGAAGCCCCCGATCCAGACATTGCCGTCGTCGCTGCGTTTGCCGGCGATTTCGCCCAGCATGTACGGGCTACCCATATAGAAATGGCGGCCCGTCTTGTCGGTGAAGTTCGCCCCGGTATTGCCTTGGTTAAAGTTCCACTTGCCGTCCGGGCCCGTGGTGACGCTGTGGAGCGAGTGGTCATGCTGACGGCCATTGAAGCCCGTGAGGAGCACTTCGCGCTTATCGACCGCGGCATCAAAGATGCCATCGCGATTCACGTCGGTGTAGACGATGAGGTCTGGCGGCTGGGAGACGACGATCTTACCGTCGATCGCGGCGACCCCCAACGGCGAGGCCAAGTTCACATCCTGCACGAAGACCGTCGACTTATCGGCCTTACCAGCCCCCGTGGTGTCCTCGAGGACGATGATGCGGTCGCCTTCCTTGCGGCGACCAGCCTTACCACGGTAGTTCACGCCTTCGGCAACAAACACGCGGCCCTTCTCGTCGAAGTCGATGTTCGTGGGATTAAAGAGCAGCGGCGAAGTCGCCCAAACCGTGACCTCAAAACCTTCGGGCACCGTGAAGAGTTCTGGCGGGACGAGCATCGGGCCATCCTCCACCGACACGGCCTTCTCTTCGTCCGGCTTCTGGGTGAAGACCAAGAAACGAACCGCGGCCGGGCTACGCTTACCACCACGCTCCATGCCACCGTCATCGATGGCGACCTGCGTACGGAAGCCGACCACGCCCGCGGGGAGATCGTAGGCAATGACCGAAGTCGCGTGCGTGCCGATCCCGTTGGCATAGACCTTGCCCGCGACGGACAGCGGACCCTTGGAGTTATTCTTGCCGACGAGCACGGCACCGTGGCTGGCGCTGGCGGACTTCCACTTCAGGTCGATGAGGTTCTTCGTCGACCCATCGGCCAGCAACAACGTCGGCTCAATCCAAGAAGCCCAGTCGCAGTTGTTGTCGCCGAGGTCGGAGACCATCAGGTAAAGTTCCTTGGCGCCCTTCAGGTCGGCCGTCAGTTCGGTCAGGCGCACTTTGCCCGCCGTGGTGATGTCCTTGGACTGGGCCACCGGTTTGCCGGCGGCCTTTGCCGCGGGCGTGGCGGCCGGCGTCGCGGCCTTCGGGGCGGCGGGCGCAGCGGCACCGGCGGCGGGGCGGCCAAACTTAGCTTCGCGGTCAACCGGGATAGCGGCGGCGGGGATCTTCGCGAACTCCCCTGGCTGCGGGACCTTCAGGCGAGCCGGGTTCTTGCCCTTCTCATCCATATTGGCATTGAGCTCGTCTTCCGAGACCGGCGTGGACTTCACGCCCGTGGCGGGCACTTCGACCTTCGCAGCCCAGACGATGGCATTGAGGGCCAAGGTGCGGAAGCCGTCGATGGCCCAATTGCGATGATTATGCCCCCCAGAGAAACCGACGCCGCGACCGCCGTCGGCGCGCTCGATACCCCACATCAACGTCTGCACCTTGCCCAGGCCATCCACCCCGTGCTCATTCCACAGGTTGATGTACTGCTTCACGTTCTCACGCGTCGGCACGGCCGTGACGAGGTCGAGCACCTTACTGCGATCCGCGGGGAAACGCATGTTGTAATAAAACTCATCATAGGCCTGCACGAGGCCGTTGACGCCGCGGGACACCGGATGATTCGGCAAAGCCTTGAGGTCAGCGACCCAGTGCGGGTTGACGGACCAACCCGTCTCGAACGCGCCGCCAATCCACGGACGGTAGTACTTCTCGCCTTCCTTGGCGTCCGGGTGAACGGCATAGTGCATGAAGACAATGCCCGTCCCCTTCTTGGCCAGCGCATCGACTTTTTCCCAGCCCTTGCCCACCACGCTCGTGCCGTCGGCGTAGATGACGAGGCACTTGATACCCTCGAGGACGGACTCGTCCTTCGGCCAGCCGCTGACGACCACGGCCTTGAGGCCGAGGCCGCTCTGCTCATTAATGGCCTTAGCCAAGAGCTCGGAGCCCGCCTTGAACTCATGTTCGCCATGGCCATGCGAGCGACCACCCGCGAGGAAGACGATGTCGGCGGCCGCCTGGGCACCGAGCGAAACAAGGAGACAGGTGACCACGGCGGCGACGCGGGTCCAAGGGCGGAGGGTATTAGTCATAAGAATGGTAGGTATGCCGGGGGTAGACGGCACCCCTCACAGACAGCGGAATCTAGCAAAGGTTGGAAGGAAAAACCCTGAGGGGCCCAAACCAGCGAACACCGAGCCCGCGAAAGCACGTTTTAGCCCCAATTTGACATTGGAGGAACATTCCTAGGGTGTTCTTGTTAGACCCCATATGAAAGCCCCTGCCCTCCTGCTGCTGGCAGGCCTCGCCCTCACCGGGCGTTTGGCCGGGGCGGAGCCCGCCCCGACAGCGGCCCAGCTCGAGTTCTTTGAGAAGGAAGTCCGGCCCGTCCTCGCGGAGAACTGCTATGAGTGCCATGGCCCCAAGAAGCAGAAGTCGAGCCTGCGCCTCGACTCCCGTGCCTTCATCCTCAAAGGGGGTGAAGTCGGACCCGTCGTCGTCCCTGGTCAGCCCGAACAGAGTCGCCTCATCCTCGCGATTAACCACACGAAGCGCAAAGACGTCGAAGCGATGCCGAGCGAGGACAAGAAACTCGCCCCCAAGGAAATCGCTGCGCTCACCGAGTGGGTCCGCCAAGGGTTGCCGTGGCCGACGACGGGTCAGCCCGAAATCTCCGACCCCCGCAAGCACTGGGCCTTCCAGCCCATCGCCGCGCCCGCGCTCCCGAAAGTCGCGGCCACGGAGCGCGTCCGTAATGATGTCGACCGCTTCGTCCTCGCTAAACTCGAAGCGAGCGGCCTGAGCTACTCGCCGGAGGCGCCGAAGGAAACGCTTATCCGCCGCGCCTACTTCGTCTTGCATGGACTTCCGCCCACGGCCGAAGAGGTGGAAGGCTTCGTCGCCGACCGCGACCCGCAGGCTTACGATAAACTGATCGACCGACTCCTCGCCGCGCCGGCCTTCGGCGAACGCTGGGGCCGCCACTGGCTCGACGTCGCGCGTTACGCCGACACCAAGGGGTACGTCTTTGAGGAAGAACGTCGCTACGCCTACGCTTACACCTACCGCGACTGGGTCGTCGGCGCATTCAATCGAGACCTCCCTTACGACCGCTTCCTAAAACTGCAGCTCGCCGCCGATGCACTCGTCTCCGGCGAAGACACCCGCGACCTAGCCGCCTTAGGCTTTCTCACGCTCGGCCGCCGCTTCCTGAACAACCAGCAGGACATCATCGACGACCGCATCGATGTGGTCATGCGCGGCACGCAAGGGCTCACGATGGGCTGCGCCCGTTGCCACGACCATAAATCCGACCCCCTGCCCGCCACGGATTACTACTCCCTCTACGCGATCTTCAATTCAAGCGAAGAGCCGAAGGACAAGCCGCTGCTGAAGCCGTTCACCCCGACCAAGGAAACGGAGGAATTCGAAAAGGAACTCGCCACCAAGGAAGCCAAAGTCGTGGACTTCCGGACCAGCCGTCGCGAAGGCTCCTTCTCCGCCGGCAAGACGACCGCCTACCTCGGCGTGCTCCGCCGCTCCCTCGCCGACGCGAAGTTCGACGATGCCCAGGAAGCCAAGCGTCTCGCCCTCTACCCGGCGGTCCTCGCCGGCTGGAAGAAGACCCTGAAGCCTCGCCTCGTCGCCACCGACCCGCTGTTCGGACTCTGGGCCCGCCTCGTCGGCACGCCCGATGACGCCTTCAAGGCCAAGCTCTCCGCCGAGCTGCTTGCCAAGTCTGCCACGCCGATCGACGCAACGCTGCAAGCGGCCGTGACCAAGAAGCTCCCGACGAAGTTCGACGAACTCATCGCCGTCTACGGCGAACTCCTGGCGACCTCCCGCGGCAACCCTACCCTTGAGTTCAAGCCGTGGCGCGAACTCGTCGAGGCGCCGAACGGCCCGACGACACCGACCGCCGACAGCCTCGTCGGGTCCTACGTCGTCGCTGACGCGCAAAAGCATCGTAGCCTCATCCGCGAAGTCGAAGCCTTCAAGGCCAGCCCCAAGAGTCCCCCGCGCGCCATGGCCATGGTCGACAAAGCGCAACCGGTGAACGGCAACGTCTTCCTCCGCGGCAATCCCGGCCGCCCCGGCAAGAACGTCACCCGACACTACCTCGAAATCCTCGCCCCCGACGGTAAGCCCACGGACTTCAAGCGCGGCAGCGGTCGCCTCGAACTCGCGGAGTCCATCGCGAACGCCCATAACCCATTGACCGCGCGCGTCATGGTCAATCGCGTCTGGGATCAGGTCTTTGGCCAACCCCTCGTCGAGACCCCGAGCGACTTCGGCGTGCGCACGGCTGCTCCGGTGAACCCCGCCCTGCTCGACGGCCTGGCGACGCGCTTCATCGCCGATCAGTGGTCGACGAAGAAACTCATCCGCTCGCTCGTGACCTCGACGGCCTTCCGTCAATCCGCCGAAACCCAGAAGGCTGGCCTGACCAAGGATCCCGAGAATCGCCTGCTCTGGCGCATGAACCGCCGCCGCGCGGATTTCGAAACCATGCGCGACAGCATCCTCGCCGTGTCGGGCCAACTCGAACCGAAGCTCGGCGGCCAACCGTTCGACCTCGTCGCCAACTTCGGCACCCCCCGCCGCACGCTCTACGCGCTGATTGATCGCCAGAACCTGCCAGCCATCTTCCGCACCTTTGATTTTGCGAACCCCGACTACCACGTCGCCCGTCGCAACCAGACCACGACGCCGCAACAAGCGCTCTGGATGCTCAACCACCCCTTCGCCCGTCAACAGGCGGACCAACTCGCCGCCAAGATTACCACGGCGGGCTCGGACGAAGACAAGGTCCGCCGCCTCTACCGCAGCATCCTCAGCCGCGACCCGAAGTCGGCCGAAATCAAGCAAGCCTTAGCGTACGTCCATGAAGTGCGCCAAGCCCCCGCGCCCGCCAACTGGTTGAGCGGCATCGGTGGCTACGACCCCAAGACGAAGAAGGTCACCTTCACGGAGATGACCGTGCTCAAGAAGGATACCCTCACGCCGACGGACAAGTACCCAGATGCCACCAGCGCCAATGGCCATGCCGCGCTGACCGCCAAGGGCGGCCATCCGGGCAACGACGCGCAGCACGCCGTCATTCGACGCTGGTCCGCGGGCGGTGGCGGGGAATTCCGCATCGATGGTGACCTCAAAGTGCCGACCCCGCAAAGCCTCGGCGTCCGCGCCCGCATCGTCTCCGCCCAACGCGGTCTCTTGGGCGAATGGACCTGCCTAGGCGGTGCCTCGGTCCCCGTCGTGCTCGAAAAAGCCATCATCGCCCCCGGCGATACCGTCGACTTCATCCTCGATGACTGGAACGGCGCGAACAGCGACAGTTTCAGTTGGGCCCCCGTGCTCAAGGACGCCCGCACTGGTGAAATCATCGATGCGGCCGCTGCTGGCTTCAATCGGAAGAGCTCACCGCAATCCCCTTGGTCCTCGCTCGCGCAGATTCTCTTCGCGAGCAACGAATTCAACTTTGCCGAATAAGCATGCACCACGACCCCACTTTCATCCATAGCCGCCGAGAGTTCCTGCGGAAGTGCGGCATGGGCTTGGGCGGTCTGGCCTTCGCTTCGTTGCTCCAGCGCGACCTCCACGGCGCCCCGCTGTCCGTCGACCCCATGCACCCGTTGGCGCCCCGCCGCGCCCCGCTGCCCTCGAAGATCAAGCACGTCATTCACATCTTCGCCAACGGTGGCCCGTCGCATGTCGACACCTTCGACCGTAAGGTCTCCCTCGACAAATACCACGGCCAGAAACTCCCCGGGGACTACATCGCCACCGAACGGAAGACGGGGGCGGCCTTCCGCTCGCCGTTCACGTGGAAGCGCTACGGCAAGAGTGGCCTCGAAGCCAGCGAGCTCTTCGCCAAGACCGCCGCCTTCGCCGACGACCTCTGCGTCATTCGCTCCATGCAAGCGAACGTCCCGAACCACGAGCCTTCGCTCCTGCTGATGAATTGCGGCGAAGCCCGGCAGGTCCGTCCGAGCCTGGGTTCATGGGTCACTTACGGCCTCGGCACCGAAAACGAAAACCTGCCTGGCTTCATCACCCTCTGTCCGGGCGGCTATCCGATTCAGGAAACCCAGAACTGGCAGTGCGGCTTCCTCCCCGGCGTCTACCAAGGCAACTACGTCGACTCGTCGAAGAAGACCGTCGAAGAGCTCATCGAAAACATCCGTAACGCCGGCCTCTCGCGTCCAGCCCAGCGCAAGCAGCTCGACCTCTTGGCGCGCATCAATGCGTCGCACCAGTCACTTCACCCGCAGGACGCCGCCCTCGAAGCCCGTGCCCAGTCATTCGAGATGGCTTACCGCATGCAGCTCGAAGCCACCGATGCCTTCGACATCAGCCGCGAGTCCATCTCGACCCGCGAGATGTACGGCGACACCACGCAAGGCCGCCAATTCCTGATCGCCCGCCGCCTCGTGGAACGGGGCGTTCGCTTCGTTCAACTTTGGCACGGCGCGGGTCAGCCCTGGGACAGCCACGACGACCTCGAAGCCAACCACCGCAAGTTAGCGCACGACTCCGACCAACCCATCGCGGCGCTCCTCACGGACCTCAAGCGTTCTGGCATGCTGGATTCCACGCTCGTCATCTGGGGCGGCGAATTCGGCCGCACCCCGACCGTCGAATTGCCTACGCCGGGCTCCAACGCGGGCAAAATCAACGGGCGCGACCACAACCACCACGGCTTCACGATGTGGATGGCGGGTGGCGGCGTCCGCGGCGGCACGACCTACGGCGAGACCGATGAGTTCGGCTTCAAGTCCGTGAAGGACGTCGTCCACGTGCACGACCTCCATGCGACCATCATGAAGCTCCTCGGCTTTAACCACGAAGAGTTCACTTTCCGTCACGCCGGCCGCGACTATCGCCTGACCGACGTCCACGGCAAGGTTGTGCAGGGGCTCATCGCCTAACCCGTTCGACCGTAAGGCTGGGAGCGGACACTTCACGCTTCCCCTCCGTCGGGCGTCCGCCAACCTACGGCTACCCCGCCCCGCCATGCGTCGTCTGCTTGCCCTCAGCCTGACTTTCTTCGTCGCCGCTTGCCCGAGCTTCGCGGCCGAAACCGCTCCCGACCTCCGGGTCAGCAAGGACATCGTCTACCGCACCGGGAGTGACCTCACTGCTTACGAGGCCGAGCGCTGTAAATTGGACGTCACCTTGCCGGCCAAAAGTGACCAGCCCTTTGCCACCTATGTTTGGTTCTATGGCGGCGGGCTGAAGAACGGCAGTAAAGCCCTCGCTTCGGAATACTGCGCCGAAATCGCGGCGAGCTTTGCCCGCGAAGGCATTGCCGTGGTCGTGCCGGATTACCGCCTCAGCCCGCAGGCCAAGTACCCGGAGTATGTCGATGATGCGGCCGCGGCCTTCGCGTGGACGGTGCGGAACATCGGCCGGATGGGCGGAGACCCGCGGAAGGTTTTCATCGGGGGACATTCTGCCGGTGGCTACTTGGCACTCATGGTCGGCTTCGACGCCAGCCGACTGAAGCCTTATGGCCTCGACCTTAAAGATATCGCGGGCATCGCCCAGGTGAGCGGGCAAGTCTTCACCCACTACACCATCCGTGAAGAACGGGGCCAAAGCCGCTACCGCGTCACTTCCGATGAAGCCGCCCCCGCCTTCCATGTGCAGAAGACCCTGCCGCCCATTCTGACTCTCTACTCCGACCACGACATGACGGGCCGGGCGGAAGAAAACCAATTCCTCATCGCGATGCTGAAATGCGTGGGCCATGTCGAAACGTACTCGCTGAAGGTCACGGATACCGATCACGGCAGCATCGGCCACAACCTTCGCTTCAATGCGGACCCGGGCCACAAGGCCGTCCTGCAATTCATCCGTAAGCAGGGGGAGAGCCGCTGAGCATGAACCGAACCCTCGCCCTCGTCACCTGCTGCCTCGCCACCCTCACGAGCGCTGCGAAGCCATTGGCTGAGGCCGCGGAGTCCTTAACGGCCAAAATCCCCGCAGGTTGCATCGTTACCGCCGAGCAGACCCCGCAAGGCACCCGCTTCGCGTTGGCGGGCAAGTCGCCTGACCCGACACAAGCGCCCGAAACCCTCGTCTTCGAAATCGCCTCTCTCACCAAGATCTTCACGGGAATCTTGCTGGCCGAAGCCGTCTTCGAAAAGAAGGTGACGCTGGAGACCACGGTGGCTGAACTCCTCGGGCCCGCGTGCAAGTATACCGACGCCCGCGTCGGACGAATCACTCTCAAGCAACTTTCGACCCATACCAGCGGGCTTCCCCGGATGCCGGATAACTTTAGCAACGGCTTCAAGGGGTATGCGAATTACGACGAAGCCCAGATGCTGGCTTGGCTCGCCCAAGTACAGCTCAAGCAAGACGGCCCGCAGGCCTGCAGCTATTCCAATATTGGCGTCGCCCTGCTCGGCTACCTGGTGGCGAAGCAATACGGTAAGCCCTGGACGGAATGTGTCCTTGAGAAAGTCTGCCGACCGCTCGGCCTGACCCACACGCAACCGAGTCACTTACCCAGCCTCGGCCCCTTGGCCCCGCCCTACAACGGCGACAAGCCCGGGCTCATCACTACCTTCCAAGCCTTTGCTCCAGCGGGCAGCCTCCGCAGCACCGCCGCTGACATGCTCAAGTTCGGACAAGCCCTCGCGCACCCGGAACGCACGCCCCTGAAGGACGCCCTCACGCTGGCCTTACAGCCGCATGCCGACGCCAACCCCAATGGCGGCAAAATTGGCCTCGGCGCCTTTCGAGCGGGCCCACCTGAACGCATTGCCTACGTGCATGACGGCGCCACGGCGAGCTACCGTTCTGCCATTCAAGTCATCCCTGCCCTGGACAGCGTGCGTATCGTCCTGATGAATAATAATACGATGGAAGGCAGCGACGTCCTCAAGGCCATGAAATAAGCCGGCCCCCTTTCCCATCCCCTATCCCCTTTTCACTCCGGCCCCCTTTTCGCCCCCTTTTCAACCCTCCCCATGCTTCGTCTGTTCATCCTTCTTCTCGCCCTCCCAAGTTTGCTCTGTGCGGAAGCCCCGTTACCGAGTTACGACGTCGTCATCTACGGCGGCACCTCGGCGGCCATCATCGCCGCGGTGCAAGCGAAGAAGATGGGCAAGACCGTCATCGTGGTCAGCCCTGACCAGCACCTCGGCGGCCTCTCCAGTGGTGGCCTTGGCTTCACCGACTCGGGCGATAAGTCCGTCATTGGCGGCCTCTCGCGCGACTTCTACCACCGCGTCTGGCAAGCGTACCAAAAGCCCAGCGCGTGGAAGCATGAAGCCAAAGAGAAGTTCGGCAACAAAGGGCAAGGCACTGTGGCGATGGATGCCTCCGAACGCACCATGTGGATTTTTGAGCCCTCCGTCGCGGAACAGGTCTTCGCGGACTACGTCAAAGAATACCAATTGATTGTCGAACGCGGCGAATGGCTCGACCGGGCCCACGGCGTGGAGAAGCAGGACGGGCGGATCGTCGCCATCACCACCTTGAGCAAGCGACGCTTTGCGGGTCGCATGTTCATCGATGCTACCTATGAGGGTGACCTCATGGCCGCCGCCGGCGTCAGTTATACCATCGGTCGTGAAGCTAATGCGGCCTTTGACGAAACCCTTAACGGCATCCAGCTAGCCCACGCGAAGTCCCACCAGTTCGCCGGCAAGGTCGACCCCTACGTCATTGAAGGCGACCCGAAGTCGGGACTGCTGCCACGCATCCAGAACATCCCCGTCGGCGGCCCAGACGGGGCTGGCGACAAGAAGATCCAAGCTTACAACTTCCGCATGTGCCTCACTAAGGTTGAAGCCAACCGCGTGGCGTTCCCGAAGCCGCCCGGCTACGACCCCAAGCAATACGCCCTCTTGGCCCGCGCCTTGGCGCAAGGCTCCACGCATGTCTTCGGCAAGTTCGACCTCATTCCCAACGCCAAGACCGACACGAATAATCACGGCCCCTTCAGCACGGACAACATTGGCATGAATTGGGATTACCCGGACGCCTCGTACGAGCGCCGCCGCGAGATCATCGCCGAGCATCGCCAATACCAACAGGGCTACCTGTACTTCCTAGCCAACGATGCCGCTGTGCCGGCCAAAATCCGCGAAGGCTTTGCGCAGTGGGGCCTGGCCAAGGATGAATTCACGGATAACGGCCACTGGCCGCACCAGATCTACGTCCGCGAAGCCCGCCGCATGACCGCCGACATCGTGGTCAACGAGAACCACCTCAAGCGGAAAATCCCGACCCCACGCTCCGTCGGCATGGGCTCGTACAACATGGATTCCCACAACGTGCAGCGCATCGTCGTGCAGGACGCCGACGGCAAGGCCTACGTCCGTAATGAAGGCGACGTGCAAGTTAACCCCGGTCGGCCCTACCCGATTGAGTATGGTTCACTCGTGCCGAAGAAGGAGCAGTGTACGAACCTCCTCGTCCCCGTGTGCGTCAGCTGCACGCACATCGCGTACGGCTCGATCCGCATGGAACCCGTTTTCATGATCCTCGGTCAATCCGCCGCCACGGCGGCGTGTCTCGCCCTCGACCAGAAAATCGCCGTACAAGACGTCCCGTACGCCGACCTCAGCGCGAAGCTCATCGCCGACGGCCAAATCTTGGACCGCGCCGCGGGGCCTAAAGCCGCCCGACGCGAAGGCAAGGAACTCCCCGGCATTACCGTCGACGACTCCGAGGCCAAAGTCACCGGCACTTGGACCGAGAGCGTTGCCTCGGCGTCCTTCATCGGCGCCGGCTACCGCCATGAGGGCAAGGGCGAGCACGGCCCCGCCACCGCCCGCTTCGAGGCCAAGCTACCCAAGTCCGGAAACTATGAAGTCTTCCTCGCACTCGTCCCTAACGCCAACCGGGCCAGCAATGCCCCCGTGACCATTGCACATGCCGGGGGTACGACCGAAAAGAAGGTTAACCTCAAGGACAAGACCCCCACGAACCTACTCAGCCTTGGCGTCTATCCGTTCGATGGGAACCAACCCGCCAGCGTCACCCTCAGCAATCAAGGTGCGGACGGGTATGTCGTCATCGACGCCGTAAACTGGGTTCTTAAGCCGTAAGCTTAGGCCGAAGGGGTAACTTCTCTTATAGCGTCAATTACCCTGCCTTCCGGCCGGCCGGCGGAGGCATTGGCATTGAAACCAGACCCCAAGCGGGTTGTCTTATACCACTCTGCCATGTCGCCCCGCTTGCGCCCACTTTGCCTGATTGCCGTTTCCGCCCTCGGCCTGCCCGCCCTGTTCGCCGCCGACTCGGCCGCCGACACCGTCCGCTTCAACCGCGACATCCGTCCGATCATGTCGGACACCTGCTTCCACTGTCACGGCTTTGACGCCAAGTCGCGTAAGGGTGACCTGCGTCTCGACCTTCGCGAGTTCGCGCTGAAGGCTGGCAAGAGTGGTGCCATCGCCATCGTCCCAGGAAAGCCGGAGGAATCAGAAATCATCAAGCGCCTCTTCACGAAGGACGAAGATGACCTCATGCCGGCCAAGGAGTCACATAAGACCCTGACCCCGGAACAGAAGGAGCTCTTCCGTCGCTGGGTAAAGCAAGGCGCTGTCTACGAAGCGCACTGGGCTTACACCCCTTTGGCCCCGGTGACGGTTCCGCCGATGCCCGCGGGCGGCCGTAACCCCATCGACGCTTTCATCGGCGCAAAACTCGCCGAAAAGAAAATCACCCCTTCGGCGGAAGCCCCGAAGGAAAAACTCCTCCGGCGACTCTCGTTAGACCTCACCGGCCTGCCGCCCACCCCGGAAGAACTCGCCGCCTTCCTCGCCGACCAATCCCCGAACGCCTACGAGAAGCAGGTCGATCGCCTGCTCGCGTCGCCCCACTACGGCGAACGTATGGCCGTGTGGTGGTTGGACATTGCCCGCTTCGCCGACACCGTGGGCTTCCACGGCGACCAGAACCAGCGCATCTTCCCTTACCGCGACTACGTCATCAACGCGTTCAACGCGAACAAGCCCTTCGACGCCTTCACCCGTGAGCAGCTCGCCGGCGACCTCCTGCCCAACGCCACCGAAGAACAGAAAGTCGCATCTGGTTATAACCGCCTGAACATGATGACCCGCGAAGGCGGCGCTCAACCCAAGGAATACCTGGCGAAGTATGGGGCCGAGCGCGTCCGCTCCGTCTCCGCCGCCTGGCTGGGTTCGACCTTCGGTTGCGCCGAATGCCACGACCATAAATTCGACCCGATCAAGGCCGCCGACTTCTACACCCTGCAAGCGTTCTTCGCGGACGTGAAGCAATGGGGCGTGTACGCCGACTATTCGTACACCCCGGAACCGGAGCTCCGCGGCGTCAACAACGACTCACCCTTCCCGCCTGAAATCAAAACCACCAGCCCGTACCTCAAGAAGCAGGATGCCCGGGCGCGCCAGGAAATCACGGCCTTCGCGCAAGCGAAGTCCGACCCAGCCAAGGTGACCGCGTGGATCGCGGCCCTCCAAGCCTTTACCCAGAAAAATCCTGACGGCTGGCTTAAGCCGGCGGGTAACTTCGAACTCCATAAGGCCGCGATGGCGGCTACCCCCACGAAGAAAAATGCCAAGGCCGCGCCCAACCCTACCGCCGGCACAACGGTTGAAACCTCACAGCAACCGCTTGTGGCCGGCCAACCCGTCGTCCTGAAGAAAGCCCTCGCTAAAGGCGAAGACCTTGTCGTCGCGCTTAAACCCGGCGCCCTCCGCGTCGCCGCCGTGCGCCTATCGTTGCCTGAAGCCAAAGCCGGCACCCGCAGCAGCCTCACGGTTGGCTTCGCCGTCCGCAATGCCGCGGGCAAGGAGCGCAAACTCGTGGCGGGCTTCGCGGATGCGGCGACCAAGGACCTTAAGCACGCCGGCGGCGCCGAGATTCTCGGCCTCGGCAACACCTGGGCCTTGACCGTCCCCGCGACCGGTACTGCCGCCGCCGTCTGGCTACTGGATACTCCAGTTGACCTCGCAGAAGGCGATACGCTCCTCGTCGCCATCGATGGCGCCGGCACCCAACCCATCCAAGTTTCCGTGACGCCCTTCGGCGGCTACGACCCCTTGACCGTGGGGGCGCCGCCGCTCACGCCAGCCGATCAAGCGGTGGCTTACCTTTGCTCCGTCCAGCCAGCGCGTCCCGACTTCGAGCAAGTCAAAGTCATGGCGGCCAAGCTTCGCGAGTATCGTCGCGGCGTGGCCTGGTCGCTCGTCACCGAAGCGCGTGCGCCCATCACGGTGCGCATCCTCCCCCGCGGCAACTTCCTCGACACCACTGGCCCAGTAGTCTTGCCCGCGACACCTTCGTTCCTGCCCGGCTACCGCCAGAGCACGGAGCAACAACGCCTCACGCGCCTCGACCTCGCGAATTGGCTAACCTCAAAGGAAAACCCGATTACCGCCCGCACCTTCACGAACCGCCTCTGGCAAATCTTCCATGGCTCTGGTCTATCGGCCGTCCTGGATGACCTCGGTTCCCAAGGTGAACCGCCCTCGCACCCGGAGCTGCTCGATTGGCTCTCGGGTGAATTCCGCGACCAACACTGGGACGTGAAGCACCTGGTACGCCTCATGGTCACGAGCCGCACCTACCGCCAGAGCAGCAGCTTGCGCCCTGAGCTCAAGGACCTTGATCCGGCCAACCGTCTCCTCGCCTCGCAGAACCCCCGTCGCCTCGACGCCGAGTTCGTGCGCGACAACGCGCTCGCCATCGCCGGCTTGCTCAATGCCGCGGACATTGGCGGCCCCAGCGTGAAGCCGTACCAGCCCGACGGCTACTACGAGCCGCTACAGTTCCCGAACCGCAACTACCTCGCGAGTAAGGATAATGAACAATGGCGCCGCGGCCTCTACATGCATTGGCAGCGCATGTTCCTCCACCCGATGCTGGTGAATTTCGACGCCCCCGCCCGCGATGAGTGCGTCGCCCTTCGCAGTGCCAGCAACACCCCGCAACAAGCCCTCACGCTCCTCAACGACCCGACGTTCGTGGAAGCCGCCCGTGTCCTCGCGACCCGCCTGCTCGCTAAGCCCATGACCGAAGACCGGCTGAACGCGGCCTTCCTCTTGGCCGTCGGCCGCCAGGTCAAAGCCTCGGAACGCACCGCGCTCGAGAAACTCATCGCGGATCAGAAAGCCTACTACACGGCCAACCCCGCGGAAGCGACCAAGCTCCTAAAGGTCGGCCTCACGCCGCCACCAACGGACGACCCGGCAACGCTGGCCGCCTGGACCCAGGCCTGCCGCGTCCTCCTCAACTCCCACGAAGTCATCACGCGCTACTAAGCCATGCACCCTTACGACCCCATCGCGCACACGCTGTCGATCAACCGACGCAGCTTCCTCACCAAGAGCGCCTACGGCTTGGGCGGAGCCGCCTTTGCCATGCTCGCGGCGAAAGGTTTTGCGGCCACCGACGGACCGGCTTCGGCCAACTTCTCCAAGGGCGTCCTGAAAGCGCCGCACTTCCCCGTCAAAGCGAAGCGCGTCATCTACCTCTGCATGGCCGGCGGCCCCTCGCACCTCGAGACCTTCGACTGGAAACCCGCGCTCAAGAAGTTAGACGGCCAAGCCTTCCCCGAGTCCTTCACCAAGGGCCAACAACTCGCTCAGCTCCAAGGCGCCGTCCTCAAGGCCCGCGGGTCCTTTATCGACTATAAGAAATACGGTAAGGCCGGCATCGAGATCAGCGACCTCTTCCCCCATATCGGCACGCAAGCCGACGACCTCTGCGTCATCCGCTCCATGCAGACGGAGCAGATTAACCATGATACCGCCCACGCGTTCATGAACACAGGCTCGATTATCAAAGGCCGCCCCAGCATGGGCTCATGGCTCCTCTACGGCCTGGGCTCCGAGACGGAAAACCTCCCTGGCTACATCGTCCTCACCTCGGCCGGCAAGACGGGCCTACAGCCGATTTCCTCGCGGCAGTGGTCGAGCGGCGCCTTACCGAGTAAATACCAAGGCATCCTCTTCCAGTCCAAGGGCGATGCCGTGCACTACATCGGCAACCCGCAGGGCGTTTGCCAGAGCACCCAACGTCAGGTCGTGGACGAAATTCGTCGCCTCAACGGCACGCTGGCCGAGGAGACCGTGGACCCCGAGATTGCCACGCGCATCGCCCAGTACGAACTCGCCTTCAAGATGCAGACGAGCGTCCCCGACCTCCTCGACTTCAAGAACGAGTCGCCCAAGACCCTCGAGAACTACGGCATCAAGGAAGTCGGCGACGGCTCCTTCGCCTCCAATTGCCTCATGGCCCGGCGCCTCGCCGAGCGCGGCGTCCGCATGATTCAACTCTACCACCGTGCGTGGGATCACCACGGCGGCATCGAGGACGGCATGCGCTCCGCGGCCAAGGACGTCGACAAGGCCACCGCCGCGCTCATCGCCGACCTCAAGCAACGCGGGATGCTCGAGGACACGCTCCTCCTCTGGGGCGGCGAATTCGGCCGGACCCCGATGGGGCAAGGCAGCGGCCGCGACCACCATATCTTGGGCTTCAGCGTCTTCTTGGCCGGCGGCGGCGTGAAGGCTGGCACCGTCTATGGCAACACCGACGAACTCGGTTACCGCTCCGTCGAGAACGTGGTCAATGTACACGACCTCCACGCCACCATGCTCGCCCTGATGGGCATCGAGCACACCCGCCTGACCGTAAAGCTCCAAGGCCTCGACATCCGCCTGACCGGCATCGCCGGCAAGCAGGTCAAGGGCATCATGGCGTAGCCATGCCCAGCGTACCGCCCAACCCGCTTCCCACCGACGTCAGCCCGACGCGCGCCGAGATGGGCCGCCGTGCCGCAGCGCATGTCATCCAGCAGCTGCAAGCAACCTTAGCCCACCAAGCCCGCGCTCGCGTCATCTTCGCCTGCGCCCCCTCGCAAAACGAATTCCTGGCGGAGCTCAGCACGCAGAGTGCCCGCACCATCGACTGGTCGCGCATCGACGGCTTCCACATGGACGAGTACATCGGACTCGGCCCGAAACACCCCGCCAGCTTTCGCACCTACCTCCGCCAACATTTCCTCGACCACGTTCAACTCGGCAGCTTCGCTGAAATCCAAGGCGAAGCGGCGGACGCCGGCCACGAAGCTGCCCGGTACGCCACGTTGCTCGCGACCGCCCCCATCGACCTCATCTGCCTAGGCATCGGCGAAAACGGCCACCTCGCGTTCAACGACCCGCCCGTCGCGGATTTCGACGACCCCCTGCTCGTCAAGGTCGTCCACCTCGACCACGCCTGCCGGCAGCAACAACTGAATGACGGTTGCTTCGCGACCTTGGCGGACGTCCCCAAGGAAGCCCTGAGCCTGACCATTCCCGTCTTTCGCCACGCACGCCACCTGAGCGTGGTCGTCCCCGGCCTGCGCAAAGCCCAAGCCGTCGCCAGTGCCTGCCTGGGCCCGCTTTCCACGAAGTGCCCCGCCTCGATCCTGCGCACCCACCCGAGTGTGCGCCTGTTTCTGGACGAGTTCTCCGCCCTGCAACTCACGGCCTAGGCAACGCCCTGGGTATAGAGGGAATAGCAGTCATTTATTTGCCGGGACCGCCCCCTCTTTAGCCTTCTCAAGAGTCGGGCTTGGGCTAACTTCAGCCCATGTCCCCACGTTCCCTCCTCCCACTCTGGGCGGCGATCTTCTCGTCCGTCCTCGCCTCCCCCTTCGCCCTGGCGGCCGACGCCCCCGCCACGACCGCCCCAGCAGCGGCCGCCAACACGCCGAGCGCCAAGGCCGAACTCTTCAACGGCAAGGACCTCACCGGCTGGACGTCCTTCCTCAAGGGCGGCGCCCCCGCGGCCGAAACCTGGTCGGTCAAAGACGGCCTCTTGGTTTGCACCGGCAAGCCCAACGGCTTCCTCCGCACTGAGAAGTCCTACAAGCAATATAAGTTCACGGTCGAATGGCGCTTCACCAAGCCGGGCAACACTGGCGTCGTCGTCCACATGACCGCGCCCGACGCCATCTGGCCGAAGAGCATCGAGTGCCAGGGCATGAACAAAGCCCAAGGCGATTTCTATTTCTGGTCCGGGGCGACTTCCAAGGAAGGCGTGGCGATGAAAGCCAAAGACGGCACCATCCGCGGCTACCGCATCGGCAAGCAGCTCGACGCCGAAAAACCGGCCGGGGAATGGAACACCTTCACGACCATCTGCGACAAGGACACCGTGACCATCCTCGTCAACGGCAAGGAAGTGAATAAGGCCACCGGCACGAATCTTTCCGAAGGCTTCATCGGCCTCCAATCTGAAGGCGGCGCTTTCGAAGTGAAGCGCTGCACGCTCGAGCCCCTCTAATCCCTTTCTCAACTCAATCCCATGCGTTTCCTTGCCCTCCTCCTTGCTTCCGTCGCCCTGACGGCGGCGCCCACGCCCCCCGAAGGCTTTACCTCGCTCTACAACGGCAAGGACCTCACGGGCTGGCGCGGCGGCGACACCTCCGACCACCGGGCCTACCTCGCCCTCTCGCCCGAAAAGCGTGCCGAGCGTGATAAGACCTGGACGGCCGACATGCTCGCCCACTGGAAGGCCGAAGGAGACGAACTCGTCAATGACGGCAAAGGCAAGTACGCCACCACCGAAAAAGAATACGGCGACATCGAGTTGACCCTCGAGTACAACATGGCGCCCCTCGGCGACTCGGGCATCTACCTCCGCAACGTCCCACAGGTCCAAATCTGGGATCCGGCCAACGCCAAGGAAAAGAAGAATGGCGCCGACAAAGGCAGCGGTGCGCTCTGGAATAATGGTGTCAATAACGGCAAGTTCCCCCTCGTCGTCGCCGACAAGGCCCCCGGCGAATGGAACACCCTGCGGATCGTGATGGTCGGCGCCCGTGTCAGCGTCTGGCTCAACGGTAAGCAAACCGTCGACCATGCCACCCTCGAAAATTACTACGACCGTAAGGTCGCCGTTCCCGCCAAGGGCCCGCTCTGCCTGCAGACCCACGGCGCCCCGATCCGCTGGCGCAATATCTTCGTGCGCGAAATCAATGGTACCGAAGCGAATAAGTACCTCGCCGCAAAGGGCACGGCGGGCTTCAAGTCCATCTTCAACGGCAAGGACCTGACTGACTGGAAGGGCGCCACGGACCAATACGAAGTCGTGGATGGTGCCATCTTCTGCAAGCCCAACAAGGGCGGCAACCTCTACCACAAAGATGACCTGACCGACTTCGTCGCCCGCCTGGAATTCAAGGTCCCCGCCGGCGGCAATAACGGCCTCTGCCTCCGCTTCCCTGGCACCGGCAACACCGCCTACGTCGGCATGTGCGAGTTACAGGTCCTCGACGACAACTACGACAAGGTGAAGGGTAAGATTGACCCGCGGCAGGTCCACGGCTCCGCCTACGGCATGGTGGCGGCCCAGCGCGGCTACCAGCGCCCCATCGGCGAATGGAACTTCCAGGAAGTCACCGTCAAAGGCTCAACCATCAAGGTGGAGCTGAACGGCTACATCATCCTCGACGCGGACCTCAGCAAGGTCGACATGGCCACGGTCATGGCCAAGAGCGCCCACCCCGGCAAGGACCGCACGAACGGCTTCTTCGGCTTCGCTGGCCACGGCGATGCCGTCGGTTTCCGCGAACTCTCCATCAAGTCGCTCGTCGAAGCGAAGTAAACGATGCGCGTCCGTCGCTCCTCCCTCCTCGCTTTATGTGCCGCCGCTTCGGCAGTGCTCGCGGAGGAGCGTGTCGAGTTTAACCGCGACATCCGCCCCATCTTCTCCGACACGTGCTTCGCTTGCCATGGGCCCGACGAAGCCAAGATGAAGGGGAAGCTGCGCCTCGATTCCCTCGAGGCGGCCCGCCGCGGCGGGAAGTCCGGCGACCCCGCCATCGTCCCCGGCCATCCCGAACAAAGTTCGGTGATGAAGCGCTTGCTGACGACGGATGCCGACGACCACATGCCACCGGCGGAGTTCCATAAGGTCCTCTCCAAGCAACAAGTCGACCTCGTCGGACAGTGGATCAAGGAAGGCGCGGTCTACCAAGGCCACTGGGCCTTCCAAACCCCGAAGAAGTCCGCCGTTCCGAGCATTCCCGCGGGCGGCAACGCCATCGATGGCTTCGTGAACCAAGCCCGCGCCAGCAAAGGCTTGAGCGGTACCCCTGAAGCCAGCCGGACTACCCTGCTCCGCCGTGCTGCCCTTGACCTCACTGGCCTCCCCCCTTCGGAAGCCGATGTGGCCGCATTCCTCGCGGATACCTCGCCCGACGCTTGGTCCAAAGCCGTCGACCGGCTCTTGGCATCGCCACACTACGGCGAACGGATGGCGGCCCAGTGGCTGGATTTCGCGCGTTACGCGGATAGCAATGGCTTCCAGAGCGACACGACCCGCACGATGTGGCCTTGGCGCGACTGGGTTATCCGCGCCTACAATGCCAACAAGCCCTTCGACGCCTTCACGGTCGAACAGCTCGCCGGCGACCTCCTGCCCAACGCCACTGAAGACCAAATCGTCGCGACCGGCTTCAATCGCAACCATCGCCTGAACGGCGAAGGCGGCCGCATCGTCGCCGAATGGGCCGTCGAGACCGTGATCGACCGCGTCGAGACCACCGGCTCCACCTGGATGGCACTGACGATGAATTGCTGCCGTTGCCACGATCATAAGTATGATCCGATTACGCAGAAAGAGTTCTACCAATTCTTCGCGTATTTTAATTCAAACGACGAATCCGGTGTGCTCGGTGAATTCGGGGGCGCCGCGTCGACCCGCAAGGGCGGCAACACGCCCCCCACCTATGCCTTCGCCACGCCGGAGGCCAAGGTCCGCCTCGCGGAAGTTGAAAAGGCGATTGCGGAAGCCGAACTCGCAGTGAAGGCCGCCACCAAGGAAATCCCCGCCGCGCAAAACGCCTGGGAACAGAAGCTGCGCCAAGGGTTCGCCGGCAAGACCGCGACCTGGACCGCACTCGGCGGCACCCAAGCCGGCAGCAAAGGCGGCGCTACCCTCAAGCAACAACCCGACGGCAGTTGGCTCGCGGGCGGCAATAACCCAGACAAAGACGTCTACACCGTCACCGCGCCGGCGCCGGTTGGCGAACTCACGGGCTTGCTCCTCGAGGTCCTGCCGGACGTCTCCCTCCCCACACAAAGCCTCGGCCGCGCCCCGAATGGCAACTTCGTCCTGAGCGGCGTCGATGCAGTCGTGACGTTCGCGGACGGCAAAAAGGTCGACCTCGGCTTCGTCGATGCGGAGGCCGACTTCAGCCAAGAGGGCTGGCCGATCAAGAGCTTGGTCGAAGGTGGCATGGCCACCAAGGCCACGAAGGGCGCCAAGGGCGCTAAAAAAGCGCCGACCGCACGCGCCAAGAATGGTGCCGGCTGGGCTATCGGCGGCAACGTCGCCGAAAACCGTGTCCCCCGCAAAGGCCTCTTCGTGCTGACGCCGACTGCCGTCCCCGCGGGCGCGACCCTGACCATCACGTTGCGCTGCGAAACCCTTGCCAACCATAACATCGGACGCTTCCGCCTCAGCACGACGGGACTTCCGGCCAACCTCGTCAGCCTGAAGGACACGCCCCAAGCTGCCGAATTACGTGCGTTGATCCTGAAGAACCCCGCCAGCCGCACGGCCGAGGACCGCAAGGCACTCGCGAAGGCGTTTACCGAAAGCCCGGAACACCCGAAGCGTGCCGCCGAAGCGCATCTAGCTAGCCTGCAGAACAACAAGAACATGCTCCCGGGCATCATCGACGTCATGGTGATGAAAGAGCTCGCGCAGCCGAAGGACGCCTTTGTGCTCAACCGTGGCGAGTACGACAAACTCGGCGCCAAGGTAGAACGTAAATTGCCCGCAGTCTTGCCGCCCCTACCGGCCGGTGAACCCAATAATCGCCTCGGCTTCGCCCGCTGGCTCGTCAGCGGCCAACACCCGCTGACCGCCCGCGTTTGGGTTAACCGTGCCTGGGAAAACTTCTTCGGGACAGGCTTAGTGAAGACCTCCGAGAACTTTGGCTCGCAAGCCGAATGGCCGAGCCATCCCGAACTACTCGACTGGCTCGCTGTGGACTTTGCGGAACACGGTTGGGACATGAAGCGCATGCAGAAGCTGATCCTCATGAGCCAAGCGTATCGACAGAGCACGGTCGTGACGCCGGAAAAGCTGGAGAAGGATCCGGAGAACCGTTGGATTTCCCGCGGCCCGCGCTTCCGTCTCCCCGCCGAAACCATCCGTGACCAAGCCCTCGCCGTGAGCGGTTTACTCGTGCCGAAAATCGGCGGAGTCAGCGTCAAACCCTACATGCCGGAAGCCGTCTGGGACGAGACCAGCGTCTACGGTGATATGCGCAACTACAAGGCTGACACCGGCGAAGGCCTTTACCGACGCTCGCTCTACACGATTTGGAAGCGTACCGCGGCCCCGCCCTCGATGCTGCTCTTCGACTCCGCCACCCGCGAGGTCTGCACCGTAAAGCGCTTCCGTAGCAATACCCCCATGCAGGCCCTCTCGCTGCTGAATGAAGTCACTTTCGTCGAAGCCTCGCGCAAACTGGCCGAGCTCACGCTGCGCCAACCAGGCAGTAGCGACCAACGCTTGACCTGGGCCTTCCAGCGCGTCACGAGCCGTCCTGGCACGCCCGCGGAACTCGCCGTCCTGCGCAAGGGACTCGACCGCCGCCTCACCGCCTACGCGGCCGACCTCCCCGCGGCGAAGAAGCTCCTCG
>CAIYEN010000046.1 GCA_903925205.1 uncultured Opitutia bacterium | reverse complement strand
GCGCGGTTATAGCCGAGCTTGAGGCGGCGCTGGAGCATCGAGACCGAGGCCCGGCGGGACTCCTTAATGATGGTCCAGCTCTGCGCCACCAACGGGTCTTCGCCGTCTTCGCCGTCGGCACCGCCGCCTTCCCCGCCCTCGGCGGCTTCCTGAATGGCTTCGACGACTTCTTGGGCGAACTCCGGCGGGCCGTTCTTCTCCCGAAGATACTCGACGATGGCAGCGACTTCCTGCTCACCGACGAACGCGCCCTGCACGCGGTTCAGCGTGGCGCTGCCTGGCGGGACGAAGAGCATGTCGCCGCGACCGACGAGGGTCTCGGCACCGCCGCGGTCCAAGATGGTACGCGAGTCAATCTGCGAGGAGACCTTGAAGCCGATGCGGGTCGGGAGGTTGGCCTTAATTAAGCCCGTGATGACGTCCGTCGAGGGACGCTGCGTGGCCAGAACGAGGTGAATACCCGCCGCGCGTGCGAGCTGGGCAATGCGCGCGACGGAGGTTTCAATGTCCTGCGCCGCGACCATCATCAAGTCGGCCATTTCGTCGATGATGCAGACGATGTACGGGAGCTTCTCGCTCGGGATACGGATACCGTCGTCAATGACCGCCGCGGCCGCTTCCTGTGCGGCCGCCAGCTCTTCGGGGCTGAGGATGAGTTCTTCCTGCTTCGGCAAGCCGGCTTCCTTCGCAAGCTTAGCGTTGAAGCCGGTGATATTCTTCACGCCACACTTGGCGAAAATCTTGTAGCGGCGCTGCATCTCGGCGATGAGCCACTTGAGGGCCGAAGGCACGCGCTTAGGGTCGGTCTCGACCGGGATGAGGAGGTGCGGGAGCTGATTGAAGATCTGCAACTCAACGACCTTAGGGTCGACCATAATGAAGCGCAGGTCCTGCGGGGTGCAGCGGTAGAGCAACGAGACAATGATGGCGTTAATGCAGACGGACTTGCCCTGACCAGTCGCCCCCGCGATCAGCGCGTGCGGCATCTTGGCGAGGTCCTGAATGACGGGCTTGTTCGTGACGCTGTCCACGCCGAGCACGACGGGGAGCTCCATGACGGTCTCCGCCCACGCCTTGGACTCGATGATTTCACGGAGGAGGACGTCCTTGCGGTTCCGGTTCGGAATCTCGATGCCGACGGTGCCCTTGCCCGGGACGGGCGCAAGGATACGCACGGCTTCGGCTTCCAAGTTCATCGCGATGTTGTTCGAGAGGTTGGCGATCTTCTCAACGCGCACGCCGGGGGCAGGCTTAATCTCGTATCGCGTGATGGAGGGGCCTTGCTGAATGCCGACGTCGACGCCGTTGGTAGGATCGACCGGGATGCACTCGACCTTGAACTGCTTCAGGGTCTCGATGAGGTCTTGGGCGCGCTTGCGGAAATCTTCCGCGGGACCACTCGCCCCCGCCTTGGGTTCGTTTAGCAGGTTGATTGGCGGGAAAAGGTATTCGCCCCGCTTCTTGAGCTGCTGAGAGGCCTTCGCACGCTCAATTTCCTCAGGCTTCACAATGAGGACCTTACCCGAGCCCGCGGGCTCGATGGGCTTAACGGGGGTGCGTGGCTTCGGCGTCGTGACCTGAGGGGCATCCCCCGCGTCTTCCTCGGCATCCTCGTCGTCCGCAACCTCGGCGGCTTCGTCCGTAGGCTTCGACTCCTTCAGCGGCGTGATGGTGACATTCTCGGGCTTAACGGTGACGGGGCCCTTGGCGGCGGCTTCCTCGCGCGGGGCGGGCTCGATGTCGGCATCATCGTCAATGGGCAGGTCTTCAATCTTCACCACGGGCTTGGCCGCCGCTGACGGCATTGCGGTCACTTCCGCGCCCGCAATCTCGTACTGCTTCCGGCGTAACTCGGCGGCCTGTTGCAACTTGCGCTGGCGCTCCACCGCTTTGCGGGCAGCGGCGGCTTTGCGCTCGGCGTTCCACGCACCGACGCCATCGCGCATTTCGGAAATCCAAGCCGACAGCGTAGCCTTAGGGTCATCCGCCAACGCCCCGAGCAGGCAGAAGCCATAAGGGAAGACGAGGATCCAGGTGCCGTACTCGCCCAGGGTAGGCTGACAGAGCTTCAGGTAGATGAATCCACCGAGCACGCCGCCCGGACCTTTCGGGTCAAAGGTGCCGGAGGCATCCGCCCCCAACCACAGCGTCAACATCGGCGCACCAAAAAGCACGCAGGCCGACATCAACGCGACCTTCGTCGGCCACAGCGTGTGGGCGCGGTTATTGAGCGCAAACCAGGCCGCGGCGAAGAGGAACGCCGGCACAAAGAAGGCACCGTAGCCGAAGAGGTTGAACAGCACGAAGGCCGCGGTGGCCCCCAGGGAACCGCAGTAATTATGCGTCTTAACCAGGTCCGTCGTATTCGTGAACCAGCTGGGCACTAGGTTCTCGTCCGTGACCGAATGCGAGACGAAGGCGACGACGAAGAAAGTCGCGAGGAGTCCTAGGATAACCGCGAGGATCGGGCGGCTTTCGCTGGCGGGCGTGGCCAGGGTGGCGGTGCGCTTACGGGCAGGGGCGGGCATGAAAAAATTATTCGCTGAAGAGGTTGCCCTGCGACGTCACGTCGGTGCGGGGTGCCGTCGGGTCGGCGTGAATATGGCGCGGCGGGCGGGTCACGCGGGCGGCGAGGGCGCGGGTCCGTTCTTGCGCCAAGCGTTCGACCATGCCGGTCAAAGCGTGCCGAATCCACTTGGGCGTGAAGGCGGCGTGGCCGTAATCACAGGGGCCATAGCCATGCACGCGGCCGGCCTGGAGGAGCGCGTCGTTTTGCGCGAATTCGGCTTCGTTCGTCGGCACATAGACCGCAAAGGCCTTGCCGCCGTTCTTGCGCAAGAGCGAGAAGACGGGGACGTCGCTGGGGCCGTCGGCGACGTAAATCATGTTCTCAAAAGGCACCCGGCGGTCTTCGGCTTGGACGACGGAATTAACGTCAATCTCCGGATTCTTATTCGAGCCCTTATTGATCTCGAACAGGAAACGGGTCTTGATGGTGTTGTCGACCATCGCGGCGACTTGCGTGATCTCGGTCGGGAGTTCAAGCGCCAGCTCGTCTTGCTTGCTGAAGTGCGGGGGCAACGGGTGCTCCAGGAATTCGCAGCCGTAGATGCCGTCGCAATGCTGCGCCAGCGAGGTGCCGCGGATCATCTCCGCCAGGCCCGTGCTGATGACGTAGTGCTCGAGGCTCACCTCGACGTTATGCTTACGGCCCAGTTCGCGGACGAACTCCTTCAGCGCTGGGAAAAATTCGGGGAGGCCAGGGCAGAGTTCGATTTCGCCCCCAAGTTCACGGAGCTGGCGGTTCGTGAGGCCCTTCATGGGGCCCGACTTCACGTAGCTCAGCAGGTGATTCAGGTAGACGGAGTCCTTCGAGGTGCGGATGCCTTTGCGGGCATACAGGGCCGGCAACTGGTTGGTTTCCTTCCAGAACTGCTCTTCATCAACGCCGAAGGCGCGAAAGAGCGGGGTCTGCATATACCCAGGACAAAGGGTCTTATCAAAGTCCCAAACACAGGAGAGGACGTGGCTGCCGCGTAGGGCGGGTTCCTTGGTCTGCATGCTAAATCGAAAGAGGGTGAAAGGTCGGGCTTGCGGGGTGAGTCCCCAAGCATCCATTAACTAATGGAGGCAGCCCCGCTGTCCAAGCCCGATTCCCGTCCCTCCTACTATGGCCGAAGCCCCCCTCAGACCCGACCTTTCCGGCCTCCGCCGTCGCCTCACCGAACTGGAAGGGCTCATGGCCGACCCCGCCACGTTCGGGGATAGCCGCCGGGCCGCCGCCCTCGGGGCCGAACTGCGTTTCACGGGGAAAGCGGTGAAGGCCGACGACCTCCTCACCGGCCTGGAAAAGGAACTGTCCGAAGCCCAAGCCCTCGCCGGCGAAGCCGACCCTGAGATGCGCCGGATGGCCGACGACGAAGCCCGCCGCCTGCTCCCCCTCATCGAGGTCGCCCGCGACCAGTTAATTAAGGCCATCGTCCCGCCCAACCCCGACGATTCCCGTAACGCGATGGTGGAAATCCGCGCCGGCACGGGGGGCGAAGAGGCCTCCTTGTTCGCCTCCGAACTACTCCGGGCCTACACGCGCTTCGCCGAACGCAAGGGCTGGAAGTGCGAGTTGATGTCCCTGTCCCACTCCGACCTCGGTGGGGTCCGCGAAGCGGTCCTGCTGATTGAAGGCGAAGGGGCGACCGCTCTACTCCGCCACGAAGCCGGCGTCCACCGCGTCCAACGCGTCCCAGCGACCGAAGCCTCCGGCCGCGTCCATACGTCGGCCGCCACCGTCGCCGTGCTCGCCGAAGCCGAAGAGGCTGAGGTGGTGCTCAAGCCCGAAGACCTCGATATGTCCGTGGCCCGCGCTTCCGGCGCCGGCGGTCAGCACGTGAATAAGACGGAATCCGCCGTCCAAATCATCCACAAGCCCACTGGGCTCATGGTCTACTGCGCCGATGAGCGTTCCCAGTTGCGTAACCGCCAAAAGGCCCTCCGCGTGCTGCGTTCGCGCTTACTCGACCTAACCCGCGCCAAAGAGCGCGAGGTCCGCGCCGATACCCGCAAGAATATGATCGGATCCGGCGATCGCTCGGAACGCATCCGGACCTATAATTTCCCGCAAAACCGAATCACCGACCACCGCATCGACCTCACGGTCCACGGGATTGAACAGATCCTCGAGGGTGACCTCGACGAACTGGTGAATGCCCTTTACGACGCCGACCTGCGCTCGCGCGCCGAGGCGATTACTCGGCTTTCAGTGTAAAGGCGGCTTCGGTCTCGGAGACCCGGAAGATGCCTTTGGCGCCATCGCCATCGTCCAGGCGGCCGTCCACGACGAGCAAGATGCGCAGCGAGCTGGCATCGGGCGTCGAGGGAGTGAAGACGACGGCGGGGATGCCTTTGCCCGCAGGGCTGTCCGGCGTGAAGGTCCAGGTGCCGTTGACCGGTGCCTTATCCAGGGCGGGCTGCACGACCTTGGTGAAACCAAAGGCCGCGAGGTCCGCCGGGGGGACGCGGAAGTCGAACTTGGCCGGCCAAGCGCCTTTCTCGAGGCGGTATTGGATGAGCGGCGCCCGGGCTTCGCGGTAGACGAGGGTCATGCCGTCGGCCTGAAAGTGGTCGCGGAGGACAAACCCGAAGGCGATGAGGAGCCCCAAGGCTAGGCCGCCCACGGCCCACATCATGGCGTGGTACCACAGGGGCGAAGCAGGTGCCAAGAGGATCTGGGGGACTTTCGTTTCGGAGTCGGCCATAGAAAGGGGTAGGAAACTATCTTTGCGGGGTTCGGGCTCCGTTCAAGCCCGGAGCGTTTTGTTTCTTGGATAGGCCGTGGTTTCCGCCTTCGATGCCCCCAGCATGGATCCCGCCTACCTCGAACGCTTCGCCGGCGTCGGCCGCCTCTACGGGCTGGCGGGCCTGGAGCGGCTATCGCAGAGCGGCTTCCTGATTGTCGGGCTGGGCGGCGTGGGTTCCTGGACGGCGGAGGCCCTCGCCCGCTCCGGCGTCGGCCAGCTGGCGCTGGTCGACGGCGATGCGGTCTGTATTTCTAATACGAACCGCCAGCTCCACGCGGTCGCTGGCGCCGAGGGCCAACCCAAGACCGAGGCGGTCGCGGCGCGGGTGCGTTCCATTAACCCAAGTATCCAGACGACCCTGCACACCCGCTTCCTGTCACGCTTCAACCCGCACGAGGTGCTCGCGGGCTTTGAAGGCGTGGTCATCGACGCGATGGATGCGCTGTCACCGAAATGCGGGCTGATCGCGGAGGCGGTGAACCGGAAGCTCCGTGTGGTCACCGTCGGGGGCTGCGCCGGGCGTCTCGATGGCACGCGGCTCAAGGTGACCGACCTTCGCGATTCGCGCGATGACCCGCTGATGATGCTGGTCCGCAAGCGGCTGCGCCAAAACTTTGACTTCCCGCGCGGCAAGACGCCGTTCGGAGTGTCCTGCGTGTGGTCCGATGAACCGTTCACTCAGCCGACCGACTGCGCGGGTCTCCCCGGCGGCGAGATTCCCGAGGGCGAAGACCTGCACCCCAATTGCGAATGGGGTTACGGGACGGCTTCCCACGTGGCCGGCGCCTTCGGACTAGCCGCCGCGGGCGAAGCGCTCCGTCTCGCGCTACTGCCCAAGGAATAAGCGGGCGAAGTTCACGCCCGTGAGCTCCGCCGCCTGCTCCGCAGCAAGGCCGCGCGTCCGCGCGAGTTCCTCCAGGTTGCGCCGGAGGTTCGCCGGGTGGTTCTGCTCTACGCCCGCGGCGTCGGGTGGGAGTTCATGGAGCCGGAACTCCGGCGCAGGACATAGCGCAGGGGCATCGGTCTCAACGAGGATCCGGTCGGAAGGAATCGCCGCCGCAAACTGCGCGCGGAGGTCGGCCTTGGTCGGACGCAGATGATGCGCGCTAAAAGAGAAATATGCCCCGAGGCCCACGAGCTCCGACACGAGGTCAACAGGGCCGTTCCAACTATGCAGGAGGAAACCACGCCGCGGCACAGGCGTGGCGCGCAAAATATCCATGAGGGGGCCGATCGCGCGGACGCAATGAATGGTGAGCGGTCGGTCGAGTTCGACGGCTAAGGCGAGCTGGACGCGGAAGGCGGCTTCCTGGGCGACGGGATCGTGGCCCTCCACCCACCGGTCCAAGCCCATCTCGCCGACCGAGGCCTGCGGGTGCGCGAGCAAGATGGCCCGCAGCTGCTCCTCCCAGCCGACGGGCGCGGTGGGGACATCCCAAGGGTGTAGGCCAAAGGCAGGGAGGTTGCGGGCGTCGCGGACGGCGAGGGCAGCGACCTCGGGCCAATCCACGGGCGCGCTGCCGTTGACGACCGCATAGCCGACGCCTTCCCGCCGAGCGAGTTCGACCGCGGCATACGGGACTTCCGCAAACTGATAATGGCAATGGGCGTCGTGGACGAGCATCCGGGCGAAGGGCTAAGTTATCGGCCACGCCCTCAGCCACAACGCCGAATCGGCGTGCGTTGTCCTTGCCCTCTTGGCCCGCCCTCGCCTATCTCCGTGGCAGGATGAAAACGCCGCCTTTGCCCAAGGAAGCCTTGATGACCGTGACCGGCCTGCCCTTCCCGCTGAAGGCCAAGGGCAAGGTCCGCGAGGTCTTCGACCTCGGCGAACACTACCTCATCGTGGCGACGGACCGCTTGTCGGCCTTCGACGTGGTCATGCCCAACGGGGTCCCAGGCAAAGGGATCCTGCTCACGCACATCAGCCTCTGGTGGTTCGAACAGGCGAAAGCACTCTTCCCGACGCACCTCGTGCCCGATCACGCGGCCGCCCTCACCCGCGCGCTCCAGGGCCACGAACACCTGATCCCGCGCTCGATGCTCGTGCGTAAGCTCGTCCCCCTGCCCGTCGAGGCCGTGGTGCGCGGCTACCTGGCCGGTAGCGGCTTTAAGGAATACAAGAAGAACGGCGCCATCCTCGACCACGCCCTACCGGCTGGCTTGCTCGATGGCTCGAAGCTACCGACGCCCATCTTCACGCCATCGACCAAGGCCGCCGAAGGCCACGACGAGGCCATCACCAACGCGCAGTGCGAAGAGATCCTCGGCACGCAGGTCTTCCGTACAGTCCACGACACGTCCATCGCGCTCTACCGCATGGGCGCCGAACGCGCGGCCAAGGCCGGGGTCATCCTCGCCGACACGAAGTTTGAATTCGGCACCGCCCCCGATGGTTCGTTGGTACTCATCGACGAGGTGCTGACGCCCGACTCTTCCCGCTACTGGCCGGCTTCGACTTGGCAGCCCGGCCGCGCCCAACCGTCCTACGATAAGCAATTCGTGCGTGATTGGCTCGAGGCCCAACCGTGGAACAAGACCGCACCCGGCCCGCAACTCCCCGCCGACGTCGTGGCGAAGACGCAAGCGCTCTACGCGGAGTGTCTTGAGCGTTTGACGGCGTAAAGCGCGCTTAAGGAGCGAAAGCGGTCGGTCGGCGGAGCCAACCCGTCCGAATGATTGTTCATGGGCATTTCACGTCATTGCACCGATGCGGGGCTTAGCCATCGTGAGGTGTCCATGGATTACTTGAAGCCCCTGCTCACGCTGCTCGCCGTGTTGAACCCGATTGGGGTGATCCCGTTCTTCATCCACTTCACGGCGCGCCTCACACCGGCCCAGCGTCAACGCACCATCTGGGTGAGCACAGTCACGGTCTTCCTCGTGATCGCGGCCAGCGCACTCGCAGGGCTGCAGTTGCTCCGCTTTTTCGGGATCTCCATCGCGTCCTTCCAAGTCGGTGGCGGCGTGCTGCTGCTCATCAACGCCGTGCAGATGCTCAACGCCAAGCCGGCGGACAGTTCCGACCACGACCTGAGCCAAGCGACCGAGAAGCTCGACGCCGGCGATAGCGTGGCGGTGTCGCCGCTGGCGGTGCCGCTCATCACGGGTCCGGCGACGATCTCGACGATGGTCATCTACGCGGAGAAATCGCATGGCTTCGCCGACCAAGCGTTGCTCGTGGGCTACGCCGTCGTCGGTGCGCTCGCGACCTTCGCCTGCCTCGCGGCCAGCACACGCATCACCCGCTTCCTCGGGCAGACCGGCATCAACGTCATGACCCGCCTCATGGGCCTCGTCCTCGCCGCCATCGGCGTCGAGATCATGGCCGACGGCCTCGGCAAACTCTTCCCCGCGCTCCTCCGCTAAACGCGGCAACGGGGTCAGGCACCAATAATGGGGTCAGACCCCATTATTTAGGCCTGGCACCGCTCAACCGGTGTAGTGCGGCAAGCGCCAGGAGAGTTCGGTCCAAGCCGAGGTCTTCCACGCGTCCTTGGTGGCGAGCTCGCGGACGAGGATGTCCTCAGCGTGGACTTCGACGTAGAGGAAGGCCTGCGTGGGTCCGCCGAAGTGCGCGGCGTTGTCCGTGTTGAAGGTCGGGATGCCAACCGGTAATGACTTACCCGCCACCACGGGGTCAGGCTTCGGCCCGCGCCAGGCGAAGACGGCCCGCACATGCGTGTGGCCATAGAAGATGCCGGCGATGCGGTAAGGCTTGAGGGCATCGTGGAAGGCCTGCACGTCCGCGTAGTCCCACTCGTTCTTGAGGACGATGTCGTCCGCCACGGGCAAGGCATAGCGGGCAAAGTCGACGTGGTGCGAGATGACCACCGGCGCACCGGAGCTTCCGACGTGCTTGGCGAGGTAATCGATGAGAAACTCGAGGCTGTCCATCGGGTCGTAGCGCCGCTTGCGGGTGACGGCCTTTACTTGCCCAACCGTGATGCCAAGGTTGATGAAGTGCACGCCGTTCACGACCCACGCATAGTGGAGTCCATTCGGCGAAACGGCCTTGAGGTCCTTACGCTGCTTATTGCGCGCGATGATGCCGTCGAGAACGAGGCCCTTGCCATGCGGGCCATCATGGTTGCCGTGGATCTCGTACGTGGGGTACTTGAGCCGGCCGTCCTTGCCGTCCAAACCGTAGTCCGCCTGCCACTCCTTCCACTCGGTGGCCTGCATCTTGGCGATGACCGCACCGTTCTTATCGCCGCTATCAATGCAGTCGCCAACGTGGATGACCTGGCTCAAAGCGAGCACCTTACCGCCGCCCAGAGCGGCCGGTAGTTCGGAACCAGGGAGGCGATTGAGCTGGGCGACGAGCGCCGCGGTCGTATCCCGCGAAACCGGCTGAAGTGACGTTGGGTCGTCCTTGTCCGCGAAGTAATGCGTGTCGCCGACGACGGCAAAGGCGACCGGCGTGAAGGCCGGCTGATCGGCGGCGACCAAGCGTGCAGTCACGCCCGGCACAGCCGCTAATGAGGCAGCGGCACCAAGCTTCAGGAATGACCTGCGGGGGAGCATCCGACTTTTCTAGCCGAACACGGAGCCACCTCAAACCCATATCGGGGCCACGCCCTGACGATGGGGTCAGGTACCATTAATGGGGTCAGACCCCAATGTTGGTGCCTGACCCCGTTGTTCGTGCCCGGCACCGCAGCGGGAACCGCGGTGGACAGGTGAGGTCAGACGGCTTAAGACCATCTCTATGAAGCTGACCCCGCTCCTGACGCTCTGCCCCCTGCTCGTCCTCGCCGCCCCGGCCGAACCAAAGTTCCGCCTGCAAGAGATCGATAAGGTCTCCATCGGCTACGGCCTCGCCATCGCGGACGTCGATGGCGACGGGAAGCCCGACATCCTTTTGGCCGACCAGCACACGGTGCAGTGGTACCAGAACCCGACGTGGAAGAAGCACGTCATCGCCGAGAACCTAACCAAGCTCGATAACGTCTGCATCGCCGCCCAAGTCGTCGACGGTAAGTGCGAGGTCGCCGTCGGCGCCGGCTGGAATCCGTCCGACACGGTCAATAGTGGCGCGGTGTTCTACCTGCAGGCCCCCGCTGACCCGACCCAGAAATGGGAAGCCATCGCGCTCCCCCACGAGCCGACGGTCCACCGCATGCAGTGGGTCCAGGTCGACGCCAAGCGCTGGGACCTCGTCGTTCAACCGCTCCATGGCCGCGCCAACAAAAACAACGCCGGCGTCGGCGCCAAGATGCTCGCTTACGAAAAGCCCGCTGACCCCAAGCTGCCGTGGAAGATCACCGTAGTCAACGAGGTCGGCCACGTGACGCATAACCTCCAGCCGACGCGCTGGAGTGCTGGCCCCGCCCAAGAAATCCTTTCCGGCTCCAAGGAAGGCATCTGGCTCAACTCCTTCAAGGCCGGCGCTTGGACGAACACGGCGCTGACGACCGTCCCGACGGGCGAACTCCGCGACGGTAAACTTGCCAACGGCCAACGCTTCCTCGCGACGGTTGAGCCCTTCCACGGCACGATGTCCGCCGTCTACACGCAGGACGCCGCGGGCCAGTGGGTCCGCCAACAACTCCTCGATGGCTTCAAGGAAGGCCACGCGGTCGCCGTCGCCGACTTCCTTGGCACCGGCTCCGACCAATACGTCGTGGGCTGGCGCGGCACCGAGCCTGGCATCCGCCTGCTGACGCCGCTCGACGCCGCCGGCAAGGCGTGGCGCACGAGCACGCTCACGACCAAAGAGATTGCGGTCGAGGACTTCAAGGCCGCCGACCTCAACGGCGACGGCAAACCCGACCTCATCGTCGCCGGCCGCCAGACCAAGAACCTGCTCATCCTCTGGAACGACCGATGAGTCGGGCATTCCTGCTGGGTTGCTTCCTAGCCCTCGTCGGCTGCACGCCCTCTGATTCCACCCGCAATTACCGTGGCTGGACCGACCCCGTCGTCATCCGCGGCGAGGACATCGAGGCCGTCGTCATTCCGTCGATCGGACGAATCATGGATATCCGCCGCCCGGGTGAATCGACCGGCGTGCTCTGGCAGAACCCCGACCTCCTCGGCCAAGCGGTGCAGCCTAACGCGAAGGCTTGGACGAACTTTGGCGGCGACAAGACTTGGCCCGCCCCGGAAGGGGTCTGGATGAAGGACGCAACGGGTAAGTGGATGCCGCCCGTGGTCTTCGACCAAAGCGCCCTGCGCGTGCGCGTGACCGAGGCCGGCGTCCTGCTCGAATCCCCCGTCGACCCGCGCTCGGGCGTCCGCTTCACCCGACTGATCCGTCCCGCGGGCTTCCACACACTCGCGGTCACCACGACTTACACAAAAGTCCAAGGGCCACCCGTACAGATCGCCGTCTGGGTCATCACGCAACTCGCCGAGCCGCGGGCCATTGCAACGACCGCGAAAGCGGGCCGTCAACCCCTCAACCCCATGTTCGGGCCGCTCAAGGGCATCGAAATCGAAAAAGGCATCCTCTACTGGAAGCGCTTCCCCGATGTTTGCTCCAAGATCGGCACCGACGGCCACGCCCTCGCTTGGGTCGGCGACAAGCACACGCTACTGATTGCCGCGACCCCTGGCGAAACGACCGGCTCCTTCCCTGACGACGGGTGCAGCGCGGAGATTTACGTGAGCCCGGACCCTTGGGCCTACGTCGAACTCGAGACCCTCGGTCGGCTCGCCACCTTAGGCATCGGCGACACCACCTCGTGCACCAACACCTACCGGCTCGATGACGTCCGCGCCGGTGAGACCCCAAAGGCCGCCGCGGCCCGACTGCTCCGTCCCACGAAATAGGCACGAAAAAGCCCTCCGGGTGGAGGGCTTTAGGTTTCAGAAATAGTCCGACTAGGATTTGAACCTAGACAAGGAGAATCAGAATCTCCTGTGCTACCATTACACCATCGGACTGTCCTGAGTCGTCTGACGATGGGACTCCCCGCCCCTGCGTCAAAACGAAAGATACGGGCTCTTGGCCCGAAAACCCGCTAAATCAGGCTACTTACGGCGCTTCTTGGGTTTAGGCGCGGCCGGACGTGAGGACTTTTCGAGCCATGCGGCGTACTGTGTCTCGGACACTTCGGACGCGGCTAAACCTAATGTCTGCATGGCGACATCCACTTCCGGAGCCTCAAACACCTTTCCATTCAGCTCAAGGAACGCCGCGGCGGCCATAAATCCCGCACGCTTATTGCCATCCACGAAGGGATGGCCCTGAACGATGGCGACGGCGTAAGTGGCGGCCAGTTTGGCTAAAGATTTCTCTCCGCTGGCAGAGTGCTGACGTGGACGAGCCACAGCTGCCTCAAGTCTACGCGGATCACGGATGGAGGCATCGCCGCCGTAATCATCGATGACCACCCCATGAAGGGCTTGGATGGACTCGACGCTCAACCAACGGATTTTAGTCATTTCGCTAATTCACCTAAGGCGTTGCGGTAACGGCGGCTCAGCGACTTAAAGACCTTCATTTCTTCCGCAAAGTTCGGGTTGTTGGCGAAAAGCCGCAGCTCCTTCTTATTCGTCAAGTAGTCAAGGGAGTCGCCCTCTTCGACGCGAAGGTCATCCAAGACCTCCTTGGGCAAGATTACCCCAAGCGAGTTTCCTATTTTACGAACTTTAAGTTTTTTAGCCATTAAAACAAATGTAATAACTGATGTTATAACTGCAAAGCAAATTACACCCTAGTTTTAAGGTCACCCTACTTCCGCTTCTTCTGGGGCGGGAGGGCGTCCTCGATCACCCAGTCGGGCCACGTCTCCCGGGTATACTGCTGGAAAGCCGCGATCGCGTCGCGCAACAAAGGCGAGGGGTCGCCATTCCAGCGAAGGCCAATCTCCATCGGCGCAAAACCGATCAACGGCAAGGCGCGGACTTCGGGGTGCTCGATGGCTTCCGGAATCGCGAGGTTTAAGCCCAGCCCTTCCCCGTTGGCCACATAGCTGGTGACCATCTCCATCGAAGTCACTTCCACCGACTGCTGCCAGGCGATGCCCAGCTTACGGAGATCGCGATGGAAGCTGCGCGTGATGCTACTCGCCCCGGGCATACTGACCAGCGGCTCCCGGAGTTTTTTCTGCTTCCAAAGTTCGGCGACGCTCTGGAGCGGTGATGCCTTGGGCACGAGGAGTACCAGGGGAACGCGTGCCAACCGCAATAGGCTCTGGCGGCCTTTCGTCTTCGCCTCGATCGGGACGATGGCGAGGTCGATGAGGCCATCGCGCAGCCACGTCTCAAACTGGGCTTGGTAGCCAGGGGTCAAACTGAGCAGTAACTTCGGGTGCCGGGCGCGCAAGCGTTGGGTGACCGTGGAGATATGCAAACGCAGCACGAGCTCCGAGGCGGCCAACCGTAATTCTGGTCGGTCCGTATCGCGAAGTTGGCCTTCAAGCCCATCCAACCCGCTAAAGAAGCTTTCGATTTTGCCGTATAACTTGCGGCCAGGCGCAGTCAGCCGAAAGGGCGAACGCTCGAAAAGACGAACCCCGAGATTCGTCTCCAAGGCAGCCATCTGGCCGCTCACCGCGGGTTGCTGAATGCCATACGGAATATGGCGGACGGCCGCGCTGATACCCCCATGCTTCGCCACGTAATAGAAAAGCTCAAGGTGATGGACGTTCATCGGTGTAGGACCATCTTCGCCGCGCGGGGAGCAGGCGCAACGACCATTATCCCCCGCAGCGATAGGCCCTATCGATTATATCGATTAACGCTTCCGGCCTGCCTGTAGGTATAATGGTTGCCGTTCAAAACACATGCACACTCTGCAGCTCATCCTCCAAGCGCTCGGCGTCATCCTGCTGGCCGATTTCGTAGCGGGCCTCGCCCATTGGCTCGAAGACGCTTACGGCTCCGAGGCCACCCCCGTGGTCGGCCCCCTGATGATCAAGCCGAACATCATCCATCACCACTACCCGCGGCTCTTCACGAAGAATAACTGGTGGCAAAGCTCTTGGGACCTCTTGGCCCTCGGAGTGGTCATTCTAGGCCTCGCGGCCTGGCTCGGCTACTTTAACTGGCAGGTCGTACTGTTCGTCCTCATCAGCGTGAACGCCAACCAAGTCCATAAGTGGGCCCACATGACCCGCGCAGAAGTCGGGCCGGTCGTCGGTTTCCTCCAGGATATTCGCGTGCTGCAAACACCACGCCAACATGCGCTCCACCACACGGACCCGAAGAACACCTACTACTGCCCGGTCACGAACCTGGTGAACCCATTGCTGGAGGCCGTCGATTTCTGGGGCCACCTCGAGGCGCTAATCGAATTCTTCACGGGGATCACGCATCGCCACGACACCTCCAACCGTGGCGCTGGCCCTGGACCGGCTTGGCTCGCCGATTTCCGCCCCGTCCACGCCGCCGGCCGCCCCCACGCCGGCCTCGCCCCGAAGCAGTCCGACGAGGGGTGAGCTATTTCCCTACCTTCGTACCGGTTTCGGACATGAGATAGGCCAAGAGGTCGCGTTGCTGCTCGGAAGAAAAGGCCTGCAAAAGGGCTTCGGGCATGAGCGAGATGGGCAGGATTTCACGCTTCGCGATGTCGGTCTTGTCGAGGGTGCTTTCCTGGCCAATCGAACGCAGGGTGAGCGTGCGCTCGGTCTGCGCTCCGACGATGCCACTGAGGACGCGTCCGTCTTTCATCGTGATCGTATTGAGGTAGTACGCGGCGTCGACGGTGGCGTTCGGATCCACGATGTTGTGGAGCAAGTAATCGAGGTCGCGTCGTCCGCTGCCCGTGAGGTCCGGCCCAATCGCACCGCCTTCCCCAAAGAGTTTGTGGCACTGCCCACACACGCCCGCATAGAGGGCCCTGCCCTGCGCAATATCCGCTTTCGCCAAGAAGTCCGCAGTGTGCCGCGCCTTAAGTTCGGCGATGAGCTGGAGCTTATCCGCCGGAGTCTCCCGCGCTTCGCCCCACACGGCCACGAGCTGTGCCGTGAGCTTTGCGTCGTTGAATCCACGAATCTGCCGGGCAGCGGTAGACCCGAGGTCTAACTTCGAGACTTTGCCTTCGGCGATCGCAGCGAGGAGTTCCCGCGCGAACTTCGGACGCGAGACGAGCGCCATGATGGCCTGCGGCCGCTCGTGGGGATATAGCTGAGGATAGCGGGCGAGGATCTTCTTCGCGACGGCAGGGTCATCAAACTTCGTGAGGCCTTGGATGGCTTCCATGGCGACACCACGCACAGAAAGGAGTTTCTCGCAATCGGCCCGGAGGTTCGAGTCGTTGGCCTCGATGAGCGCCAACAAAGCGACACGGCGCTGCTCGGTGAGGGCTTTCTCATCCAAGGCAATCTTGCGCACGGCTTCCAAGGCCAAGCCGTCGCCGAACAACACATTGAGTTGGCGGACGACCTCAAGGGCGGCGGCGTCAGTAGAAGGTATCGACGCGACAAACTTATCCCACGCGGCGGGCTTCTTGGCCTTACGCCAACCTTTAAGTCCATCCACCAAGCCCGCAACGAGTGGGCCATGGCCATCCGGCATATCAGCCGCACCGGCCAAGAGCTCATTCAAGGGTTCCGGCTGCTTATCCGAGGCTTCGGCCAAGCGTCGTGCGATGAGTTTGCTAACCTGCGGGACGCGGCAGACGTGTGCGACATCGACCAAGGCTGGGAGTGGAAGTTCGCGGATACCGGTCCAGACGAGTAGTGGGAGGTTATGGTCCGTGCTGTCCTGCTCGTAACGGAGGAGATGCTGAGCGACGAGCGCACGAATCGGCGCGGTGAGGTGCGGGAGCGATGAAGCGAGGGCAAGTCGGACGCGTTGACCGCGCGGCTGGCTAGCCAACTGAAGTAACGCCGTCTCTTGTTCCTCGCACGACGGGATGAACCCGTGGTGGCGCGGATACTTGACCAAGGAGTTGTTACGGCGGACCAGCGGCTCGGTGAGTTCACGCTCGATCAGGCGAGCCAAAACGTCCGGACGCTGCTCCGCAAGGACCGCGGTGGCCGAATAATGCGCCTGATGTTGCGCCG
>CAIYEN010000045.1 GCA_903925205.1 uncultured Opitutia bacterium | reverse complement strand
GCATCACGCTCGACGTCATCGCCAAGTTGAACCGCGACTACCTCCGGGCCCGCGTGAAGGAGTTCTTCTCCTCCACTGGTAAGCCCTCCAAGGGCGGCGACTAAGCGCCCGCGGGTCGGTGCGCAGGCCAAAGAAAAGGGACGTCCGAGTGGACGTCCCTTTTGCTTGCGGGGCCTGACGGCGGGTTGCCGATAGACCGTGCTTAGTCGCTGTCTTGGGCGACTTGGTCGTTCGCCTTGGTGATGAGCACGCGGTTGTTGCCGTTGGCCATCTGTAGGGCGTTCGTGAACTGGTTGAGTTCAGCGGCGTCGTTCAGGGTGATGTCGTAGACGAGCTCAGTCATCATGCCTGCCTGGATGGTCTCGGCCGAGATCAGCTCATGACTGAGGGCGAATTGCTTGAAGGGCTCGGCGAAGGCTTGGTCGTAGTTCAGGTCATTACCGACGCGGATACGCAGGACGTGGGAGCCGCGCTTGGTGCCGAAGATTGTGATCGTGCCGAGGATGTAGATGACACCGCAGACGAGCGGTACAGTGATGAGGGCCAATTCATACTGGCGGGCGCCGACGGCCAGGCCAGTCGCCATGGCGAGGAAGATGAAGCCGATATCGCGGGCCTGCGAGACGGTGCGGCGGAAGCGGATGATGGAGAAGGCGGCGAACATCCCAAAGGCCATCTCCTTGTTGCCGTGGACGACCATGATCACCATGGTCACGACCGTGCCGAGGATGATGAGGGTGTTGACGTAGTCCTGCGAATACTTCGTGCCCCGGTAGGTGATCTTGTAGAGCAGCGCGATTAGGCTGTTCAGGACGAAGCTGAAGAGGATGGCGAAGATGATCTCCTTGACGCCGGGGGCTTGTAACTGGGCACCAGGAGCGAAAAGGGTATCGAGGATGCCGTCGCTATTGGCGACGGACTGGGCCTGGGCGGCAAAGAGTGGGGTGGTGAGCATGGTAAGGGAGGGTAAAGGGGTTAAGCGGCTAAAGAGAGGTGACGGCCCGCGACGCGCAAGCCTTCGCTGTATTTACTGAACTGGCGGGGGGAGAGTTTTAGTTGGCTCAGGCGGGCCGCAAAGGCGTACGGCACGGAGCCAGCCCCCTTGACCTCCATGATGCAGTGGTCGGCCGGGAGCACGTATTGATTGAACTTTCGGTCGTCCACCACGGGCGTCAGGTCATCGAAGCGCACCGCGATGTCATGGTCAAAGGTCACGCGCAGGGGCTCGCGGCCGAGTGCGGCCTCCTCGGGGAGGTGCAGGAAGTAAGCATGCCGGTCATACCGCATTACGCAGCTGGGGCGGAATTGCTCGAGCGTGCGCAGGCGGTGGACCTCTTCCGCGATGCGGAGGTCGTGGGCGGAGAAGGAGGCGTCGGGCGATGCGCCTTGGGTGACGGCGAGTGCTTGCGCGAGCGTGGTCTGGATCCGCCGCTTCACGCCGCGGCCATCGGCTTTATGCTTCACCTCGATAAAACTCGTGGGCGGGATCGCACCATCTTCGGAACCGTAGACGCGGACACGGAGTTTACGGCGGGAGGGAACCCCCCGCCAGTTGTCCCAGTAGCAACGGAGGTCCGGAGCGTCGTAGTAGAGGCTGATGATTGGGTAGTGGCCATCGGAGCCCCCATGGGTGTCGGGCAAGAGCTGGGCGGCCAATTGCCCGAGCAGCTCATCGCGCTGGCTGCGGCGGATGAGGAACTTGTACTCGAAGCGGTCGGCGGTGTCCATGGGCTTAGGGCAGGCGCGTGATGGTGAGGCTGCTCCGGTCGGCCCAAAGTTCGCCGGCCTCCGCGCGGAGTTCGACGGCGATGGTCGGGTCAGCGTCGGTGACGATGAAGTCGACCGTGACAGGCTTCCACGGGCTGTCGCCGATGAGTGGAATCGATTTGGCCGCGTCGCCGCCACCGAACACGCGGAGGCGGCCCCCCTTGGCGGTGTCGCCGCCGGCTTTGATGCCCTTCCATTGGAGCTTAGCCTCGAGACGGTAACGGCCTGGGGAGAGTGAGAGCGGCAGACGCCAGTCAGCGCCCTTCTCCGTACCGATTTTTAGGTAGAGGCTATCTTTGCCGCCGAGATTCACTTCCTTGGCGTCGCCTTTGTCGGTTGACCAGGTCCAGGCGTAGTTAGCGGCGCCGAGGACCGCTTTGCCGCCGGCACCGCGCAGGCGGTAGGCATCTTCGACCTGCGCCTTCACGCAATCGAGGCGGCTCTTGAGCTGGCCGGCAGCCTCTTTGCCGCGTTGTTCGAAGCGCTTGGACTCTTCGGGGTCGATGGGCTTCAGCTTCACCTTGAGGTCGGCGGCGATTTCGTTCGCGCGGCGCGGCCAATCGATGGGCCGCAGGACCTTTTCATACACGCCGAAGAATTGGGTGCGGGCCCGTTCCCGCATGGTCTTATCGAAGAGCAGTGCATTCGGGACGGCCTTGGCGGGTTGGCGGAAGATATACCAACGGGCGTCGCCATAGACCTGATCCATGCCGTGGAGGAGGAAATAGAACTTCCCCGCACCCGGATCTTCGTAGGTGCGGTAATTATTCTGATTAAAGGAATACCCGTCCCAGTGGCAGAGCACCTGCTCCATGGCGAGGTACCGGAAGTAGGCGTCAATATCCAGGATCTTGTCCATGCGCTCGAGGCGCTTGGCGGGGTTCTGTTCGCCGAGCGCACCGCAAAACTCGAGCAGGCGGGACTTCTCCGCGGGGTCGCCCTTATCGACTTCGAGGTTCGGGTTGATCTCGTTGAGGAAGCCGCCGTCGTAGAGGTGGCCGCTGGTGTTCTTAAAAAAGTAATGCAGGAATTCGCCGTTAAAGCCTTCCTTGAGCACGTAGGTGCCGAGCACCTTATTGTTCAGGGTCACGTAGGCGTGCGTGCAGCGCGAGGCGGGAATGCCGGCCCGGCGGGCCATTTCGCCGGCGATTTGCTCATGCAGCATGGTGCCGTCCTGGGCACAGTTATTGAGCTGGAACTTGGCGCAGCCGCGGAATTCCTGATCTTTCTTTACCTTGTCGGTACGAATGGAGAACCCGGGCCGGTCTTCGTTGATTTGCCGGAAGCTACCCGCCGACCCCTTGAGTTTGACCAAGCAATTCTCCAAGGTTTGCCCATTGGTTTCCTTGAGGGTGAACTTGACTAGCGCGCGTGGGTCTTTGGCGAGCGCCGTCATGCTCTCGGGGGGGATGATCAGGGCTAGGCGCGGCACAATCCCGGCGAACAGGGCATCGTCGGGGAGGTCGGGGGCTTTCGGTAGGACTGGTACCGCGGGGACATCCGGAGCTCCGATGACCGGCGTAGCGGGGGCGGGGGCCGTTTGGGCCGCCACCGCGGCCGTCAGGCATAGCCACGCCAAGCACACGTTGCGGGAACGTGACTGGGCGGAAGAACTGGGGATAAGCGGGTCCAAGCTGAGGTGGGCTGGGAACCGTCAAAATGGCGGTGGCATTTCGGGGAGTCAACCCCTCGAGCCAATTGGGAATAAGGTTTTTCCTTTATGAAAGTCCGTGAAACTTTTTCCGATGCGGAGCGACTCAAGGAAGTCGGACAAGTTGCACGCTGCTGCGGTCGAGCCAGAGTTCGCCCGCGACGCCTGGCGGGAGTTCTAAAATAATCGTGGGATCGTTGTCGGTGACCGTAAAATCGATGGACGTGGCCTTCCAAGGGCTATCCCCGAGGAAGGTTTGGTTTGTGGCACTGGGGGGATTACCTGACAGACGGAGGCGCGCACCTTTCGTGCCTTCGCCGCCCCCGGCCTTGATTCCCTTGTGCTGGATTTTGGCTTCGAGCCGGTAACGTCCTGGGCCCAAGCAAAGGGCGAGTCGGAACTCGGCGCGCCCATCCGCGCCCGCTTGCAGATAAAGACAATCTTTCCCTGCTAGGGCCGTCTCCTTCGCCTGGCCTTTGTCGGCCGCGGGGAACCAGAGGTAATTGCCGAGGGCGGCCTTACCACCGCTCGGCGAGCGCAGGCGGTAGGCATCTTCAAATTGGGCCTTCACGAAATCCATCCGGGCCCGGACCTGTTTGGCCCCGTCCTTGCCCCGCTGTTCGAAGCGCTTGGCTTCGGCAGGGTCGATGGCCTGCAGCTTGGACTTCAATTCGGCCGCCACTTGTTCGGTCCGGCGGCCCCAATCGTAAGGTCGGATGATCTTCTCGTAGACGAGAAAGCTTTGCTGGCGGAAGCGCTCGCGGATGGCTGGGGCGTCCTTGGACGACCACAGGGCCTGGGCGACGGCGGTGACGCTGGCGCCGGGGTAGAGCGGGGCGTTGACCGGGGAGGAGAGGATGTAGGCGTGCGGCCCGCTTTGCCCGTAGGCGTCGACGCCGAACATATTATCCATGCCGTGCATGATGAAGACGAACTTCCCGTCATCGAGGTTCTCATACACCCGGTAATTGTTCGCCCGGTAGGAGTAGCCGTCCCCGTGGACCATGATATTTTCCATCACGAGGTGCCGCAGGTAGGCGTCGATATCCAAAATTTTGCCGACGCGGGGGGCGCGCTTGGCGGCGTCGGGTTCGCCGAGGGCCCACGCAAACTCGGTCAGCCGCGATTTCTCGGCGGGGTCGCCATGGTCGCACTCGAGGTTGGGGTGAATGTCTTGGTGGATCCCTCCGTCGTAGAGGTGACCTGACGTGTTCTTGAAAAAGTAGCGGAGGAATTCCGCGTTGAAGCCTTCCTTGAGGACGTACGTGCCTTGCACCTTCCCGTTGAGGGTGACGAAGGCATGCGTGCAGCGGGAGGCAGGAATGCCGGCCTTCCGGGCCATTTCCCCCGCAATCTGTTCATGGAGGTAGGTGTTGTCCTGGGCGCAGTTGTTGAGCTGGAATTTCGTACACCCACGGTACTCCTGCGTCTTCTTGACCTTGTCCGTCCGGATGGAGAGCCCCGGCCGGTCTTCGTTGATTTGCCGCAGGCTCCCGAGGGAGCCTTTGATCTTCACCGAACAGTTTTCGTAGGTCGCGCCGCCGACTTCCTTCATCGTCATCGGCACTAGGGTGCGCGGGTCCTTCATCAGCTTCGCGATGTTCTCCGGTGTGATGGTTAACTGGAGGTGGGGGACGAGGCCCGCAAAGAGCGCATCGTCGGGCTGGTCGATGGCCTTGGTTGTCACCGGTACGGTGGGTACATCCGGGGCGCCGATGACCGGGGTGTCCGCGGCCTGGGTTGGCACGCTCGCCCAAGCCCAGGCTAAGCTGAGCCACACAAGTCGGGCTGGGGGCAGGGGAAGCACGGGTGCGGGGTCGGTGCATTCCATGCGGTCTGTGGGCTTAGTCAACCCGCCGGGTTTAGGTACTTTGTGTTAGAGGCGTATTGCCTCCGGACCGGCAGGTTCCCATAAGACGGCATGCGTTCGCTCCTCGCCCTTTCCGCTTTGACCTCGCTCAGCTTGCTCTCTGGTTGCACGGGTTCACCCTATGCCCCGGCCGAAAAGGCTGCCTCCGGCCTCCATGATGGTTTGGTGCTGGTCGCGCCTGCGAAGGGCACCGTCATCATGCGTAACGCCGCCAACAAAGTCGCGTTACTGAAGAAGCCTTCCTATACCGAGCGCGGCACGACGCTGGAAACCCCGGCCGCGGCCGCGGCCTCCTTCAGCTTGTTCAATGGAATCTCGGGAACGGTCCAAGAGAACTCGGGCTTCCGTTTTCTGACGCTACTCGGTGAGCCGGAAGGCCACAGCAATCCTTACCGTATCGAGACGGGCGACGGCAATTACGAGCGTGGCTACTCGATTATTGAGATGGAACTGCAGCGCGGCGGCGTCGACCTCGAGACGGGCTGGCTCAGCGCCCGCAGTATCTGTTTGGTGCGCACCGAAGTCGGCCTGGTGAAGTATGTGGCGGGCACCGTGGAGATGCGCTTGAGCCGCAATGAGGCGGGCGAGCCCGTCCTCACCGTCACCTGTCCGCGTGGGTCGGCCGAGGTCTCGTACGTCAATTTCACGAAGGACGCCGCCTACACGAAGGCCGTCGTCCGGGGCGGGTATATTCAGGTCACCCAGAACCAAGCCGCCGGCCGCACCACGGTGGTGTCAGGCGATACCGTCCCCACCAAGGCCGCGCCGGCCAAGGAAGCCCCGGCGGCGCAGTAAGCGTTAGCCTAAGCCGAGTCCCGCGACGCTTTCGGCGAGGCCGCCGCGGCGAGCGCGGGCCAGCCAGGCCAACTCGTAGCGTTCTCTGAGTTGGCGTGCGGCATCCGCGGCCAAGGGTCGACCGGCCGCGCGAAGCAGGCCAGCTTGCGCTAAGGCGAGGCCGACGGCGAGTTCGGCCTGCACGCGTGCGTCGCGAATGGCGGCGACGAGCCCAGTGGCGTCGTCGAGGTAAGTCAGCGATCGCGTGATTTCTTCGGGGCTGACGCCCGCGACGAAGCCCGCCAGTGCCGCGGGTGGGGCGGTGAGGAAATCCCAGCTGAGACTCTTATTGCGATTGGCCTTGGCGATTTGGTTATCCAATCGTCCGAGATGCGTGAGTGCGGCGGCGACGGCCCGGGCATCGGCGGCGGTGAGGCCGCCGAGCACTTGGCAAGCGGCGACGGTGTCGGCCGGCTGGTTGGTCCGGAAGCACCAAGCCTGCGCGAGGCCCGCGGCCATGGGCAGCCACGCGGTCGGCCAAGGTTGGTGCGTGCCATTATCGCCCCACGTGGTGACGAGGACCCCGCGGGCGCCGTGCTGCCGGGCGTTGCTCACGGCTTCGGTTTGGTTCGTGAGGGCGTTGTCGAGCCGCCCCGTAAAACTCTGCCAGGCGCTCGTGCCCGGGGCGACGAGGTAGGCTCGGCCGAGGGCTTGGAGCCGCCCGCCTTGCGCGGCGAAAGGATGGCCAGCGTCGTAGCCCCAGACGACGGGCAAGGCGTCGACGGGCGCGTCTTGAGCCAGGGCGAGATCCTCCAGCAGAATATCTCCCCAGAACTGCGGGGTGTGGCCCCGCGCGGTGGCGAGCGCGCAGATTTTGTGCAAGTGCTCTAAGTAGACGCGGTGTTTGCCGCGCGTCGCGACGGCTTCCTTGCTGAAACCTTGGCCTAATTCCCAGGGCTCGTCGCCGCCGATGTTTACTTGGCGACTGCGGAAGCAGGGCAGGTAGCTGTCGAGGAGTTCGGCCACGAAGGCGAGCGAGGCGTCGTCGGGTTTCAGCGTGCCCGGGAATTCCTTGAATTGTCCCGTGAGCGGATGGATCCAGCCCTGCGGGCATTCGGCGAGCGCCCGGTAGCGCGGGTGGCGTAACCATCGCTCCATATGCCCGAACGTGTTGAGGTTCGGCACCAGCTCGATGCCGGCGGCGGCACAGGCTTCGTCGAGCTCGCGGAGTTCCGCTGGCGTCAGCGGCGAGGCCTCGCCCCAAGCATCCGCGTGACCGGGGAAGGCGAAGGTGTGCTCAATGTAAAGCTGCAGCTGATTGACGCGGAGTTGTCCGAGGGCACGGATGAGCGCCAGCAGCTCGGCCTGCGTCGGCACCTTGCACCGGGAGACGTCGAGCATGAAGCCGCGGACCGCGAGGTCGGGGCCGTCGAGGATCTCCAAGCAGGGCAGGGCGGTTGGGTACTGCGCCACAATCTGTCGGAGCGTCTGTGCACCATAGAGGACGCCGACCGCATCGCGGGCCTGGAGATCGATGCCGGCCGGGGAGATGGTGAGGGCGTAATTTTCGGCCGGCAGAGTCTCGACTGCGGTAATCTGGCCGCGGCCGCTAGACTGGGCCGCGAGCGCCGCTTGGGCTTCGGCGATGGTCGTCGGGAGTTGAGCGAGGAAGCGGGCCGTCGGGTGCGGCTGGGGTGGCACTGGCCAAAAGCCCTCGCGCCGGCTCAATTCCCGTGGCCGGGGGAAAAGCGTGGGCACGGTGGCGGGCATAATCCGAGGGTTAGGCCTGTTTATCCCTCGGGCAAGCCCTCCGTAGGCCTCTTTTGTCATTACGTCTTGGAACAAGGAGCGAAAACCCTACATCTACACCTTCTACCCCCGCATCCTATGGTACGCCCTACCCTGAGTCTCCTGTTCTTCGCTGCTGCGGCCCACGCAGTTCCCGAAGGCTTCACCATCCGTGAATTCGTCGGCACCGCCCAGGAGCCCGAAATCTACCCGACGGCCGTCTCGGCCGCCGCGAACGGGGACGTTTATATTTCGTCCGATAAAAACGGTTCGCTCGGCCACACCAAGGACATGGGCCGCATCCTCATCGCCCGTGACACCAAGGGCGCTGGCAAGGCCGATGTCATGATCGAGTACACCCGCGTCGAATCCCCGCGCGGTGGTCATATGGTCGGCGGCGTGTTCTACCTCGTCCACCCGCCTTTCCTCACCGCCTTCCGCGATAAGGATGGCGACGGCAAGGCCGACGAAAAGATTCTCCTCGTGGATGGCCTCGGCGGTGGCATCGAGCACCCGCGCGGCGCCGACCATACCACCAATGGATGCCGCATGGGCATTGATGGCTGGCTCTACATCGCTGTCGGTGACTTCGGTGCCGGCATCGAAAAGGACAAGGACGGTGCCAAGGGTCGCGACGGTAAGCGCGTGACGCTCTACGGCGGCGGCGTGATGCGCATTCGCCCCGATGGTTCCGAGTTGGAAATCTACACCGAGATGACCCGCAATATCTGCGACGTCGCCATCTCCCCGACGCTCGACCTCTTCTCGCGCGACAACACCAATGACGGCAAGGGCTGGAACACCCGCTTCCACCACTTCACGTCCCTCGCTAACCCGGGCTACCCTCGCCTGTATAAGAACTTCGACGACGAAATCGCCCGTCCGCTGGCCGACTACGGTGGTGGTTCCGGCACCGGTGGCCTCTTCTTGAGTGAGCCAGGCTTCCCCAAGGGTTGGGGCGATACGCTCTTCACGTGCGATTGGACCACGGGCACGATCCATAATCACCCGCTCAAGCCGTTCGAAGCGACCTTCGTGGCCCAGCAGCAGACCTTCCACAAGGTCCCGCATGCGACCGACATTGACGTCGACGGCAGCTCGCGCCTCTACATCGCCGACTGGCGTGCGGGTGGCTTCAGCTACCTCGGCAAGGGCAAGCAGCAGGGTATGATCCAGCAGGTCGTGGTCACGGGCGTGACCCCGAACAAGTACGTGGACGTGACCAAGGCCGCAGACGCCGAACTCGTTCAGCTGCTCACCTCGGACAGCGCCGTGCAGCGCCTCGAAGCCTCGCGCCGCCTGATTGACCTGAAGAAGGTCGACCAAGCCCCCGCGGTCCTCGCCGTGGCCGCCGCCGGCAAGGCGCACCTCTATCACCGCGTCGCCGCCATCTTCACCTACAAGCAGATGCTTGGTAAGGATGCGACCCCTGGCCTCGTCGGCCTCACCAAGGACGACACGGTGCGCGAGTTTGCCCTCCGTGCCCTCGCTGACCGTACTTCCGAAATCGCCGGCGTGCCGGTCCAGCCGTTCCTCGATGGCCTGAAGGACGCCAACCCGCGCGTCCGTCTGCAGGCCCTCATCGGCCTCCAGCGTCTCGGCGCCAAGGATGCCGCCGGGGCTATCGTCGCCGCCGCCTCCACTTGGCCGGTCGATGAATCCAAGGTTGAAGAAGGCGCCCACTACCGCCTGCCGCACACGGCGATTCATGCCCTCGAGCACCTCGCAAACGCCAAGCCCCTCGTGGAAGCCGCGAAGGATCCAGCCAAGCGTTACATCGCCTTCCGCTCGCTCCAGTTGATCCACACCAATGATTCCGTGGATGGCCTCATCGCCCTCAGCACCAGCGGTGACGCTGACCAGCGCGCCGGTGCCATTGGCGCCTTGGCTCGTCTCTACCACGTCGAGAAGCCTTGGAACTACAAGGATTGGTGGAGCACCCGCCCAGATGACCGCGGCCCGTACTTCATTCCCGCCGAGTGGGAAGCCACCCCGCGGATCAAGACCGCCATCGAAGCCGCTTACGCCAAGCTTCCCGGCAACCTTCGCATGGCCGTCCTCGAAGTCCTCGCGAAGAACCGCATCGCGGTGACCTCGCTCAAGCTCGAAGGCCTTGATCCGATCCGCCTCGCCATGGCCACGCAGACGCTGAAGCCCGCCGACGTCGCCCTCCTGATCGACGCCGCGCTGTCCGCCAAGCGTCCGTGGAACGAGCGCTTCGACTGCTACAAGGCGCTCGCCAAACTCGAGGGCAACGAGGCCATTGCCCCGCGCGTGCAGGTGCTTGCGGGTTGGTCGAAGGAGAAGGGCGCCCCCGCCGGCGTCGAGCAGGCCATCAACGACTTCGTCAACGACGGTCAACGCGGCAACGAAGTGAAGCAGCTCCGTGGCCTTGCGAACAAGGCCGAAGACGCCAACTCGCGTATCCTCTGGCGCTCGCTCCTCACGGTGCTGAGCAGCCCGCTGACCAAGGACGCCCAGAAGAAGGCCGTCCAGGCCGAGATCGACAAGAACCCGCGCGACATCGGTTTCTTCCTGGCGATCGCCGACCTTGGTTTGAACGGTTTTGATAAGGCCATCGACGCCGCCATCGGCGGTGACAATACGATCCTCATCAACGCCGCGAAGGCCGCTCGTGAAGCCGGTAAGGCTGCCGCCCAGCATAAGGGCAAGCGCATCGCCGAGCTTTCCCTCGCCGACGCGACCGCCGCGGGCATGAAGGGTAAGGGCAACGTGAAGCTCGGCCAAAAGCTCTTCACCCAGCAGGGGTGCGTGGCTTGCCACTCCATCGACTTGGCGGCGGAGCAGAAGGGTCCTTACCTCGGCGCCGCCGGGGCGAAGTTCTCCCGCGACTACCTCGTGGAGTCCGTGTTGCAGCCCAACAAGGTTGTGGCGCAAGGCTTCCAGACGTTTATCTACCAGATGAAGGACGACTCCCAGCAGATGGGCTTCGTCACCGGGGAAGCCGATGGCGTCATCACGCTTCGTAATATCGCCGGTCAGGTGACCAAGCTGAAGCGCGCGGAGATCCGCAACGAACGCCACGACCCCAAGTCGATGATGCCCGAAGGCCTCGCCGCGGGCCTCACCGCCGAAGAGTTCAGCGCCCTCATTGATTACCTCTCCTCGCTGAAGGCCATCGGCGGGTAAGCACGGGGCGGAACGCCTCGAGGGGCACGTGGGCAAGGGGACACGGTGACAACGGGAAATCAGAGGGCGCCTGCGGGCGCCCTTTTTGTTTTAGGGGATAGGGGATGGGGGATAGGGATGTCGAAGGGG
>CAIYEN010000044.1 GCA_903925205.1 uncultured Opitutia bacterium | reverse complement strand
GGTACCGGTACGTCAGGCGGGTGTGTTCAACGCCCATCAGGTGCATGATGGTTGCGTTGAGGTCGTGCACGTGGACGGGGTCCTTGACGATGTTGTAGCAGAAGTCATCGGTCTCACCGAGGACGTGGCCTTTCTTCACCCCGGCACCGGCCATGAGGACCGTGAAGCAACGGGGATGGTGGTCGCGACCGTAACTCGTCTCGGTCAGCGCGCCTTGCGAGTAGATGGTGCGGCCGAATTCACCGCCCCAAACGATGAGCGTATCGTCCAGCAAGCCGCGTTGCTTGAGGTCGGTGAGCAGGCCGGCCGTCGCGTGATCGGTGTCGTTGCACTGCCCCCGCAGGGCTTTCGGGAGACCGCCGTGGTGGTCCCAGCCCATGTGGAAGAGCTGGACGAACCGAACGTCGCGCTCGCAGAGCCGGCGGGCGAGCAGGCAATTGGAGGCGTAGGAGCCCGGGCGTTTTACGTCCGGACCATAGAGGTCGAGCACGTGCTGCGGTTCCTTCGAGAAGTCGAGTAGGTCCGGCACGCTGGTCTGCATCCGGAAAGCGAGTTCGTACTGGGCAATGCGGGTCTGGATTTCGGGGTCGCCGAGCACGCCATGGCGTTGCTGATTGAGGGCGGAAATTTCGTCGAGGGATTCGCGGCGAATGTCCCGGCTCATGCCTTCGGGATCCTTGAGGTAGAGTACGCGTTCGCCTTTGTTGCGCAACTTCACCCCTTGGTGCTTGGAGGGCAGGAAGCCCGCGCCCCAGAGGCGGTCGTAGAGCGGTTGGTCGTCGGGGCGGCCACTGCCGAACGAAGACATCACGACGTAGTTGGGCAGGTTATCGTTTTCGCTGCCGAGTCCGTAGCTAGCCCAAGACCCGATGGAGGGCCGCCCAGCTAACTGACTGCCGGTCTGCATGAAAGTGATCGCCGGGTCGTGGTTGATGGCCTCGGTGAACATCGAGCGCACCATGCACCATTCATCGGCTTTGCTGGCCATGTGCGGCATGACCTCACTGAACCACATGCCAGATTGGCCGTGTTGCTTGAAGTTGAAGATCGAGGGCGCGACAGGGAAGGTCTTCTGCCCCGACGTCATCGTGGTGAGCCGCTGCCCGAGGCGGATGGAGGCGGGGAGGTCTTGGGCCCGGAACTTCGCCATACCGGGCTTGGGGTCGAAGAGGTCCATCTGCGACGGTGCCCCGGACTGGAAGAGGTAGATGATCTTCTTGGCCTTCGGCTTAAAGTTGGGGAAGCCCGTGGTCTCGGGTTTACCCGCGAAGGCCGCTGGGGTGAGGATCGAACCGAGGGCGGCGAGGCCGATGCCTCCGGCGGAGCGCTTTAAGAATGTGCGCCGGGAGAGGGCCAGCCGCTCGGCAGGGTTGAGGCCGAGGAAGTCGCGGTCGTTGCAGTTCATTCGCGGGTGACGGTTTCGTCGAGGTTGAGCAGGACGTTGGCGGTCACCGTCCAGGCGGCCAGCTGGGCCGGATCGAGGTCGCTCGGGACGGGGCTTTGACCATTGGCGAGGAGCTTCTTCGCCGCGGGGAGGTCGGCCGCGTAGGCGGTGAGGCGGCGGTCGAGGCCCTTCCGGAGGACCGCGAGTTCCGCGGGCGTGCCGGGACGGCTCGTGACGCGCTGGAACGCCCAGGCCAAGCGTTGGTCGCTGCTGCCTGGTTGGCGCAGCGTGAGTTCGGCCAGTTTGCGCGAGGCTTCGACGAAAGTGACTTCATTCAGCAGCGAGAGGGCCTGCATGGGGGTATTGCTACGGAAGCGCTT
>CAIYEN010000043.1 GCA_903925205.1 uncultured Opitutia bacterium | reverse complement strand
TTGGTGCTTGGCCTGCGCTTCCGGAAGTGGAACGACGCCATCCTCGGTAAGTTCGACGCTGCGGTGAAGCGTGGCGTACCCATCGTGGCCACCCGGACCAGCACCCACTCGTTCGCGGGCATCCCGAAGGAGAGCGCCTTTGCGGCCTATAACTGGAATACCAAGGGCGGCTTCGGGAAGAACGTCCTCGGCGAGACTTGGATCAGCCACTGGGGCAACCACAAGGGGGAGGCCACGCGCACCGCGGTTGAGCCTGGTGCGGAAAAGAATCCGCTCCTGAATGGCGTCGACATTGCCTACGGCGATACCGACGTCTATGAAGCCTATCCGCCCGCCGACGCGAAGGTGCTGCTCCGCGGCATTGTCCTCAAGGACATGGACCCCAAGAGCCCGCCCAGCGAGCGCCGCAAGAAGCGCGCAAGCGATAAGCAGGAGCAAGGCGTGAACGAACCGGCGATGGCCGTGGCTTGGACCCGTGAGCTGAAAAATGACGCGGGCGCAGTGAATCGGATCCTTTGCACCACGATGGCCTCTGCGAGCGACTTGAAGGATGAATCCCTCCGCCGCGTCCTCGTGAACGGCGTTTTCTGGGGCCTCAAGCTCGATGTCCCGGCCAAGGCCGACGTCACCCCGCTCGTCGAGTGGAAGCCGAGCAAGTACTCCTTTAACCTCTTTCACAAGGGCTTGCAGGCGGCGGATTTCGCCGGCGTTTTGCCTGAGCCCGTGGCGGCGCCCGCCCCGGCCGCGAAGAAGCCCGCCGCTAAGTAAGCCGGTCGGCTTGGCGTTCATGAGGCGTCCCGGGTGGGGCGCCTTTTTGTTTTAACTGCGCAGCCCACGGCCCGCCAGTAGGCGCACGAAGGCTTCGTTGCTGAGGATGAACGCCCCTTGCCGTGTGCACGCATCGCGGACTTCCGCGTCATCGGAGACGATGAACCAGGGGCCTTCCGAGGACTTATCCTTGCCGACGAGATCCATGAGGTCGTGGTCTGCTTTGGCGCCCGCCCGGCTGTAGGTCGCCTTGAGCCGCGGGTGGTCTAGCCGTAGGTTCGAGGCCTGCCCGTCGAAGCTCGCCCAGATGAGTAGGCCGGTCCCTTCGTGGGCAAGTTTCTCCAAGAGATTTAAAACCTTCTGGCGGGCGGGGGTATCGAGGAGCAAGCGCAGGTCGCCTTGGGCGTTGCGCTTCGCGGCGAGCTTCAAGCCGAGGTAGGCTTGTTGCAGGCAGGCGAAGTTATTGGCGTCGATGCCGAGGCGGGCGGGTTCGCCCAAGGCTACCGCGCGTTCGAGCAGTGCGACGGGACCGGAGGGCTTCTGGTCGTGGAAGCGTTGGTCCGCCATGAACGACCGGCGGCGATGGATGTCGCCGCGGTAAAGGTCGGCGTGCCGAGAGTCGACGAGGCCCGACTGTTCCGCGGCGGCGAGGGCGGCTTCGATGGCCTTCAGTTCAGCGGTCTCCGCCACGTTGATCTTCGCGGCGATCCGTTCGAGGAAGGGGTCGGAAGGGAGGTCGCGTCGTTCGAGTTCGTAGCGGACTTTTTCGATATGTTCGGTGACCCGCTTTTCTAAGGTCACGATTGCGGGCAGCACATTCCCCGCCGTTCGTTGGTAACGGCGGAGCAGCTTGAGCATATCCTCCATCTGCGGGATGGCCTGACGGAGCTCATGTTCTTTGGCCAAGAAGGGGTCGGCGTCGCGTTGCGCCTTACGAATTGCTTCCACCGTTTCGGCCGTCAGGTGGCGGAGTTGGGCAACTTCGTCCGAGGCTTCGCGGAGCTTACGCGCATCCGTGAACCAAGGCCGCAGCTCTTCCGCGAGGAGGTGTTCTGCGATCTCGCGCGCTTTCTTCGCGACGTGCTCCCGGGCTTGCGCGAGTTCGTCTTTGAGCCGAGCGACTTCCGTGTCCGCTTTGGTCGCGCGGGTCAGCAACGCTTGGAGGGCGGCCTCGTGGGTCGTCTGCTGTAAGGCTTGGGCTTCGAGCTGGGCTTTCGCCGCGGCTTCCAGTTCCGCGATGCGCGTATCGCGTTCGCCCAGCACATGAGCGTTGTGGCGGCGTTCGGCCCGCAGTTCGTTTTCGCGGGCCGTCGCCATCCGGTCGATTTCTTCCTTCAGTTTACGGACGGAGGGGTCGGTGGTGGGGGTGGTTTCCGCTTCGGCGGGTGCTTCGGCGGCAGGGGCGCCGACCTTCTGGAGCCAGAGGCGTAAGGCTTTGGCGTCTGGCTGGTTGGCGCTGGGTTTGCTCGAGCTGGCGTGCTTGGTGAAGTGTTCCGACGCGATGGCTGCCTCCTTGTCCTCCGCGCGGGCGGAACGCACCAAGCAGAGGAGGGCCGTGCGCGGCCCGCCGAGAATGGTCGCCAGCTCGTCGAGATGCGTCAGCAAGGTTGCCTTCTCCAACTTCAGCAGGGCGGGCATCCAGGGCAGTTCGTCGGCAATGGCATCGAAGTCCGCCGCGATTAAAGGATAGCGGGCTTGGAAGAGTCGGCGCGCGTTCTTCAGGAAGGGCGTGCGATGGCTCCAGCCTCCAGGGGTTTTCTTGGCCAGCGCCAGCAGCGGGCCAGGCGGGACGAAGGCGAGGTCGTGAACGAGCTGTTCGGAGAGCGTCTTGCGGCAAGGGGTGACGAGGTCGTTCTTGTACGCGTATTGTCCCATACCAGCAGATTGCCCAAAAGGTCAGCGGGGGCAAGTGCCCGCCCAGTGCCGCCGTGCTTTTTCTACCTAGCCAACTTAGAGCAGCGTATTATCGATGAGCCGCGTGTTCCCAAGGTGGCAGGCAATGGCCAAGGCACAGCGGCCCGGGGTGACCTGCGTCACTGGGGCCATCGTCTCTTGATCAACGAGTTCCACGTACTGAGGGCGCAGCGTCGGTTCGAGGGCGAGGCAGGCCTGCACCGCGGCCCGGATCAGGGCACTGTCCGTTTCCCCGGCCGTGACGAGGCGGCGGGCTTCGGCCAAGGCGGCGGGGATGGCCGTTGCCCGCTGGAAGTCTTCCGGTGACAGGTAGCGGTTGCGTGAGCTCATGGCCACGCCGTTACTTTCCCGGACGGTTTCATGCCCGATAATCCGCACTGGGAAGTGAAGGTCGCGGACCATCCGGCGGATGACGGCGAGTTGCTGGAGGTCCTTTTGGCCGAAGATGGCGACGTCGGCCTGGACGGCATTAAAGAGCATGGCGACGACCGTGGCGACCCCACGGAAGTGCCCGGGGCGGAACTCGCCACAGAGGCCAGCGGAGAGGCCGGCGACGTCGACCCAGGTGGCGGCGCCGGCGGGGTAGAAGTCGGCGGGCGTCGGGGCGAAGATGAGGTCAGCCCCCGCGCTTTCGCAGGCGGCCCGGTCCGCCTCGAAGGTCCGCGGGTAGCGCGAGAAGTCTTCGTTCGGGCCGAACTGGGTCGGATTCACAAAGATCGAGACCACGGTATAGGTTGCCTCTTGG
>CAIYEN010000042.1 GCA_903925205.1 uncultured Opitutia bacterium | reverse complement strand
CCTAAGGCCACGCTTCCCCTCGCGGCCCTTAGGCCACGCGTCCCCTCGCGGCCCTTAGGCCACGCGTCCCCTCGCGGCCCTTAGGCCACGCGTCCCGTCGCAAAGGTAATGCCCAAGGTATCAGCCACGGCCCGGAGGATTTCAATCTCAGCGGCTTCGGCGACGTCGTCATGCAACATGGCGACACCACACGCCCGCACGAAGCGGCGGCGCTCGAAGACGCTTTGGGCGGCAATCACCGCCAAGGCTTCATCGACTTTCTGGAGGTCGACTTCGGACTCCGGCAAAATGGTGCTCGCGAGGTCCGGCCGGGCGAGTTCCGCCACACCGAGGGCGAAGGCTTCGCGCTGGGCCGACGGGGTTTCGCTCGACGTGTAAACGACCGCCGAGAGCACCAAAGCGTAACTGTCCGAGAGGCCAACCACGGGCGGCGGCGCCTTATCCTCGCCCAAGTAACGACGCATCGAGGCCTGTACCAAAAGGACGATTAGTCCATCATTCGCATCGTAGCCGACTTTCTGCACCGCGAGTTTGAAGAGCGCGAGCTGCGCCTTGGAGAGCTGGCGCACAGCGGGCATCGAGAGATCCAACAACGGGACGCGCGAGCCCGCCGGCAAGGCCTGCAACGAAGCCTCGAGGCGACGGAACTCTGCGATGACTTCCCCACCCGCCAAGCCTTGCGCCGTCGCCAGTTGCTGCGCCCGCACCACCGAATCTTGACGGAGAATTAACCCCAGAACGATGGCCATGGCCCCAATAGGGTCCGCCGCCGAGGCCCGTAAATCCATCGGCAGCGTGCCGTGGAAACCGACGGCTTCTTGAATTTCCAAGTTCGTCGGGATCTTCCTTTGGGGGCGTGTCTCCAAAGGCGGCGGTACGGCCGCAGCCCGGCCGACCAAGCCCGAACTGACGCCCCGGGCTTCAGCTTCCACCCTGACCGGCTGAACGTCCGGAATGACGCCATCAAAGGAGGGCTGCAGACGGAGGATGCGCTCGCGAATCGGCGGGTGCGAGGAGAAGAGGAATTCCATGACGCCGCCCGTCGACGAGAAGAAGAGGTGCTGCGACTCGAGGTCGGAGGTCGTCGCCGGACGCAGGCCGCCCTTCAGGCCAGCAATCTTCTTGAGCGCGCCGGCCAAGCCGTCCGGATTGCGCGTGAACTGCACGGCCGAGGCGTCGGCTAAATACTCCCGCTGCCGCGAGACCGAGGCCTGGATGATTCGCGCAAAGAAGACGCCACCCAGACCAAGAAGGAAAACGATGAGGCCCGCCAGCGCGACGGGAATCGCGACCTTGGCGCTGTCTTTATCGTCCGCATGCTGCATCAGGCGCATCATGATGTAGCCCAGTTGCGAGAGCGCCGTGAGCCCAGCGATGGAGCCAATGATGCGCAGGTTAAGTTTCATATCGCCGTTGCCAATGTGACTGAACTCGTGCGCGATGACGCCTTGGAGTTCGTCGCGGCTCAGGTTGACCAACGCCCCCCGGGTCACGGCGACGGCGGCGTCCGATGGGTCGTTGCCCGCGGCGAAGGCGTTGATGGTGGTATCGCCATCGACGACAAAGCAGGCGGGGACCGGTAAGCCCGAGGCGAGGGCCATCTCTTCGACAATATTCAGGTAGCGGCGCTCCGCAGGATCTTTCGTGTGGGCCGATACCGGGCGGCCGCCCAAACTCTGCGCAATGAACGCCCCACCCTTGGCGAGTTCTGAAATACGCAACCAACTGCCACCCAAAATCACCGCTAACGCCGTGCCTGAGGTGGCCAGGAAGAGCTTGGGCTGAAGCCAATCAAGTCGCCCACGGCCCATGTAGACGCCCTTTCCGTAGACGGCGATGGCATACAAGCCACCCGTTAAGACCAAGATGGCCAACACCAAGAGCACGACGAGCTTCGTCGTGCGTCCACGGGCCTCATCCTGAGCCCGGAAGAAATTCATGGTGGCCGCCATGGGGCGACTTAGGGGTTAGGCTACCGGCGGCTCAGCGAAGAGCCGACGATACGCGGCCGTGACCATCAGGGCTTGCAGCGGAAGGGTCGCGAAGATGCCGATGCAGCAAGCGATGAAGCCGAGTTGCGAGACGAGGTTGGCGACGAACAGGAGCAGGAAGGCCCAGCCCCAATGAGCGGTGACAGCCTGACGACTCATTTCCATGCACTCCCAGAAAGTCCCGCGACGGTCAGCCAAAAGGCTCCACGACCAGCACCAAGCGATCGCCAGGTAATATCCAGGGATGAAGCAGAGTAAGAATCCGACCACCAGGAAGGGGATCATGACGACCAACATCAGCCACGAGGAACCGAACTGCTCAAAGCCACTAAAGAGGTCCTCCATCCCCGCGGGCTTACCGTCCAAGACCTTCTCGGTGAAACGGCTCAAACCGATGGTCAACGGCGGGATGGTAATCAGGAAGCCGCAGAGGAGTGCGTAGACTAGGTTCACCAGCACGACATTCCAGAAGTCGCGCTTCAGCGCAGCGACGGACTGCGTGAGGCACACACCGATGTCGAACGGAGAAACCGCGTTGCGGGCCCGCTGGACGCGGCCGAGTTGCTCGGGGTTGAGGGTAGCGAAAAGTCCCATGGAAAATGGCGTGCAGGCGACTTAGAACTTCACCGTCGGAGCAGCCTTCTCCGCTTCGTTCTCAATCTTAAAGAACTCGGCCGGGAGGAAACCAAAGGAGTTCGCCACGAAGACGTTCGGGAAGACTTCGCGCGAGGTGTTATACTCGAGCACGGAGTCGTTGTAGGCCTGACGGGAGAAGGCGATGCGGTTCTCGGTGGAGGCGAGTTCTTCCATGAGCGTACGCATGGTGGCGTCCGCCTTGAGTTGCGGGTAGTTCTCCGTGACCATCATGAGTTTGCCGAGGGCGCCACTCAGGCCAGACTCAGCCTGCGCGAGGTCACGCATCGCCGCTGGATCGGTAGGGTTGCCAGCAAAACGGACGTTGGCCTGCGTGGCCTTCGCACGGGCTTCGACAACGGCAGTCAGCGTGCCGCTTTCATGGGCCATATAACCCTTGGCGGTTTCGACGAGGTTCGGGATGAGGTCGTAACGACGCTTCAGCTGCACGTCCACCTGGGCAAAGGCGTTCTTGAAGCGGTTTCGCAACCCGACGAGGGT
>CAIYEN010000041.1 GCA_903925205.1 uncultured Opitutia bacterium | reverse complement strand
TCCACGAAGTACGTGGGGAGGTCGGGCAGGACGAACGCATCGGGCTCGCCGGGGCGCAGCGTGTCGCGGCCGAGCTGGGTGAGGTCGGACTCGTGGTTGCGTTCGCTGATGGCGAAGTAGAGGCGTTCCTTGAGGTGGTAGCGGCGGTCCTTCTCGACCTCGCTGGCGAGGACGCCTTCGTGCTTCTCGAGGAGCTTGCGCCAGCGGCCGTTCTCCATGAGGCGGGCGAACGCCTTGTTGCGCGGCATCCCGTGGGCGGTTAGCCAGAGCTTATCGAGTGTGTCGGTGGAGGGTTCCTTGTTGTCAGGCAGGTCCTTGAGTTCGACCTCAGCTTCGTTGATGAGGCGCGTGGCGAGGCGGGTCTGGAGGTCGACGAGCACCTTGACCTGCGGGACGAGGCGCATGAACGGCGGTTCGCGTTCCTCGGTGACTGGGCCAGAAATGATCAGCGGGGTACGGGCCTCGTCGATCAGGATCGAGTCGATTTCGTCGACGATGCAGAAGTAATGTTCGCGCTGCACCTGTTCGCCGGCGCTGAGGGCCATGCCGTTGTCGCGAAGATAGTCGAAGCCAAACTCGGAGGCGGTGCCGTAGGTGATATCGCAGGCGTAGGCCTTTTGCCGTTCCTCATTGCCCATCTGGTTCTGGATGCAGCCCACGGTGAGGCCGAGGTAACTCAAGAGGTGTCCCATCCATTCGGAGTCGCGACGGGCGAGGTAGTCGTTGACCGTGACGAGCTGGCAATTACGGCCCGTGAGCGCGTTCAGGTAAAGGGGCAGGGTGGCGACGAGGGTCTTGCCCTCGCCGGTCGCCATTTCAGCGATTTTCTTCTGGTGGAGGGCGATGCCGCCGATCAGTTGGACGTCGAAATGGACCATCTGCCAGGTCTGTTCATGGTCGCAGACGATGGCTTTCGTCCCGCACAGGCGGCGGGCGGCGTTCTTGACGACGGCAAAGGCTTCGGGCAGCAGGGCGTCGAGGGACTCGCCTTTGGCGATGCGGGCCTTGAACTCGGCGGTCTTACCTTGGAGGTCGTGCGCGGACAGGTTCTGGTACTGCAGTTCGAAGGCGTTGATCTTTTTAACCAACGGGGCGCACTTGCGGAGGAAAGTCCGGTTGTGGCTGCCGGCGAAAAGTTTGAGGATACTGAGAAACATGGGTCCGGGCGCGAAAGTTAGCAGACTGGGGATGGAAAGCCCGAGTCAAAGCCCAAAAACCGCAGAATCCAGCCCCGAAACGGCGGGGCAGACGATTAATCCCCACCACCCGCGATGGGGTCAGGCACCAATAACGGGGTCAGACCCCAATGTTGGTGCCTGACCCCATTATGCAGGTCTGGCCCTGGCTCAGTTGTTCACGGGAGGCTTTTCCGCCTTGCCGTTGGCTTGGAGGCCTCAAGATGAAGCCATCCCCATGGCTGAAAACGTTATTATCCTCGGTACCGGCTGCGCCGGCCTCACTGCTGCTATCTACGCCGCCCGTGCCGGCCTTAGCCCCCTGGTGCTCGAGGGCGGCCAGCCAGGTGGCCAGTTAACGACGACCTCCGAGGTCGAGAACTTCCCTGGTTTCGTCCATGGTGTGGACGGCAACGAGCTCATCACGAACATGAAGGGTCAAGCCGAGCGCTTCGGCGCGAAGTTCGCCTGGGACCGTATCGACTCGGTCGATTTCTCTGGCCCAGTGAAGAAGCTCGTCGGCGGTGACGCCACCTACGAAGCCAAGGCGGTGATTATCGCGACGGGCGCCTCACCGCGTTTCTTAGGTATCCCTGGTGAACAGGAATACTACGGCGGTAACGGCGTCACGACTTGTGCGACCTGCGATGGCGCGTTCTACCGCGACGTCCCCGTCGCCGTGGTCGGCGGTGGAGATTCCGCCTGTGAAGAGGCCCTTTTCCTGACCCGTTTCGCTTCCAAGGTCTACCTCGTGCACCGTCGCGACACTTTCCGTGCCTCCGACATCATGGTGCAGCGCGTCAAGACCCATGAGAAGATCGAGCTCGTCCTTAACGTCACCCCGAAGCAGGTCGTCGGCGGCGCCGACGGCAAGGTCCACACACTGGAAGTCGTCGAGAAGTCCGGTGCAGTCCGCGCACTGGGCGTAAAATGTGTTTTCGTCGCCATTGGCCACGTACCGAATTCCAAGGCCTTCACGCCGGCGCTCGAGGTCGATGAAGGGGGTTACTTCGTCGCGGCCGCCAACACCGTCAGCACCAAGATTCCGGGCGTCTTCGTCGCCGGCGATTGCTCCGATCACGTCTACCGCCAAGCCATCACCGCAGCCGGTATGGGTTGCCGTGCGGCGATCGAAGCGGAGCGCTGGCTGGCGGGTCACTGAGGCTTGCGACGGAGTCGCAAGCCCAAGGGTGAAAAGGTTGGTGTTTAGCGGTTAGGATTTTCTGCAAAGGGAGACCGGGAACTGGAATAGATACTGCGGGTATATAACTCCCAGCTAATCATCCGGTCTCCGGTTCCCCTTTGAGTGCTGTCTTGAGGGCGGGGCGCCACTGCGTGGCGTCCGTTTAGGGCAGAGGGTACGGGCATGTTCGGTTCAACCATACGTTGTAGAGGTCTAATAATGTCGTTATTGTATGATTAATGGAGATATCGGTAGCCCCGGCGGACTGGTGCTTCCGATGCCCGATTGAGTCCTCGCTTTGGGCTTGGCTGGCGATAGGTCTTTAGGCGTGCCCCCCTTTGAAAACTTGCTGGCTGCCTTATTGGTGCTCTTGCTATCTTTCGCGGCGCTGGCGGTTGCCTTGAATTTAAAACGGCAGGAGCGGCTGCTCGCCGACACGCCAACATCCAAGGCCCTCGGGGTCTTCATTGGCGAGGTCGAGGTCTCGGGCGTTTGCGTCAGCCAGTATCCCTTTACCAGTCATCTAACCGATACGCCGTGCGTATACTACCGCTGGAAGGTCGTCGAGCATTGGGTTCGTGGAAGCGGGAATAGCCGATATTCTGGCGAGGATGTTGTCGCTTCCGGCGGCCAAGCGTCAGAATTCTACCTGAAGGATGAAACGGGATTTATCTGGGTGAACCCAGTGGGGGCCAAAATCGAACCCTGCGTGATTTTAAAGAAATTGGCGAATAAAACGAGTCCGCTTTATTACGCCAAAGGCCCGCTGACGGATGTCGAAGGCTCCAAGGGTCTACGGACGTTCACCGAGTACGCCTTGACCGTGGGGATGAAAGTTTTTGTCCGAGGACGTGCGAGCGAGCGTCCCGACGTGGTGGCGGCCCAGATCGCCCATGACGAAAGGGAAGACATCTTCATTATTTCGTACCGCGGAGAACGCTCCATCAGCGCCCGGATGGACTGGAGGGCAAAGAGTTTAGATTTTACCGGGGCGTTCGCGGCTGTTGACGCCGCCCTGGTTGCGTCCGCCGGGCCGGGGCCGGTCCTCAAGGTATACGCAGGTTTTTTGGCCATGGTTTTTGATGATGATCACCCCGTGAAAATGTTCGGTGAAGGGTTATCGGCGGTGGGTCCTTACATTCCTCTAGGGCTCCTCATTGGGGTGAGCCTCTATCTGCTAGCGGCGGTCGTGGGCTGGGCCTGGATGGTATTCAATAGCATGGTCGGCCTCCGCAATCGCGTGGCGCAGGCGTACTCGCTCATCGATGTGCAGTTAAAGCGTCGCACGGACCTCATTGAGCGCTTCGTGGCCTGTGTGCAGGGCTTCCGTGAACATGAGGCCGCGGTGCAGGCGATGGTGACCGCAATGCGGGCACAGGCCGGCGGTGGTTCGCTGAAGGCGCTCGCGCCCGGTATCCTCGCCGTCATCGAAAGTTTCCCCGAAATCCGCGCACAGGCGTTATTCAATGATTTGAGCAAGCAGCTCATTGAGACCGAAGACCGCATCGCCCTAGCCCGTGGATATCATAATAACATCGCGACATTCTATAACACCCGGATCGAGACTATCCCGGACCGCTACCTGGCGGGCTTGGTCAAGATGAAGCCCGCCGCCTTATTCGAAGCCGAAGGTTTCACTCACCACCCGGCGACGGTGGCGTTCTGATCAGACCAGCCAGGCGTGGCGGCGAACGGACGCGACGGAGTCGCAAGCCCAAGGTGGAAGCGGCTGGCGGTTAGCGGTTAGGATTTCCTGTAAATGGAGACCGGGAACCGGGAAGTTAACGGCGGGTATATAACCCCCTGCTAATCAACCGGTCTCCGGCCCCCTTTGAGTGCTGTCGTTACCCGATACAGCGTATCCTAACCGCCGGCCGCTGTCCTCTCGAAGTAATCGCTTAGCGATTACTTCGTCAGAATTTCCATCGCCGACTTCTTCTGCGGGATGAAGGGCAGGACGTGTTCGGTGTAAGGCACGACCACGTCGAGCAGGAAGGGGCCGTCGTGCGCGAGCATCTCGCGGATAGCGTCACGCAGTTCTTCGCGCTTCATGACCTGGCGGGCCTTGATGCCGAAGCCGTTGGCGATCTTGACGAAGTCAGGGTAGAGGCCGCCCGGATTGTCTGGGCTGCCGATATTAGAAGCATCCCCCAAGATGGTGTGGCCGCGGACGCCGGCGTAGAAGCGGTCTTCCCACTGGACGACCATGCCGAGGTGCTGGTTGTTAAGGATCATGATCTTGGCGTTGATCTTCTCAATCTTCATACAGGCCAACTCCTGAATGTTCATCAGGAATGAGCCGTCGCCGTCGATATCGATGACGTGCTTCTTGGGGCAAGCTACCTTGGCGCCGATAGCGGCCGGGAGGCCGAAGCCCATCGTGCCAGCACCGAGCGAGCTGATGAACGTGCGGGGCTTGTTGAAATGGAAGTATTGGGGAGCCCACATCTGGTGCTGGCCCACGCCCGTGGCGATGATGGCGTCGCCTTTCGTTTCCTCGAAGAGGGCCTGAACGGCTTCCTGCGGCAGGATGTGCTTGGAGCCCTTGCGGTCGTAGTTGAAGGGGAACGGGTGTTCCTTCTTCCAGCCGTTGATCGTCTCGTACCACTTCTTAAGGTCAGGCTTCTTGAAGCCCTTCTTCGTCAGCGCGGTGAGGCGGCTCAACGCATGCTTCACGTCCGAGTGGATTGGGTAGTGGGCGAACTTATTCTTCTGGTGTTCGGAGCGGTCGATGTCGACGTGGACGATGGTGGCGTCGGGTGCAAACTTCTCGATGACACCGGTGATGCGGTCGTCGAAGCGGGCGCCGAGGGTGATCAGGAGGTCGCTCTTACAGACGGCGAAGTTGCCGGCGACGGTGCCGTGCATGCCGTACCAGTAAAGGGATTGCGGGTGGTCGGACGGGAAAGCGCCCAAGCCCATGAGGGTCGAAGCGACGGGGATGCCGGTGGCTTCGGCGAAGGCGAGGAGTTCGGCGTGGGCGTGGCCGGAAAGAATACCCCCGCCGATGTAGAGCACGGGCTGCTTGGCCTTTTCGATGAGACGGAGAACTTCGGCAAACTTTTCATCAGGAGCCTTCGGCGGGACTTGGAGGCCAGGGATATCGACGTCGTTGATGGACTTCGGGAAAACCGGGACCCACTCGTGCTGCTGGATGTCCTTCGGGATGTCGATGACGACGGGGCCCGGGCGACCCGTGGTGGCGATCTTGAACGCCTTGTACATGATGCTCGGCAACTCGTTATAATCGAGGACGAGGAAGGAGTGCTTCACAATCGGCAGCGTCATGCCGTAGAAGTCGGTTTCTTGGAAGGCGGCGCGACCAATGAACTGCTGATAAACTTGGCCCGTGATGCAGATGAGCGGGATGCTATCCATGTGGGCATCGGCGATGGCGGTGACGAGGTTCGTCGCGCCGGGGCCGGAGGTAGCCATGCAGACGCCCGCCTTACCAGTGGCGCGTGCATAACCGTGTGCCATGAAGGCGCCGCCTTGTTCGTGGCGCGGCAGGATGGTGCGGATTTTCTTGGAGCGCGTCAGGCCTTGGTGGAGCTCCATGGAAGCGCCACCTGGGTAGGCGAAGATGGTGTCGACTCCGAGGTTCTCGAGGCAACGTACCATGACATCGCAGCCGCGCATCTTGACGCCGGTCTGGGCGGAGACGGCGGTCGGAGTTTTGGAGGAGGATTGCTTGGCGGCGTTCTTTTTAGGCATGGTCAGGGGGGCGGTTGGTGACCGCAGGGAATGGGTTAGAAAAGGAGCGGGAGGGAAGGGGGCAAGTGTGAATAACCCTTTCGGAGTCGAGGTAGGTGAAAATCTGTTCACTTGAAGGTCGAGGTTCCGAGACGGCGGGGCCAGATCCGCCGGCTGGTTTGCCGTGGATTTCCGCTGTGGGCGGCTTTAAACATGCCAATCGGGCTTAACGCTTTCAGCAGGGAGCAATACCCTGCATTGGGCTAGATCGGGTGCGCGCAGGGGGTAAAAGCTGAGCCCTGAAAAATAACAAGCCAGTTAGTGTCTAATATGCTTTATACCAACGACTTGCATAGGATTAATCATTCCATTTTGCAGGTAGGTATGGGCTAGGCGAACGGCTTGTTCCAAAGGCTCACCGCGGGCTAATTGTGCCGTGATGGCGGCCGAAAGGGTACACCCGCTGCCGTGTGTATCGATACCAGGGATGCGCCGGGTCGTGAGGGTGAGCGTGCGTCCGTCGGGCCAAGCCAAAGCGTCGACGAGCTCATCTCCGTTTGCATGCCCTCCTTTGACGAGGAACGGAACGCCGTAGAGCTGGGCGAGCTCGCGCGCTTCCGCTGGCCCGTGCGTCCCGCCGAGCACTTTACGTCCGAGGAGGATGGTCGCCTCATCGAGGTTGGGCGTGACCACGGCGGCGAGCGGCAGTAGTTTCTGGCGCACCGCGTTGACGGCTTCGGCCGACAGTAACGTGGCGCCGCTGGAGGCCACCATGACCGGATCGACGACGGCAGGAATCTTCGTTTCAATGACGAAAGCAGCGACCGCCTCGACGATCTCAACATTCAGTAACATCCCTGTTTTCAAGGCTTTTGGACGATAATGACGGGTGACCTGGTGGCATTGCTCGAGGACGAACGCTGGAGTAGCCGCCTGCACGCCGGAGACGCCGTGTGGATTCTGGGCGGTGAGACAAGTGATGGCCGTCGTGCCATAGACACCGTGAGCAGCGAAGGTTAAAAGATCGGCCTGGACGCCGGCGCCGGCGCCGCTGTCGGAGCCCGCGATGGAGAGCGCCACGGGGAGGTCAGGCAGGTGCAGGGGCATGGTCGCGGGGGCTGGTGCTTAGTTGTAAACTGATAATTTCTTCGCTACAGTCTCGAAAAGATTTGCACCTTGGGAGTGCCAACGATGATGACAACAGTTCAGTAAACGTCCGCTTGAGCAAAGAAGAATCACAGTCTACCCGACGCCATATCACCTCCGATGCCAAACTAGGCTTGGAGAGGCTGATTGTGGGCCGTGAGTGTAATGCCTTCGACCGTCTCCCCGCCGAGCGGAAAGCGCAGGCCTTCGCCGAACTCATCGATCTGGGCCTCATCAAAGGGACGGTGAAGGAAGTCGCCGGCCGGACTTACCCCGACGTCACCGTGCAGCACGTCACATCCGCTGGCCGGAAGGCTTTTCGTAAAAAGGAGCGCCCCGAAGGCGGTACGGGTAAGTCAGGCAAATGGAAAATCGCCCTTTTCGCCTTGTTTTTGACGGCGGCGGTTCTCTTGGTGTTAGCCTTGATGCACGGTTGCCGTTAAGCGACGCGTGGGGGGCAGCATGGCTTCGTTTCCCTTTCTCTTAAAGGCGAGGGCGCCCTGGTTTCGCCCCTAATCCATTGACACCGTTGAGGCGTTTCCCCTTCTTTTGCCCTTCGTCGATCGCCCTAGGCTGACGTCTGGCTGTCTCCGTATTCTCCCAACTATCCTCTCTACCATGGCAAAGAAAACCCAATCCCACTCCAAAACCACCAAGTCCACCAAGGTCGTCTACACCTGGGGCGACGGCAAAGCTGACGGCAACGGCTCGATGAAGGCCCTGCTCGGCGGCAAGGGCGCTAACCTCGCCGAAATGACCCGCATCGGTCTTCCGGTGCCTCCCGGCTTCACGGTCACGACCGAAGTCTGCACCTACTACTACGCCAACAAGCGCACCTACCCCGCTTC
>CAIYEN010000040.1 GCA_903925205.1 uncultured Opitutia bacterium | reverse complement strand
CTCGCTGCCGCTGGCTTTGCCCTTACCCCGCCTGGTCCTGTGGTAACGCTCAAGCCCATCGAGGGTGCCGTCGAAGTGCAGTTTGATGGTAAGACCGTCGCTGCTTACTTGACCGCGAACGACGTCTCGACCCCGGCTCGTGCCAACGAGACCTACAAGCCGTACCTTCGCATCGTCGATCCGACCACTGGCCAAGCGATCACCAAGGGCCCGGGCGGTACGTACACGCATCATCGCGGCATCTTCTTTGGTTGGATGCGGATTGGTTTTGAGCAACAGAAGCTCGACCTCTGGTCGATGGGCTCGGGCCGCCAGGTCCACACCGGTTTCAAGCAGCAGATCGCTGCGCAGGGCGTTGCCACCCTCGTGTCATCGATCAACTGGAACGACAAGAAAGGCCTGCTCATCCTTTCCGAAGAACGCACCATGGAACTCAGCCAGCCGGCGGCCCCTGGTTTCCTGCGCGTCGACTTCCGGACCACCGTCAAGGCCGAGGCGGGCGACCTGCAACTCGAAGCGGACCCCGAGCATGGCGGCGTCCATTACCGCGCCCCGCAGGAAGTCGATGCGTCCAAGACCGAGTACTTCTTTCCTGTCGCGAAGCCCCTCCCGCACAAGGACCTCGATTACCCTTGGGTCGGCATGAACTACACCTTGGGGGAGAAGACCTACGGCGTCGTCCAGATTGACGCCCCGACGAATCCCCGTGGCACCAAGTGGTCGGCCTACCGCGACTACGCACGCTTTGGCGCTTATCCCCGTGCCACGCTGAAGAAAGGCGAGACCCTCTCGCTCAAGTACCGCTTCCTCATCTCGCAGGGCGCCATCGTGTCGACCGAGCTCATCCAGGCCGAGCAGGCGGCCTTCACCGGCGTCAAGCCGGAGGCGGTTACCGTCACCCCGCTCAAGGCCGAAGTCACCGCTGCGCCGAAGGCGAAGAAGTAACTTTAGCGGGTCACAGGGTGCTCGGGGCGGGGGTCGAACCCGCACACCTTGCGGCGCCAGAACCTAAATCTGGTGTGTCTGCCATTCCACCACCCGAGCGTACCTGTGGCTGGTAAGGTTTGCACCTTGGGCCCTGCTGGCAAGCGCTTTGCGAGCGCTTAAGCGAGTCGACCCAGCGGAGAGCCGACCTTGGCGTAGAGTTCGACGCCCGATTCGCCGGCTTGGACGAGGTCAGCCTCGAGGCGGATACGGCCGGGCTCGAAGAGGGTCGCCAGGAAAGAACCGCCAAAGCGGAAGTAGCCTTTTTCGTCACCCTTCGCGACGGGTACGCCGGGGCGATAGGTTTCGATGATGGTGCCGACGTTGGTCGCGCCGATCGCGACGATGGTCACGAGCCCGAAGGGGCCGGCGTCGAGCGTCACGCGTTGGCGTTTATTTTCCCAGAGGTAGGCGACGTTGCGGCGGAGGGCGATTGGGTTGACCGAGTAAAGCCAGCCATTGGTGAGCACCGCTTCGCCCGGCGTTCCCGCGACGGGGAAATGGAACCGGTGGTAGTCGACGGGGCAGAGGCGGGAGCAGACCACCGTGCCTTTAAGATAGCGTTCGCCGAGGGCGCGGTCGCCGACGAGGGCAGGGATGTCAAAGCTCTGGCCTTTCGCGAAGATACCTTTGACCGAGCTCGCATCTTGGAAACCCAAGTGACGCCCATCGGCAGGCAAGACCGCCATCTCCGGACGGGGGTCGACCGGCCGTGCGGACGGCTTGAGCTTCCGGTAGAAGAATTCGTTGAATGTCTTATAGGAGTCTGGATTCGGGTCGGCGAACTCGCTCACATCCAAGCCGAAGTCGCGAATGAAGGGTTTCACTCGTTTGGCACTGCTTGGTCGGTCGGCAGTCCATCCATAGAATTTGGAGACAAACGACCGTTTTGCCGCGGCGTGGAGCGTCAATTGCCCGAGGGGATTGCCGTAAATACGCTTTAACCACGCCTCGCCATAGACCTTCTCGATCTCTTCACCACCGGTGTGGCGGTTGTGCAGGTGGATGGGGTCATCGGCATTCATGTGAGTAGATTTGCTAAAATAGGGCTTCAAGGGAACCATTTATCTGACAAAAAGAACCTTCCCCACCCATGCCCCGCCTGGTCCTTGCCCTTTTATTTCTGACTGCTGCGCTCCCTGCCCAGCAGTCGTCCACCCGTAAGTCCCCCGAGACGATCAAGGCCGAAGTCGAAGCCGAAGTCATCCGGGCTCGGCTCGACCTCGCGGCGTCGAAGCGTCGCCTCGCCGAACTGCCGAATAGTTTAGAGATGCGCAAGCTGGAGGCCGAAGCTCAAGTGCGCGCCGCCCGGGCTGAAGCCGCGGCTGCCGCCCAGGAAGCCGAACGTGCCCGCTTGGGCTTGGAGTCCTCCGTTGCTTACGCCCGCGCGTCGGCGGCTGCCGCCGATAAGGATCGCGCCCGCGCCGAACTCGAGGCCGAAGCTAAGCTCGCCCTCGCCCAAGTCACGCTCGAGTACGCCAAGGTCTCGTCGGTCGCCGCGATTGCGCGCTTGCAGCAGAAGACCTCCGAAGTCGCCAGCCAGGCCAAGATGACCTACCCGAAGGACCCGCTCATCGACGGCGTCCTGCACATCAGTGATCGCCGCATCCCCTTTAATGGCGTCGTCAACGATGCGCTCGCCCGTTCGGTCTGCGACCGCATCGCCTTCTTTAATGCGCAGGACACCGAGTCCCCCATCTTCATCGTCATTGACCGCTCTCCGGGCGGCTCCGTGATGTCGGGCTACATGATCCTGCAGGCCATGGAAACCTCCAAGGCCCCCGTCTTCGTGGTCGTGAAAGGCTACTGCGCCTCGATGGCGGCAATCGTTACCACGATGGCCAAGCGCTCCTTCGTCTACCCGCAGACCATCGTCCTGCACCACCAAGCATCGACCGGCGTCAGCGGCAACATGACCCAGATGCAGGAGCAGCTCAAGTGGAGCAAAGTTTGGTGTGAACGCATCTTCGTTAAGGTAGCCGCCCGCATTGGCATCCCCCTCGACGACTTCATCAAAGACATGTACAAGGCCACCGTCACGGGGGATTGGAAGGTCCATGGCGACGAAGCGGGTCAGCGCAAGTGGGTGACCGACGTCGTTGAACGCATGAACGAAGACAGCTTTACCTCCGCTGGGGCTACGCCGGCACCGGCCCCCTTGCCGTTGACGGGCTTTGGCGACACCAACTCGGCGACGGGCCGCGCCCAGCAGGAGATTGCCCCAGCCGGTCCGTGCGATCTCTGGTGGATGTACGACCCCACCATCGAATACGTCATCCGCTGAACCCTTTTATTAATCACTAACATTCCCTCCTTACTATGAACCTCACCTCCACCTTCCGTCTCCTCGCGCTGGCCGCCTTGGTCACCGCCCCGGTGCTCGCGCAGCAGACCACGCGCCGCGTCATCGTCGTCCCGGCCAACGCCGCTCCCGCGGGCGCTCCCGCCACGGGCGGGACGACGGCCGCCCCGGCCGCCGCTGGTTTACCGACCGCGCAGCCTGGTGCGACCACGGTCGCGCCTGGTCCGGGCATCAACCGCGAAGAAACCTCGCCGGAACAGAAGGCTGCCCTCAAGGAAGCCGACCGCATGCGCAGCGAGAAGGCCCGCATCGACGCCGAAGTCGCCTTGGCGGAAGCCAAGCGCACCGAAGAGCTCGCCCCGTTGAACGCCGAGACCGCTAAGCTCGCTTCCGAGCGGGCCCTCCGCCTCGCCAAGGCCGCGGCCGAAGCGGCGGCCCTCGAAGACGAACGCGCCAAACTCGAACGCCAAGCGGCCCTGGAGGCCGCGCGCTCGACCGCGCGCCTCTCGGAGCGCAACAATAAGATCCGCGAACTCGAAGCCGAAGCCAAGCAGCTGCAGCTCGAGGCCGCTAATACGATTTCCCGCCTCAGCAATGAACTCTCCCGCTTCCAGAAGGAAGACGAAGCCCGCAAGGTTGCCACGAAGGCCAAGCCGAAGTACCTGAAGGAGCCCTTGGTCGATGGCACCTTGGTCATCAGCGATCGTCGCATCGCCTTCAATGGTGCCGTGACGGAGAACCTGGCCGACTACGTTTGCCAGCGTATCAATTTCTATAACAACCAGTCGGCGGAATTCCCGATCTTCATCGTCGTCGATAATAGCCCCGGTGGCTCCGTCGCGGCGGGTTACCAGATCCAGAAGGCCATGGCTGCTTCGAAGGCTCCGGTCTACGTCGTCGTGAAGGGCTTCGCCGCCTCGATGACCGCCGTGATTGCGACGCTCGCCGAGCGCTCCTAT
>CAIYEN010000039.1 GCA_903925205.1 uncultured Opitutia bacterium | reverse complement strand
TCCGGATCCTTCTGCTTGAGCACCTTGGCGGTGATCTCGATGAGGAAGGAGTTCAGGTCGCCCTGGTTCCATTCCTCGAAGACGGTGCCGATCTCATCGGGGGTCATGCCGAGCAGGCCGCGCATCAGGTCGTAGGCTTCGCAGATCATCTGCATGTCGCCGTACTCGATGCCGTTGTGGACCATCTTGACGTAGTGGCCGGCGCCGTCGGGGCCGATGTGCGTCACGCAAGGCACGCCACCCTTGATGGGCTGGCCGGGCTTGGCGCCGGTGAGTTCCACGCCGGTGACGGCGTCGACCTTGGAAGCGACGGCTTCCCAGATGGGCTTGAGTTCAGCCCAAGCCGCGGGGTCGCCACCGGGCATGAGGGATGGCCCAAAGCGCGCGCCTTCTTCACCGCCGGACACGCCGGAACCGATGAAACGGAGGCCCTTGGCCTTCAGCTCTTTCTCGCGGCGGATGGTGTCCGTCCAGAGAGCGTTACCACCGTCGATGATGATGTCGCCCGATTCGAACACGGCGGCGAGTTCGTTGATGACCGCGTCCGTTGGGGCGCCGGCCTTGACGAGGATGACGGCCTTGCGGGGCTTCTTGAGCGAAGCGGCGAAATCCTTGATAGTCGGATAACCCGAGAGTTTCCCTGGGGTCTTGGGGTTTTCCTTGATGAATTCGTCGGTTTTGGCGGCGGTTCGGTTGTAGACCGAAATCGCAAAGCCATGGTCCGCGATGTTGAGGGCTAGGTTTTGGCCCATGACGGCCAGACCAATGAGACCAATGTCGGATTGCATAAGTGGGGAGCATCGCAACCCCCCCCGCCCTTGGTGGCAAACCAGAAAGAGCGTTTTCGGGCGTTTCGAGGGCTTTTTCGGGGGTGGGGGATGGGGAAGCCCTTTCCCCTCGCCACTCCTCCGAGGCTTCCTTCTATAGAAGAGGTCATGTCCCAGCTCGTCGGCAAACGCATCACCCTCGGGGTCACCGGCTCCATCGCCGCCTATAAGGCCGCCGACCTCGTTTCCCAGCTCATCAAATACGGAGCCGAGGTCCAGGTCGTCATGACCAAGAGTGCCGCTCAGTTCATCACGCCGATGACCCTGCAGATCATGTCCCGCCGCCCGGTGGCCATCGACATGTGGGAAGAGGGTCGGAACTCCCAGCCGAGCCATATCGAAATTGCCGACTCTTCGGACCTCCTGCTCGTCGCCCCGTTGACGGCCAACACCCTAGCCGAGTTCGCCCACGGTTTGGCACCCGACTTGTTGTCTTCCATTTACCTAGCGACCCGCGGGCCGGTGCTGCTCTGCCCCGCGATGAACGGTAAGATGTACGAGCACCCCGCCACCCAGGCGAACCTCCAGACGTTACGTTCCCGCGGTCATGCCGTGGTCGAGCCGGCGGAAGGCATGTTGGCTTGTGGCTACGAAGGCGTCGGCAAGCTTGCGCCGGTGGACGAAATCGTCGCCCGCGTCTTGCTCATCCTCGGCTAAGCCATGGAGGCGGTTGCGCTGCGGGAACGCCTGCGGGCCGAAGCTTTGGCGATAGGGTTCGATGTGTTCGGCGTCGCGCCGGTCCACGCCGAGGTGCGCGCGGATTATTTTCGCCAGTGGATTGCTGATGGCATGCATGGCGACATGGACTGGCTCGCGAAGAACCCCGAGCGCCGGACCGACGCCACCCGCGTGCTGCCCGAAGCCCGCAGCATCATCGTCGTCGGTTTAAATTATTATCAACCGCATCCGCCCGCGGCCTACCGCATCGCAAAATATGCCCTCGGGGCCGACTACCACGATGTGATGTTACGTCGGCTCAAGAAGCTCTGCGGGGTCATGCGCACGCTCGGTGGCGACCAGAAGCCCTACGTGGATACCGGGCCAGTCCTGGAGAAGCCGCTGGCCGCCGAAGCGGGCTTGGGTTGGCAAGGGAAGAGCACTATACTGTTACAGCGCGGCTTTGGGACCTGGTTATTCCTCGGGGTCATCCTCACCACGCTCGAGTTGGAGCCTTCCCCGAAGGCGGCCCATCGCTGCGGCACCTGCACGCGTTGCCTCGACGCTTGCCCGACCGCTGCTATCGTCGCCCCTTATCAGTTGGATGCCCGGCGCTGCTTGGCTTACCTCACCATCGAACATGATGGGCCGATTCCCGAGGAGTTCCGCCGCCCGCTCGGCGACCGCGTTTTTGGCTGCGATGAATGCCTAGATGTTTGCCCATGGAATCGTTGGGCCAAAGCAACCCAGGAGGCGCGCTTCGCCCCCCGAGCCTTACCCGACCTCCGCGCGACCCTCGCTTGGACGGACGAGCAGTTCGTGGACCATTTTCGAGGGACGCCCGTCAAGCGTTTGGGTCTCCGTCGCTGGCAGCGCAACGCCCTGACGGTGCTCGGCAATACGGGGACGGCGGCGGACTTGCCTGCGATCCGCGCCCTGCGGGGGCACGCGGACCCGATGGTCGCAGAACACGCCCAGTGGGCGGAGCGAGAATTGATCGCGCGGGGGTGAACCTCCCTTGTTGCTTCAGGCGGTCGGCTTGTCCTAATTTAGCGGCGTGACGCTCGCCCAAGCCTATTACGCCCTCGCCGCCTTTCTTTGTCTCGGCGGCTGGTTGCTCTTCAGTGGCTCTTCGCTGCTGGTCTCGTTTCGCCGGGACCGTCTGGCCACCCTCGTCCTGCTCGGCCTCGCGGTGGGTTGGTTCGCTTGGCAACTCTACACGATGCCCGACCCTGACCTCGCGGGGCTGCCCCGTAATCTCGTGCTAATCGTCTTCGTGGGCGCGAGCTTGCTGACTTATATTTACATGCCGGACTTCTTGTCCGTCCGTTGCTTCGCGGTGCTCATGTTGTTCTTGGCGCGACTGACGTTGGACGCCGGCTATCGGCAGCTGCCCTATAGTCTCCTCGACGCCTCGGTCTCGTACGGCATCCTGGTGCTCTTCGGCCTCTGGTGGGCGTCCGCGCCGGCGGCCTTTAATCAGCATTGCGACTGGGTTCTGGCTTCGCCCACCCGCCGCAAACTCATCGGGGGCCTGTGGCTCGGCCTCGGCTTGGCGTGCCTCTATAACTCGACCCGCCTCGCGTGAGCCGTCCATTGCTCATCGTGGTCTCGGGTCCCGCGGGGAGTGGGAAGACGACCCTGTGCAGTCGCCTGACAGATGCCTACCCGCAGGCCATCCGCCGCGTCATTACCTGCACGACCCGCGCCCCGCGTCCCGGCGAGGTCGCGGGCGTCGACTACCATTTCTTGGCCCGCGCGGAATTTGAACAGCAAATCGCGACAGGGGTCTTCCTCGAGCACGCCACCGTCCATGGTAATCTCTACGGACCGCGCGCCAAGGACGTCGCGGCCCATCTGGATGCGGGTTACGACGCCCTCCTCAACGTCGACGTCCAAGGGGCCGCCACCATCCGCGCCCAGGCCGCCGCCAACCCGCAACTCGCCGCCGCCTTGGTCACCGTCTTCGTTCGCGTGCTCGATCCCGTCGAGCTGCGTCGTCGTCTGACGGGTCGCGGCACCGACCCGGTCGACGAAATCGATCGGCGCGTGCAGGCCGCCGAGTGGGAACTCAGCCACGCGGGCGACTATCAACACGTCATTGAAAGCGGCAGCCGGGAAGCAGACTTCGCGGCGCTCGATGGCATCTACCGCGGAGAAAAAATTCGGCACCCATGATGGCCAAATCTGAGATTGCCGCGGTCCTCGATGAGATCGCGACGCTACTGGAACTGACGGGCGAGAACCCGTTCAAGATCCGCGCGTATTCCGCCGGCGCGCGCACGCTGGAATCGCTCACGGAAGATTTGGGCGAACTGATCGCCACGAATAAATTAGAAGAAATCCCGGGCATGGGCGAGGCGTTGGTCGACAAGATCACCACGCTCCACCGCGATGGCGTCCTACCGTTCCACCAAAAGTTGAAGGCCAGCATCCCACCCGGCTTGCTGGAGGTCATCCAGATTCCCGGACTCGGACCGAAGAAGGTCCGCGCGCTTTGGACGCAGCTGAACATCGACGATCTGGCCAAGCTCGAGGCGGCCTGCACCAGCGGCGCCGTCGCCGATCTCAAGGGCTTTGGGGAGAAGACCCAGGTGAAGATTCTCGAAGGCATCAAAAATCGCGTCGCCTACGGCAAGCGGCACCGCTGGTACGAAGCCGCCGATGTTGCCGAACCGATCCTCGCCGGCCTCCGCGCGCTTCCGCAGGTCGCTCTCGCCGAATCCGCCGGCTCCTTGCGGCGCTCGCGCGAGACCGTGGGCGACTTGGACTTCCTCGTCGCGTCATCCGACCCCGCCCCAATCATGGCGTGGTTTGTCGCCTATCCCGGCGTGAAGGAGGTCACCGCCCAGGGCGAAACCAAGTCGAGTGTCCGTTTCGAAAGTGGCTTGCAGGCCGACCTCCGCGTCGTCCCGCTCGAGCAGTTCTATTTCGCGCTGCATCACTTCACGGGCTCCAAGGAGCATAACGTCGCCATGCGGCACCGCGCACTGTCGCGAGGCCTCAGCATGAGCGAGTGGGGCTTCAAGTCCCTCGAAGGCGGCCCGGCCGTCGCGCCCGGCGCCAAGGATGAAGCCGAGGTTTTCGCCGCCTTGGGCCTGCCCTGGATCCCGCCCGAACTCCGCGAAGGCAATGGCGAGATCGAAGCCGGCGAGAAGGGCCAGTTGCCCGAACTCGTCGAATTCACCGACCTCCGCGGGGTCTTTCATAACCACACGACGGAATCCGACGGCGACCACACGTTGGAGCAAATGGCCGCCGCCGCCGAAAAACTCGGCTGGGACTACCTCGGCATCTCAGATCACTCCAAGTCCAGTTTCCAGGCGCGCGGTCTCGATGAGGAGCGTTTATTCCGTCAGCTCGAAGCGGTCGCTCAGCTCAATGCCTCGGGACGCTTTAAGGTGCGTGTGCTGACGGGCAGCGAAGTCGATATCCTCGGCGAAGGGGAACTCGATTTCGCTAATGACGTCCTCGGCCAGCTCGATTTCGTCGTGGCCTCGGTGCACAACCGCTTCGGCCTCGACCGCGACGCGCAAACCGCCCGCATCATCAAGGCCATCGAGAATGAGCACGTGGACATGGTCGGCCACCTCACGGGCCGCTTGCTGAACAAGCGCGAGCCGTACGACTTGGATGTCGCCAAGGTCATCGACGCGGCGGCGGCGAATGACACGATCATTGAATTGAATGCGAACCCTTGGCGCCTCGACATGGATTGGCGCTGGTGGCGGCGGGCGGCGGAGAAGGGCGTGCTGACGTCCATTAACCCGGACGCCCATGATATCGACCAGCTGGCTTTCGCCGCCCACGGCGTGCGCATCGCCCGCAAGGGTTGGCTGACCAAGGAGCAAGTGCTGAACACCCGTTCTTTGGCCGAGGTCTTGAAGTGGCTGGGCCGCTGACGGCGGGTTACGGCTCGCCCTGCCGGGGTTTGCTCTCCTATTAGAGAGGCATGCTGCACGACAAACGCCGCCTCCTCCTCATCGCTGGCCCTTGCTCTTTGGAGTCCGAGTCCAACTGCCGGACCGTCGCCACGGAGTTGAAGGCCTTGGCGGCCAAGCACCCGGAGCTGAACATCATCTTTAAGGGGTCCTACGATAAGGCCAACCGCACCTCGCTTGCCGGGGACCGCGGTCCGGGGATGCAGGCGGGCCTCGAACTGCTGGCGATGGTGAAGAAGGATTTCGGCTTCAACGTCCTTACCGACATCCATGGTCCGGAGCAGTGCGAAGCCGTCGGCAAGGTCGTCGACGTCCTGCAGGTGCCGGCGTTCATGTGCCGCCAGACCGACCTCCTCGTCGCCGCCGCCAAGACCGGCAAGGTCGTCAACGTGAAGAAGGGCCAGTTCCTCTCCCCGTTCGAGATGCGATTCGTCGTCGATAAGTTGGAAGGCGCACAGGCCGCCGAGATTTGGCAGACCGACCGCGGGACCACCTTCGGCTACCAGAACCTGGTCGTCGACATGCGCTCCTTCCCGATCATGGCTGGCTTTGGTCACCCGACGATCATGGACGCCACGCATGCGGTGCAGCTTCCGGGCGCCGCCGGCGGTTCTTCGGGTGGTCAGCGTGAATACGTTCCGGTGCTCGCGAAGGCGGCCCTCGCCGCCGGTGCGGATGGCCTCTTCATGGAAACGCACCCGAATCCCGCGAAGGCGATTTCGGATGGACCCTCGCAGGTCCCGTTGGCGGATTTCCCCGCGCTCGTAGAATCTTGCCTCCGCGTGTGGAAAGCCGTCCGCGCTTAAGCGTCAAAAAGACGCCGGGCGGCGGGGCGGTCTAATTTACCCCGGGCATCGGTGGGGACCTCGGCAACGAAGACGTATTGTTTGGGTCGCGCCGCGGGCTCGAGTCGCTCGGCTAAGCGCCGGAGGGCGGGCTCCAGCTCAATCGCACCGAGGACTAACGCGACCACGCGCTCGCCCCATTGCGGATCGGGCACGCCCAACACGTGTGTCACGGCCGTCGCGGCAAAGAGGCTTTCCACCCGGCTGGGGTCGATTTTTTCTCCGCCCGAGACGATGACCCGATCCGCCCGGCCCAGGATACGGACGGTGCCGTCGGCGCCAAGCTCGGCGCGGTCTTGGGTGCGGTAGCCGTTTTGCGTCAGGGTTTCGTTGGGCCACATCGCTTGGGCGAGCGCCGGTGTGGCGACGGTCAGGATGTCCCCCGCGAGTCCGAAATGGACGCTCGGTAACGGCACCCCGCGCGGCGGTTGATTCTTCCAAATCGTTTCGGGCGGACACACCGCGCAGGCGGCGGCCGTTTCGGTCATCCCATAGGTCAGAAAGACGGGCAGACGTCGGTCGCGAATTTCGCGGAGACAAGCCGGGGGCACCGCCGAGCCACCGAGGAGCACGACGTGGAAGCGTTTGAGCCAAGCTTCGCCGGCGGGATCTGTGAGTATCCGGAGTAGTTGCGCTGGCACGAGGGAGGCGATGCGCGTCCCGTCCGTCGGCAACTTCACCGCGGGCAGCGGGGCGCCCGCGGGGAAGCGTCCATCGAGTACTAGGTGGCGTCCGCCCGTCAGCGCCGCCCGCACGAACGGCATCAGGCCGCTGACGTGCCACGGCGGCGTCAAGGTCACCGTATGCATCGTCGGCGCAAGCCCGCGCGCGCCGAGGAAGTCGCCCAAGGCGCGCACCGCGGCGGCGAGCGACCGAGCGTCATGCACCGCAAACTTCACGGTGCCGCCCGTGCCGCCCGTCGGAATCATGGTGTGGCCGCGCCCGCTGGCGGGCCAATCCGCGGGGGCCGGTCCCAGCGGCGTGAAGTCAGCACCGACGACGCGCGTGCCCGCCGGAATAAGGCGGGCGGCGGCCGCCATTTCTTCGGGGCCCCACTGTGGGTTGCCCAAGAAGACGGGCTGCTCGGCCCCCCAAGCGGCCGCGATTTCAGCCAGGTAAGCGCCGTGGTCGCGATGAAAAATGGCGACGGCGTTCATGCGAGGTCGCGCCAGAATTGGTCCCAACGGATATCGAGGGACCCGCGGGCTTCGGGCCCGCTCATGTGCCGGTCGCGTCCGTCCATCTCGAAGCGGCCCAAGGTGTCGAAGCCCACCGCGGTCGTGACGCGGTCTTGGGCCGCTAACCAGAGTGCGCCTTGTCGACCAATCGCGGTCTCGAAGCAGGATGAGTAAGTCGCGTCGCGGGCGGGCTCCGCTTGGCGCCAAGCGAGGAACTGGTCCCAGTCACCCACGAGGAGCGGTTTCACGACGACTGGGCCGTCCCATTCCAACCCCACGGGTGTCAGGAATGATTCGTCGAGGGCGACCTTCTCGGAGCCGAGCGAAGCGTAGCCCGCATGCCCCACGGCGAGAGGTTGTTCCAGGAATTGGATACGCGGTTCGCTCCGGACAAATTCCAGCCAAGTGCGCGCCGCCGCGAGGTCGAGGGACGCGTTGGCATCCAAGCGGAGAGTCCCGTCAAAGCGTCCGAGTAAACTGCGGATCGCGTCGATGGTGGTTTCAGGTAGGACCTTCACCTTGAGCGTGCGGAAGCCTTCCGCGGATTTCTTGCTAAAGTCCGCGGGGTCGTCGGAAAGCAAACCGGCACAGGGGAGGTGACCCCCGAACGCGGCGATGGTATCCCAGTGACGACAAGAGCTCAGGGCGGCCGCGAGGCACGGTAACTGGCGCGTGGCGGCGACCACGGCGGTGAGATGGGATAGACTCCCTTGCGCGGAACGGAGGACTTCGATGGCCGTATCGGTCGTTTCGGTCGGGAAGCCTGGCCAGGGGGCAATCTCTCCATAGCCGGACCCATGCTCGGTCTGGGTCTGAATCAGGATACGTTCGACGGCTTCGACGGGGCCCATGCCCGTCCGCAAGGGACGCCGAAAGCGACGTCGCACCCGCTTGAACTCGAATTTGCCGTCATTCATAGGCCGATCGTTCCTTAAATAACCCTTCGCCGCAAAAACAAATTGCCAGCCTGCGGGGGTCTCCCTAACACCCTTTGGGGAAACCGACCTGCTATGGCCTCCTCTAAAAACAAGGGCCGCGTTTCCCTCGACGAACGCTTTTACCTCTCCGCGGACAAGTTCTTCTTGGCCAACGCGGGGCTGGGCCTGACCTACGACGACGTCTCCTTGGCGACCCGCTACTCCGAAGTCTTGCCGCGCATGACGCGCCTGGACTCCGCACTCTCCGATGCCCTGTCGTTATCCCTGCCGATCTTGTCGTCGGACATGGACACGGTCACGGAACACCGCATGGCCATCGCGATGGCGCTGAACGGCGGGCTCGGGCTCTTGCACTACAATATGAAGCAAGAGGAGCAGGTGGCGGAGGTCCGTCGCGTGAAGAACCACATTCACGGGATGATCGGCGACCCGGCCGTGGTCTCTCCCGAGCACACCATCGCCGAAGTCCTGCATCGCATCGAGGCCGATGGGCTGGCTTTCAGTACTTTCCCAGTCGTCGGTCGCGATAACACCCTCCTGGGTCTCTTGCCCGGCAGCGCCGTTAAGGAACGCCATGGCCAGCGCAAGGTCGCCGAAGTCATGATCCCGCGCGACAAGGTCTTCTCGGTCTTCGAGAAAGACCTCGGCAAGGATCCCATCGCCAAGGCGGACCGCCTCTTCTCCGAACATGTCGGCCAGAACAAGCTCCTCGTCGTCGACGCCAAGAATCGCCTGCGCGGCTTATTTACGCTGAGTGACATCGAACGTATCTCTGAAGAATCTCGTGCGCATGTACGCCCGACCCGCGACGTCGATTTCCGTCTCCGTGTCGGGGTGGCCGTCTCGGTTCCGCGCACCCCCGAGGGCGAAATTGACCGGGAGCGTTTCCTGGCGCACACCGCTGCCTTGGTCGCCGAAGGCGCCGATGCCCTCGCCGTTTCGACTGCGCATGGCCACACGAAGGGCGTGGGCGACGCCATCCGCCTGCTGCGTAAGCAGCACAAGGATATCACCCTCATCGCTGGCAACGTGACGAGTGGCGACGGCGTGGCTTTCCTCGCCGATGCCGGCGTTGATGCCGTCAAGATTGGCCAAGGCCCCGGATCCATTTGCACGACCCGCATCGTGGCGGGCGTGGGCATCCCGCAGCTCACCGCTTTGTACGTCGCCTCGCAGGCGGCCAAGCGGAAGGGCGTCCGGATTATCGCCGACGGCGGCATCACCAAGAGCGGTGATATCGTCAAGGCGCTCACCCTCGCCGACGTCGTTATCCTCGGTGGCCTCCTCGCTGGTAGCCGCGAAGCTCCTGGTAAGTTGATGGAGATTAACGGTAAGACCTATAAGGAATACCGCGGCATGGGTTCGCACGAAGCCATGCGGAAGGGGTCCGCTTCCCGCTATGGCCATTCCGCGGCTGGCAAATTCAATAAGGTAGCGGCCGAAGGCATCGAAGCGCTGAAAGAAGTTTCCGGGACCGTTGATCAGGTGCTCGGCACCCTCGCGGGCGGCGTTCAGAGCGGCCTCGGCTACCTCGGCGCCAGTAATTTGAAGGAACATCGGGCCAATGCCCGCTACATTCGGGTGACACCCGCCGGCCAGCGTGAGGCCGCCCCGCACGATGTGATTGAAATTAAGGCGGGTTCCTAATACGTTATAGACCAATGCTCGCTTTTCTTCGCTACCTGATGGTCTTCTTGCTCGGTGCCATCGTCGGTGCCGTCGCCATCTTATTCTTCCTCCCGACTTTCTCGGCTACGTTTTCCAACACACGTGGAAGCGTTGTCGCCCAGGCCCCTGAGCCGATCAAGCCGGCTGCCCCCGTCGCGAAGGTCGAAGAGCCAGTGAAGCCCGCCGAGCCGACTAAGCCCGCCGAGCCCGTGGCCAAGGCGGAAGAGCCGACCAAGCCGGCTGAGCCCGTCGCCAAGGTCGAGGAGCCGGCGAAGCCCGCGGAACCCGTCGCCAAGGTCGAGGAGCCGGCGAAGCCCGCGGAACCCGCGAAGCCAATGGTCGAAGAGCCAGCCAAACCCGCAGAGCCAGTCGCCAAGACCGATTCCAAGGCTAAGCCCGACGCC